>CAYJWY010000008.1:0-11491 GCA_964374035.1 uncultured Gammaproteobacteria bacterium
ACCACCTGCGAACCAAGAGATCACACTAGCAAGAACAGCAGCACCAGGAATTGCTGTACCGGAGGCGACGGATGTTCCATCAGCGGTAAGGTCAGCAGTCACGGTATCAACCGTAGCGTCACCGTCAGACACACTCGATGCTACGTTTGCGTAGGCATTGACGTAGATGGTTTCACCTGGAGCAAGTGTGTAGTTGAGTGACCAGACGTTCGACGTGTCAGAAACAGTGGTCTTAATGGACGAGGTATTCTCGTTACCAGCTGGACCGTACTTCAAGTACAAGTTTGTGTAATCGTCAGAAGCGAGTGCGGCGTCAACCACCGCAGAGAAGCCGACATCAAACTGTGTCAAGTTTACGCTCTCTGTTGTAGCGGCCTTGATGGTCCATGAACCAACCTTGAAGTCGGTCTTTGGAGCAACAACGGACTGAGCAGAGTAACTTGCGTTGTTTGCTGTGGTAAGTCCACCCGTGCGAACAGTGAGCGTGTTGCCTACAATGTCAGCGCCTGGGCGAGAGATGTAAGAACCAGAACTCATGAGCAACATGTTGCTGTTTACGTTTGCTGATTCAATTTGAACTTGAATCGTGTCGTTTGCAAGAACATCGTTTGCACCATCGCTGTCATACACATCAGCCTTCACTTCCATGATCACTGGCGTGCCAGGATTGACCACAAAGGAAGAACCGAAGGTGAAGCGAGCATAGACGTTTGGTACCGCACCTGGAGCGGTGATATCGATGGTAGCTGGAATTGCCGTTGTAGAACCAACTTGAACGCCATTTACATAGACAGCACCGTTTCGCAAGGTGTAAGCGTTGTCACCAGCGTCGTCCTGGACGATGTTGAAGTCGAGACTTTCGATCTTTACTGGTTCTCCTGTTGCCTTCACTTCAAACGAAGCGAGAGAAGCACCAGAAGCCAAGTTGATCACGTCGCCAGAAGCGGAATTGGTCTTCTTTGTAAAGCTGATGTTGCCAGACGCAAGGGTCTGAGCACCAGCATCAAGAGCAGAGAAGGTACCACCAGCTCTCTGAACCAAGATTGGCTGATTGTAATCGTCTTCTACGAACACAGCATCAGCTGAGTTACGCATACCAACGGTTACGGTTCGGGTGGAACCACCAATCACGTCGACCAACACTTTGAAGGTGTGAACACCTGTGTTGAGTTTGACTGGATTTGCGGACAGATCAAAGGTGATGTATCCGTTTGCATCCTGTTTAGGAACGGCAACACCACGCATCGTTCCAGCAACGTACAAGCGCCAGTTGCCGAGATCTGCGGCATTGATGGAACCGATGTTGCGGAATCGGAGCGTGTGAAGCCATGCTTCGTTGTTATTAACGCTCACACTGCTCTCCCAAATACGGTAGTCATTCTCTACGTTTGCATTTGCGTTAATTGCAGGTGTTGGAGCAGCGAAACTAACCGTTCCAAAGTTTCCAACGGTAGCAATCGTGTGAACCGCAGAAGCCATCTCTGTGCCTGTCGAGTCAAATGCACCAGAGAATGAGACGTCGTCTGGGTCAAGTGAAACACCAACCGTTTGACCGGATGTGCCAGTGAGAAGATCGGCACGTACATCAACAGTCATGGAGCCGCCCGCTGGAATCGTGAAGAGACCAGAAGCGTCGTTCCAGGTGATTAAACCACTTGAAACAGTTGCGGAATCCGCAAGACGGACCCAGCCGTTGAACAAGTAAACGTTGACAAGAGTGGCGTCAGAAGAAACACCTTTGCGACGCATCTTCACGTTCGTAACCTTCACAGCGCTGCTGGTTGGGTTCGTAAACGTGTAGGAGGCAAGCTTTCCGATTGCTTGGCCTGGAGTTGCGCCACCGACGTTCGTTGCACTTGTAACAAGGGTGCTTGCAGCTGGAGAAGAAGAAGCGAGGGCAACCGAGATCTGCTGGGTCTGAGCATAATCAGCGGTCTCAACCATCTGGGCTGCATCCGTCAAGAATGCAAGCTTTGCGGTGATTTCAGCTGCTGCCATTGGAAGGCTGGACTTGTTGAAGCCAGATCCCATAAGGACAGAACCTGCCTTGATCCAGTTAGCTGTCATGCCGGAAGCGGTAAGTGTGTGCACTTTGCCACCCCAGACAATGTACTTCATGGTACCATCAGACCAGACCATGCCTTCGTAACCGGAGGCCGCTGAGGTCAATGAGTCACCGACGGTGTAGTCAACAAAGAAGACGTCTGGAACATCATCGATGAATGTGTTCCAAGCGGCACCGGCAAGACCAACAGCGGTTGCTTCGTTCTCGACCCATCGGATCGAACCGTCGCGTGCGACAGCGTAAACTTTTGCATCAGATGTGATCTTGATCCATCGTGATCCAGGGCGAACAACGATGTTTCCGGCAAGGGTGATGTTTGCGAGCTCAGAATCTGAGATCGTAACAACGCCGGAGAAGTCAGGGAACCAGGAGAAGAAGGTCTTCTCATTTGGGAAGGCGTAGCGCTGACCGTCTGAACCGTAGTAATAAACGGTGGAGAGGGTGGTGCCCTTGATCAGATCGCCGTAGGAAGCGGCGGATGCTGAAGGGGCAACGAACGAGGTGAGGCCGACCGTCCAGAGGACGGTAGCGGCTACAACGACGATCGAAAGCGCTTTCTTACCCATTTGTAGGGAATTAGACATAGTGAATTGTATCCTTTCTATTATGAATATGAGATGCCTTCAGCGACGCGCTTGCGTCTCGACCTTTGAGCTGAGGACAGTGGTTAGAGCCCATTGAATCTTGCGCAGAAGCAAGCATCAGTCTATGTGGCCACAATCAGACTAATGCCTGGTCTGAGCGATTCAAGGGGCGAGCGAGGATTCCTTCGCAGGAAAGAGTCCCGGCTCGAGACAGAGAATGGAGGAATGGACGTCGTTGTAGCCGCAGGCTTTAGCCTGCGCGAATGTCGTGATGAATTCGCGCAGGCTAAAGCCTGCGGCTACCAAGTCAATTTTTCAACAACAGTTCAACCTCCTTCAACAACTGGAACGCTCGTCGGTAAGACTTCGCGTCCGCCAGAGCCTGGGCCTGAACTAGCTTTGCGGCCAAGGTTTTGTCTGTGCCAACATCGATGGTTGCGATCTGCTTATCAAACGTTAGCTTCAGCTCGGCCGCGGTTTCCGGATCGTCTTGGTTTTCATGCGCGGTGACGATCACTTCGACGGCTTGATCCTGCGTGGTGTCGATCAGATCCTCTACTTCTGCAACCTGTGCCGCAACTTCCTTTGGAACATCTTTTGATGTGGCTTTTACGCTTGTTCGATAGGCCTGGGTTTTTCGACCAACGGCTTTTGCGAGTTCTGTGGAACCTTCATTTGTGAGTTCGTTTGAAAGTGTCGAGACGTTATCCTTGAATTGCTTGACGGCTATGCGCACACGTACAGGATTTGCGAGATTGCGCTCGGCCGTGAGCTCGACCATCTCGTTTAGTCGACGACTCGTGAACTCGAGCTCGAGGCGTGAGCGTTGCTTGGTATCCAGCGCGGCGGCGAGCTGGAGCTTTTCCATCGAGAGTTTGATCGGGTAGAGACGGTCACCCGGAAGACTGTCAAAGGAAGCGTTGGTGGCGCCGATCCATCCAGTAAGGAGCAGGACCACGGCCGCGAAACTTGTTACGAGCGGCTTCATGGCGGCGTGGGTGAACCGGAAGACGTAGAACTCGACGTGGTCTCGGAAGCTGTACTTGGCTGGTACGGTGTCCGCGAGGTCAAATCCGAGTGACTTCGAAATCAACTCACGAGTTGTCGTCATATCAAAAGACGTACCCATTGCTGGGTCGTCTTTGAATTTCTTGAAGAGTTGTTCGATGTTTGGCTCGTTCATAATCCGGGATACTTCTTTTCAAAACGGTCTTTGATCCGTTTGAGGATTCGGTAGATATGAGCGGAGATAACGTTTTCGGTTTTTCCTAACAACTTGGCAATGTCCTTCACGCGATATCCTTCTACATAGCGTAGATGAATAATCTGGATGGCTTCTTCGTCTTCTTGATCGGTAATCGCGGCCATCAGCATTTTTGCATCCAGCTCGCTTACCATTTTTTTGTGTCCATCATCTCCCAGGGTCTCTTCGGCAAGATCAGTGGTAAGTGTCAGATCGCTCCGCTTTTCGCGGTGCTTGTAGAAATCCGCAACGAGGTTTCGAGCGACTCCAAGCGTAAGCGCTATAAAGGAGTCGATCGAATTGGTCAGGGCGTAGTTCCAAACCCGAAGCGTTACTTCACCAAAAAGATCTTCGGCGTCCTGGCGACTGGGTAGACGCGAGGTGAGGTATCGCTGGATGTTTGGACTGTATTCAAGAAACAATTCGCTAAATGCCTTATTGTCTTGAAATGCCTTGATCCGGAACAAGAGAAATTGTTCGCGTTGTGGTGTCACAGATGAAGTATGTTTTAGGGAAAAATCTGAGGCAGTCAGGAGATATTACTTTAAAATCCCTGAAAAATCAATGGTTTCGAGACAAGTCGTTGACTTTTTCCATTTTTTTGGCTACACTGTCGTAGACAAATATATTTATCCACACTGCCGGCCTCTCAATGCCGGACAGAGTAAACTTTTATGACACCCACTATTCGTTTATCGGTTTCTGAGGCTTCCAAGATGTTCGGGGTCAGCCAACGCACCGTGCGTCGAGCCATCCAGGATCAAGAGGTCACCTACGTTGTTGTTCAGGGACGATACAAGATCAATTTGGAATCCTTGATTCGCTGGTCGCAACGCACGACCACGGTTCGCAATAAACGTGACACGCAGGGCATCGGACAGTATGTGGATCAGTGGAAAATCAACAACAAACTGTTCTCACCAAATCCTAGGATGGCAAAAGAGGACGAACCGAAAATTCCTTAATCACCTATGCACAGATTGCTTTCGGCCATGCTGATCATCGTCCTGTTTTGGCAGGCGACACCAAGCCGAGCAGAAACCCGCACGCAGTCCACCGTCGCTAATCCGCCGTCGCTAGGAGCTATGGCGGACAAGAGCGACAGGTTGACAGAAAACAGCTTCGTCCGTACGGCGAACTATTTTTTGATGTCGGGATCAACACTCGACAAGGGCATGGAAACGCTTTCCACGTTTGATCTCATCGTGATTCCCGCGG
The DNA here is from genome assembly GCA_964374035.1 of uncultured Gammaproteobacteria bacterium. Taxonomy (GTDB): domain Bacteria; phylum Patescibacteriota; class Patescibacteriia; order UBA9934; family GWF2-40-263; genus CALRGL01. The sequence continues at coordinate 5,111 of CAYJWY010000008.1, forward strand.
AAGCTCAATTATACAACACGTCGTTCTTTACGGAGATTCGCAAGCGCAATCCGGATATCATTATTCTACCCTACGTTGCAACCGTAAGTTGGAATGATCTGTATTGGAACGACTCGTTGCATCAATCGCTCTACAAAGGAATCGACGCTAGTTGGTGGCTCAAGGATGCAAGCGGAAACCAAGTCAGCATCTGGCCGGCAACGCGTGCGCTCAATTTAAACTCGCCGTGGCCTGCGTACCTTGCGACGTTCGTAAACGACCAAATTCTCTCAACCGGACTTTGGGATGGAGTTTTCTATGATGAAGTGATGGATCGCGAGGAATGGAAAGATGGCTATGTGAAGATCGTTCAAAACACACGCAAGCTGGTCGGTGAAAAACCCATCATCATCACAAACGGCAGTAGCGACGACGATTTTGCGCCCTACGTCAACGGTCGTATGTTTGAGACATTCCCTTCTTCGAGCAACTCGCTAAACGAATGGAAGAACGCAACGAACGATTATTTGCGCGAACAAAAGAAAACGCCGTATGCACCCGTAAACGTGATCAACGTTAACACGGAAAATATGGGCGGACAAAATCAATTTCAAAAAGTCCGCTTCGGTTTGACAACCACGCTTCTTGGAAACGGCTACTTCGGGTTTGACTTCGGCACACAAGATCATTCCCAACTTTGGACCTACGATGAATACAATGCGTATCTCGGCGCACCAAAATCGACCTTGCGGTCAACGGTTAATCCACAGCAAACCAACCTATCGCCCGGTGTATGGGAACGAGAGTTTGAAGAAGGAAAAGTGATCGTAAACGCCACAGACAGCGATCAGACTGTTGAGCTTGATGGCGATTTCGAAAAACTCCATGGTTCACAAAGCCCGACGATCAATGACGGATCAATTGTTTCGCAAATCACACTAAAGGCGAAAGACGGCATCATTCTCTTGCGTCCGATTGAAACAATCACAGATGCGACATTTATCAATGGCTCGTTTGCGCGAATCTTCTCAAAGGACGGCAAAACAAAACGCACGGGATTTTTTGCTTACGACAAACGCGTTCGTGGTGGAACACAAGTCACCAAGTACGACATCGATCGCGACGGAACGTTTGAAATCATTTCTGCGGACGCGACCTTCGTTTCCATTTACGACCAAGACGGAACACTACACGCGAAATTCGCGCCGTATACAGAAGCTTACAAAAGTGGCATCAACCTTTCGGTCGGGGATCTTGAGAACGACGGCACAGTGGAAATCGTGACCGGAACGGAAAACGGCGGCGGTCCACATGTGCGTGTCTTTAACCACGACGGCGTGCTTATCAATCCAGGTTTCTTCGCGTATGCAAAAGCATTTCGCGGTGGCGTCAACGTTACCATTGGAGACTTAAACAACGACGGAATCAAGGAAATCATCACGGGCGCTGGCTTTGGAGGCGGTCCGCATGTCAGAATGTTTAGAAAGGACGGCACACTGATCAATCCCGGATTTTTTGCCTTTGAAAAAAGCTTCCGCGGTGGTGTGAACGTTTCATCCGCAGATGTCGACGCAGATGGAGTTGACGACGTGGTTGTCGGGCCGGGTCTGGGTGGAAAACCAATCGCTCGCGTCTACGACCGCAACGGAAGTCTGAAATCTGAATTTGCCGCCGGTAACCTAAACGATCGACGCGGACTCGAAGTCACGGCGACCGACATCGATCACGACGGCGTGGCGGAAATTATCGGAATGTCGACCGACGTCTTTACCCTAAGCTCAAACTAATAAGCCATGCGAATTTCCATGCTGTCATTCTGAACGAAACGAAGAATCTCTTAAGGGATCCTTCCCCTGCCTGGGCGGGGTCAGGATGACACAATGAATTCCTATGTCCCTCCTCAACGAAATCAAAGAAGGTATTGCCTGCGACAGTGTTAGACACCCGCACTCCATTACGGGGCGTGCGGTGTGTTTGAGTGTGCATCCTGGCAAGATGATGCTTTTTCCATTTGTGGCGTGGTTTCGAAAACACTACGCGGGCAAATATAAATTTGCGCGAACCATGTTCGGCGTCGACATGATGCTCCTTGGCGTTGCCCTCACGCTCGCGGTGGTTGCGCTTGTGACCTGGATGCATCCATCGACACGCTTCGAGGACAACATCGTATTCGAAGCAACGGTCGCACCACGCGAGATTGTTTCAGGTGCATCATCGACACTTGTCATCCGTTACACAAACGGAACGAACGAAGATCTTCGTGATGCAAGGCTCCGTCTCACGTTTCCCGCACACTTTCTTTTGCAAGGCATCACCATAGATGAAACCAATCTTTTTAGTAATGAAATTGATCTTGGAACAATCGCTATTGGCGCAACGGGAGCCGTTCATGTTCGCGGTGTCATGTTTGGCGATGTTGGCGGGGAGCAAAAATTTCAAAGTACCCTTACCTTCGTTCATGGCACTCAGAAAAACCTCGCAGGTGAAAAAATTTCTGACCACGTCTTCTCACCGGAACGCTCCACACTTGCCCTTTCTCTGAAACTTCCTGAACAGCTCTTGGCCTTTCAAGATGTTGAGGGCATGATCGTCTATGAAAATACAGGGGAATTTGCCCTACCTGTCATCACCATCGATCCGGAGTGGCCGGAAGGTTTCGTGACATCTTCCAAACAATTCAACGTTCCTGTCGTCAAAACACCTTTAGCACAATTTGATATTCCCGCCGTCGAACCCGGTGAAAAAGGTGAAATCAAATTCAAAGGCTACTTGGGCGATGTTGGCGACGAGCTCACGTGGATCTTTCACCCTTCCTTTACCTTTGGTGAAGATCGTTACAAACAAGAAACGCTTACACAGGTGACATCCGTCGTTTCCGCACCGATCAAGATCTCGCACTCGGTCGAACAGACATCGCTTCAACCTGGAGCGTCAGCGCGGTTTCGTATCGAATATGAAAACATCTCCGACTTTGCGATCTCTGATCTTGTCCTCGGTATCGAGTCCTCGAGTCCGTTTTTTACGAAAGACGAATTTCTCTCGACAAAGTCGATCAAAGAGATAAAACCTGGCGAGCGCGGTTCAGTCGACTTGCAAGTTCCGCTTCGTTCGACGATTCGACAAAGTGAAACAACCATGTACGAGAATCTCACGGTCACGACACGATCGATAGCGCGCTACATGATGGGTGAAGATGCTAAGCAACGCGTGACATCGAAAGGAACATCGATTGAGTCGCCGATCACCACACCGCTTGTCTTGGAATCCTTCGCGCGTTACTTCACCGCGTCTGGCGATCAGATCGGCCGCGGACCGCTTCCCCCACGCATCAATCGTCCAACATCGATGTGGATTTTCTGGAGCGTGAATGGAACGACAAACGCGATTGAAAACGTTCGCATCGAAGGTACTGTGCCTGTCAACGTCGAGTTCACGGGTCGCGAGAGTTCCTCGCAGAACAGCGGCGTGCGTTACGATGAGCAGACACGCAAGATTTACTGGACCACAGAAAAACTCACACCAACGCTTTCGCCTACAAGCAAGATCGTCGGCGTGGCCTTCGAGGTGGAAGTGACCCCGGAGCCGACCCAGGTTGCAACATTCCCAACGATCCTGAAAAATATCACGTTCACAGCCACGGATTCAACAACAGGAGCCCTCCTAACCAGAACCGGTAAAGACATCACTACTTCCCTGCCAAACGACGATTTTGCCAAGGAAAATGGCCTAGTTCATTGACCAAATAGGCTTTTTGTGGTATGCTGATGCGTCACTATGAAAATTGCGATGATTGGGCAGAAAGGTATTCCTGCTCGGTCTGGGGGCATCGAACGGCATGTGGAGGAGCTCTCAGCTGAGTTGGTCTCGCGTGGACACGAAGTCCTCGTGTTTTGCCGTTCTTGGTATGTCTGGCCCATCCGCAACCACCGCGGCGTGCGCTGTATCAAGGCGCCCACAATCCAGACAAAGCACCTCGACGCGATCGTGCATACGTTTACTTCCATCATGCTCGCCGCCCGTGAGAAGGTTGATATTTTTCATATCCACGGTGTGGGCCCTGCCCTGCTCGCGTGGTTGCCAAAGCTCCTTCGCCCCCAAGCCAAAGTCATCGTCACTTTTCACTGCATTGATCGCCACCACCAAAAGTGGAATTGGTTTGCGCGCCTTATGCTCGGCTTGGGTGAACGCTCAGCGCTCTTCTTTCCCGACGCAACAATTACCGTGTCGAAAACTCTCGAGACGTACTGCCGCATGAGCTATGGAGCCAACACGAAGTACATCCCAAACGGTGCACAAATTCCGCTTGAAAACGCGGACAAAAAGTTGCTTGATCCGTTTGGACTCAAGCCCGGTAAATATTTGCTCTTCTGCGCACGTCTGGTCAAACACAAAGGCGCGCATCTCTTTATCAAGGCGTGGAAACGCGTTGCAAAACTGCGACCCGACCTTGCAAAGAACATGAAGATCGCGGTTGTAGGTGGAACCGCGTTTACGGATGACTATGTGAAGACCCTTCAAAAGCAAGCGCAAGGCGACAACTCGATCGTTCTCACCGGCACACAAACCGGCGACACGCTCCATAGTCTCTTCTTGAATACGTATGCCATGGTTCACCCTTCGGAATCTGAAGGCCTGCCGATCGCCATCTTGGAAGGCATGAGCTATGGAAAGTGTGTGCTCTCGTCTGACATTCCAGAAAACCTCGAGCTCACACAAGAACATGGACTCTCGTTTCGACGAGGTGAAGTAAACGAGCTCGCTGAGCAAATCATCATGATGCTTGAACAGCCAGAACTCGTGCACGCGGTTGGACAGGAAGCACGCAAATTCATTGCAAAAAACTACGATTGGAAAGACATCGCCGAGACCACGGATTACTTGTATCAGTTGGTCCAACTCGAGGTAGAACTTGAGAACGCGAAGGTCTAAAAAGTCGAGCGAAAAGCTCGGCTTTTTTGATTCAGCCTTTCTCAAAGCCCGGCTTCGTTACTCGATGCAAATCGTGTCACGATGCTAGCTCTTTTTATCTTCGCTCTCTCATCGCTTCCTCATAAATTCCGATCAGTCGACGACGATGATCCTCGATACGAAATTTTGTGTCGAGGCTGTGTCGCGCGTTGCGTGAAAGTTGTGTGTACAGTGTTTGGTCGTGATACAAACGCAACACGGCTTCAATCCAACCTCGTAGATCATAGGGTTCCATCAACATGCCCGTGATGTGATCTTCGAGCACCTCTGGAATGCCACCAACTGCACTGGCGATCACAGGTTTACCAGCGGCCATGGCCTCGAGAATGGTCAGCGGGGAGACTTCGTGGACGCGTGAGGGAACCAGGATGCCACAGGCTCCTCGATAGAGCTGTGTAAGTTCGTCGCCCTCTCGAAAGCCAAGAAACTCGAGATTGCTCGTCCCAATCGCAAGGCGATGTAACAGCTCCATGTCCGGTCCGCGCCCGACGATTTTAAACGCAATGTCAGGAAGCGCTTTGGCAAGCTTGACCACGGTCTCCACACCTTTTTCTTCGCTGAGTCGCCCCACAAACAAGAAGTAGCCATCGTGTGTGTAACGAGGCTGAACACGCGAGCCATCGAAGCCGTAGGCATTGACACGAATATTGTCTGAAGAAAAACCTCCCCGGATGAGTTGGCGTTTGAGATACTCGGATGGACAGATAAACACGTCAACATTTTTTTGATAGATGCGAAGGAGGCGATGCAATTTATACGCAAACACTTGTGCGAAGCTGGCAAGATGGGAATCTTTGTGAAACTTCGACATGGTTCCACGCAAGAGTCCGACGTTGCGATGATCCTTGCCACATCCCTCGGCCCAAATGTTGTACTGCGGCGAAATGAGATGATGATCATGTACAGTCATCACCATTGGCACGCGATGATGTTTAAGTGTGTCGAGAAAGGATGGAGAGAGTTGCGTGTAGATATTGTGAATGTGCGCGAGGTCAGGCTTTGTCTCGCGGATGAGTTTGTCCATTTTGCGACAAGCCTCCATCGAGTAGAGCATGCGGCCGAGGGTTTTGATACCGCGATGAACCCCCCTAAATCCCCCCTTGGAGAAGGGGGGGAAGTCGGTGGTTTGGACGGAGCTTGGGAAATACTTCGCGTAGGGCGTTGGGAGGTTACTTTCGTGAGCCATGGTAAAGGGAACGACCGTGTTTCCTTCTCGCGCAAGCCAATCGGAAACATCCAGCATGTAGCGCTCGGCACCGCCTCGAAGGAAATAAAATTTGTTTGCTTGAATGATGTTCATACGTTTACGTCGTGCAATGCCTATGGGTGCAATGTTGTTCTTGTGTTGGTAACCGCAGGCTTTAGCCTGCGCGAATGGTAGCCGCAGGCTTTAGCCTGCGCGAATGGTAGCCGCAGGCTTTAGCCTGCGCGAAT
>CAYJWY010000008.1:11591-32085 GCA_964374035.1 uncultured Gammaproteobacteria bacterium
AGCCGCAGGCTTTAGCCTGCGCGAATGGTAGCCGCAGGCTTTAGCCTGCGCGAATGGTAGCCGCAGGCTTTAGCCTGCGCGAATCGTAAGGAACGGATCATACGCGCAGGCCAAAACCTGCGGCTACAAAATTCAGGATTCTTTTCTTGCAAGAACAACAACGAATCCTGCATACAGCCAAAAATAAAATGCAACGGTTCGAATTTCAAGAAGGGTGGAGGTAAATGCGTTGAACGTGACGGCAACAACGATGGCGCTGAAACCTAGCAGGAGGGCTTTTGTAAACGGATCCTTGGCGGCAATATAGTGCTTCATTGCAAAGACGAACAGGCCGAAAAAGACGCAAAGATACAAAACGATACCGAGCGTTCCAAGTTCGCCCCAAAGCGAGAACCAGTTGTTGTCGATGAAACCTTCCGTGCCAAACACGCCGAACGGAAGATCGACCGCTTCGTAGGCAGTGGTATTGCCAAGCGCCGCGGCCGCTCCCCCACCAAATTGTCCGGGTCCCCAGCCAAAAATTGGTGCGGCGGCAACCACGTTGAGTGGTGTGTGAACGAACCAAAATGTGCGACCCAGGCCATAATATTCACCTGACCAGCGCGCATAACTGAACGACTCGAAGAAGCGTTCGGTGAGGGTTTGGCCCGAACTTTCGGTGAGCAGAGCGACCTGTAACCCGGATGATCCAAGCACAAGCATCATGGCTGTTACAAAGACAAAAAAGCCTATTGCGACACGTCGATCTCGAAGGATGTAGATCCCGATAAAGAGAAAGCCAAGCAGAAAAGCAAACCACGATGCGCGTGAGTAGGTGAGCATTAACGTGGGAAGTCCCAAGAGAAATACCCATGGCAGAAGCGCGGTGATTTGTTTCGATCGTTGCTTGATGAAAAGAAAGCCGCTGGCGATGAGCAAAAAAATGTAAAGAAAATTTCCCAGGCGATCGTAACGACCGAGCGTTGCAAACACACGCGAGCCCGGATCCCAAAATTGTTCTGTTGCGCCCGTGAGCAGGATCGATCCGATCGTGTGCTCAACCGACGGCAAGAAAAAATCGTCGAGCGGCTGACCGATGAAGGATTGCATGATGCCAAGGACGGACTGAAACAAAACAATGCCGAGCATGGTGATCGTGAGATTGCGAATAAATCCTGCGGTGGGTCTGAGTTGTACAACAAGAAAAAAAACAATGACAAAACGAAGAATTTGTCGGATGCCCAAGATGGCAATCGACGGCGGCACAAAATTGATGAGTGCAGAGGCAACCATGCTTACGACGAGCAAAACGAAGGGGGTATCGATCGGCGAGGACTTAAAAGATCTACGTCCTAATAACATCCCGATCAACACGACACCTGCAACGAGATAGATGAGTCCTTCTGAAACGTAACGTGTAAAAAAATAGACTTCGTTTGGCGTAAACTTCAGGATGATACTTTCAAACGGAAAATAGATGGAAAGAAATCCAAGAATCCAAAGGGGACGCACGCAAGCAATCACCACAGCGATCAAACAAAGCACACTTACCATGACAAAGCCTGGCGAGAAAATCGATTGCAGGACAATCAACAACACAAGCAAACAAAAAAGCCCTCCCACCAAAAGATTTGTGTGTTCCTCGGCATGGCGATACACCGATCTGAAGTCGATCATAACGGTTATATTTTAGCACAAGTAAAGAAAAAACGGCTCATGCAGGATGCACAAGCCGTTCAGAGGAAACCGCCGTTGCGGTTAGAGTCGTGTCGCGCTGAGGTCGCCGGAGTAGTTGAACGGCGTCCCGTCGTCGAGCCGGTTCTGTCCGATGCTGAACTGGCCGACGAACACCGTTCCGAAGTCCTCGAATGTTCCGGAAAAGAGGAACGAGGACGTCCAGCCATCGAGTTCGATCTCACCGAAAGTTCCCAGGTCGGAGAACACATCGGCCGTGATCGTGCCCGTGTGACCGTCGGGGAAGGCGGCTTCGAAGTCGCCCCCAGGCTCGTAGGTGCACTCGACGTCACCCAGAATGGTGTGCTCTTGGTCGAGTTCCAGAAAGAAGGTTATCGTTCCCGAGCAGGTGTCACGTGGGACGCCCAGTCGCGGCGCAGTCACGTTCAGCTCGAAGTCCCCTTCGTAGGATCCTTCGTCGACACAATCGTCCTGCATGGGGAAGAGACCGTCGCAGTCGAAGTCGCGTTCGATCCCACAAGCCTCGGGCGCATTGGGATGGACGATCGGATCTTCGTCGTCGCAGTCGCTGTTGTCGAACACGGTGTCTGCGGGCTGGTCGTCATTTTCGCACCAGACCACCGGCAGGTTGTTGTCGCCATAGCCGTCACCGTCGTTGTCGCTGAACGTCCGCTCGATGTCGAAGACGCTCACGCTCGGATCCGCGGCGTCGACGAGATTGTCGCAGTCGTTATCGATGCCATCGCAACGTTCGAGCGCGCCGGGACGGACGCGGTTGTTGAAGTCGTCACAGTCCAGCGCATTGGGCACATACCCGGCCTGCGCACAGCCCTGGACACACGCGATGATCGCACTGCCGAAGCCGTCGATGTCCGCGTCGCGGCACTTGAGCACCGTGAGGCCCTCGTCGATGCCCAGAGCACAGTTGTTGTCCACGCCGTCGCAGACCTCGACCGCTCGGGTGTTGATCGCGACGCTTGCGTCGTTACAATCCCGATTGTTCTCGACCTGTCCACGAGCCGGCGCACACGCATTCACGGCCGCAATGCTTGCGTCTCCCTCGCCGTCGCCGTCGCGATCCGGGAAGAAGGCGATCAACACACCCTCGTCGACTCCGCCCACGCAGTTGTCGTCGATGCCGTTACAGAGCTCGGCGGCACGGGGGTTGATATTCGCATTGACGTCATTGCAGTCGTCGGAAGAAGCCGACTTCCCTGCCGGAACCGCACCGCACACCCAGAGGTTGCTCGCGACGATCGCACCGAAGCCGTCACCGTCCACGTCGGGAAACACGTTGGTACCCACACCGTCGTCGATGATGGCATCGCAGTCGTCGTCTCGGCCGTTGCACGCCTCCGCCCGCTGTTGAGGGAAGATCGTACGATCGGCGTCGTTGCAGTCACCGTTGTTCTCACTGAAGCCGTCACCGTCGTCGTCGAAGGCGTTGGTGCCTTCGTCGACGATGCCGTCGCAGTCATCGTCGATGGTGTTTTCGATTTCAGCGGCACCCGGATGCACGGTCACGAATTCGTCGGCGCAATCCGTGTGATCGAGAACCGTTCCAGGCGGCTGATTACACACCTCAAGGACATTGTTCTGGTCGCCAAAGCCATCCTGATCCGTATCGGTCGCGAAGCTTGCGAGCGTCGCGGGATCGACATCGGGATCATCGTCGTCGTCCAGGCCGTTGCAGTCCTCATCCACATCGGCCGCGTCGCAAACTTCCGTCGCATCGGGATTGACGTCGGCATTGTCGTCGTCGCAGTCGGTGTCGACAAACGCGACGTGAACGGGAACTGGATCGTCCTCGCACCAGACCACTCGGGTGCCTGGCTGTCCGAAGAAGTCGTCGTCAAGGTCGATGGAGCCGGACTCGATGTCGAGGACGCTGACGCTCGGATCCATCGCATCGATGAGCCCGTCGCAGTCGTTGTCGAATCCGTCACAGCGCTCGAGCGCACCGGGACGGACGCGGTTGTTGAAGTCGTCACAGTCGAGGGCGTTTGCCACGTACCCGGCCTGCGCACAACCATGGACACACGCGATGACCGCGCTACCAAAGTTGTCGTTGTCCGCGTCGCGACACTTGAGGACTTGGAGATTCTCGTCGACGAGACCATCGCAGTCGTTGTCGAGCGTATCGCAGACCTCCACGCCACGCGTGTTGGTGGCGGGATTGCCGTCGTTGCAGTCGTCGTTGTTGGCGACGTGTCCGGCTGGAGCGATACAGGTGTTTACGGCGACCGCACGTACGTCCCCTTCTCGGTCGCCATCGCGATCCTGGTAGAACGGGAGCGTCACGCCGTCATCGACCACGGTGTCGCAGTCGTTGTCCAGGCCGTCGCAGATCTCATTGCCATTGGGGCTGACCGTGTCGTTGCGATCGTTGCAGTCCGTGGAACTCGCAACGTAGTTCACCGGCTGGTTGCAGGCGCGAGACGTGACGTTCAGATTGCCGAACGTGTCGCCGTCGAGATCCTGGAACCAGATGCGCGCGTCGTCTGCCGTGGCTTCGTCGACTCCCAGAATACAGTTGTCGTCGATGCCGTTACACAGCTCGAGCGCACGCGGGTGAACGTTTGCGTTACCGTCGTCGCAGTCGTCTGAGAGAGCCGACTTACCAGCGGGAGGCGCCCCACACACCCACACATTGCTCGCAACCATGGCACCGTGACCATCGCCGTCGACGTCCGGGAACACGTTGGTTCCGATGTGGTCGTCGACCGTGTTATCGCAGTCATCGTCGCGTCCGTTGCAGACCTCGGCGCGCTGATCGGGAAAGATCGTCGCGTCCTCGTCATTGCAGTCGCCCTGATTTTCGCTGTATCCGTCACGGTCGTCGTCGAAGGCATTGGTGCCCTCGTCGATTGTTCCATTGCAGTTGTCGTCGATGCCGTTTTCGACTTCGTTCGCGCCCGGATGGACGCTTGCGAAGCGATCGTCGCAGTCGGCGGTGTTTGCGATGGTGCGCGGCGGTTGGTTGCACACCGTGGTCACGTTGTTGAAGTCACCGAAGCCGTCTTGATCGATGTCGGGCGCGAAGCGTGAACGCGTCGCGGGATCGACACCGGGGTCGAGATCGTCGGCACTGCCATTGCAGTTCTCGTCGACGTCGGCGACGTCGCAGACTTCCGTTGCGTCCGGATTGATCGCCGCGTTGTCGTCGTTGCAATCTCGCGCTTGGAGCGTTCGACCGCGCGCGACCACACAGCTGAAGGCGCCCGTTGCCGGATCACCAAAGCCGTCATGGTCGATGTCAAGGAAGCTCAGGATCAAAACGTTCTCGTCGATCTCGTTGTCACAGTCGTTGTCGAGCGTGTCGCAGAGTTCCTCGGCGCTGGGATTGATCAACGCGTCGTCGTCATTGCAGTCCCGATTGTCGCGAGTGCGACCCGCCGGGATGATGCAGGTGAGCGTCATGCTCTGGGGATCACCAAAGCCGTCGTGATCGAGGTCGTCGTAGGAGTCGAGAAGCACTCCGTCGTCGACCAGGCCATTGCAGTCGTTGTCATCGCCGTCGCAGATCTCGACGCCGTTATTCTGAATGTCGTTGTCCTGATCGTCGCAGTCGCCCGCGACGTCGAGGTAGCCTTCCGGATGTTCGCAGGACACGATCGTGACGTCGGGATTTCCCGCGCCGTCACCGTCAGCGTCTTGATACCACGTGGTCATGTCGACCGCGTCTTCGTCGACGACTCCGTCACAATCGTTGTCGAGTCCGTCGCAGAGTTCGTCCGCGCTCGGATTGATCAACGCGTCGTCGTCGTTGCAGTCGCCTCGCAGATCAATGTCGTCGGTGAGACAGCTACGCTCGTCCGTGGAGAGCATGTAGCCTTCCGGCCGCTCACACGCGAACGTTGTGTCCGTGATCTCGCCGTCGAGTGTACCCTCAGGGCACAAATCAGCGTCGCGATCCGCGTACCACTCGAGCATGACGCCTTCGTCGGTCTGCCCGTCGCAATTGTTGTCCACGTTGTCGCAGACTTCCACTGCGTCGGGATTGATCGCGCCGTTCTCGTCGTCGCAATCGGTGTGACTGACGACGTAGCCTTCGGGCTGATCGCACGTGCGCTCGGAGACGTTGGGATTGCCGTCGCCGTCCTGATCCGCGTCCTGGTAGAACGTGTTCAGGCTGTTCGCCGCAACCGCGCCATCCGCATCGTCGGCACTGCCATTGCAGTCCTCGTCGGTGTTGAAGATGTCGCAGACTTCGCGCGCGCCAGGATTGATCGTGGGATCGGTGTCGTCGCAGTCGGAAAGGTCGCTCACGCGTCCAGCGGGAACACCACAGCCGAGGAGTTCGGTCTGAGGATCGCCGTAGGTGTCGAGATCGAGGTCCGCGTAGGTTGCCGTCTGCACGCCGTCATCGATGACGCCGTCGCAGTCGTTGTCCTGCTGGTCGCAGATCTCCTCGCCATGATCCTGAATGTCGTTGTCGTGATCATCACAATCGCCCGCGACGCTGACGTAGCCCTCGGGCTGGTCGCAGGTGACGAGCACCGCGTCGGGATTTCCCGCGCCGTCGAGATCGTTGTCCTGATACCACGTGGGCATGTCGGAGGCGTCGTTGTCCACTTCCCCGTCACAGTTGTCATCCAGGCCGTTGCAGACCTCTTGTCCGTCGGGAGAAACAGACGCAAGCGCATCGTCGCAGTCGAGGTTGGTTACGACATAGCCTTCCGGCCGGTCGCACCGCGCAAGGGAAACGTCCGGGTTGCCCCAGGTGTCGCCGTCGAGGTCCTCGTAAAACTGGCTCATCGAGTCCGGATTCGCGCTGTCGTCAGCGTTGTCGCTGAGCCCGTCGCAGTCCTCGTCGACGTTGAACGGATCGCAGACCTCCACCGCCGAGGGCGAGATCTGGCCATTGTTGTCGTCGCAATCGCCCGGACGCAAGACGTGGTTGGGCGGCGGCGCACAAGCCGCGACCGGAGTCCCGTGCATGTTGCCGTAGCCATCGCCGTCGCCGTCGGGCAAGTACGTGAGCGCGAGACCTTCGTCGATCGCGCCGTCGCAGTTGTCATCGAAACCGTTGCAGACTTCTTCGGCACCGTTGTGCACCGCGGGGTCCGCGTCGTCACAGTCGGTGCCGGGGACAACGTAGCCGTCTTGATCGCCGCAGAAGAAGGCCGAGTCGAGCGGGTTGCCCTCGCCGTCACCGTCCACATCGCGGAACAACTCGTGCATGTCTTGGATGCTGTCGCCAATGACACCATCGCAGTTGTTATCCTTACCGTCGCAGAGCTCAGGAGCGTTCGCATAGATCGTTGCGTCGTCCTCGTTGCAATCGCCACCACGGGCAACGAAACCTACAGGTCGGATACAGCCCATGACGGGCACGGCATCGCGATCACCATAGCCATCGTTGTCGAGGTCAGGCCAGAAATTGAGGAGCACGCCTTCATCGGTCTGCCCATCGCAGTCATCGTCGAGGAAGTTGCACTGCTCGTTCTGGCCGGGATGCACGGCAACATTTTCTGGCTGACAGTCGTCCTTGTCGGGCGTTCCATCGCCGTCGGTGTCGATGTCTGGTGACATCGCGTCTGGAAGCAGAGCGGCGAGGTCGGGCTCGCTCGGCGCTTGCGCATCTTGCGGGGGCATGGTCGCGGCATCGGGCTCGTGCTCGGCCGCGTCCTGGATCGGGGCGTCCGGATCGAGAACCGCGTCGGGCTTGGGATTGGGAACCGCCACGTCGGGCACGAGAGCGGCGTCGGGTCGTCCGCTGACATTGGGAACGTCGGGGACATTGCCGACTCCGTCGTCGGACTGCTCGGAGTTCAGATCGCCGTCGCCTGGGAGCTGTTGAAGGGCGGCCGTCTCTCCGACGCACCCACTTGCGAAGATCGCACACAGTGCCGTGAACACGGCGAACTTGCGAAGACTCATCTCACTACCTCCTACCGGTGGTTTCCTACGCAGACAGGCCCTGCGTAGCGTTCATTTCAGATGAACAGATTTCTGGCCTGATTCTATGGCGAGTCAAGAAATAGCCACAAAATCAGGCTAAAAATCGATCAAATGACTCGATTTTTTACCACGGATGCTAGGGGAAGTCAAGGAAAATGGCAAAGAAAAAACCCGTGTTCCTTGGTGAGGGGAAACGGGTTCGTTGGGACGAGGAGGGGGCTAGTCGAGGGCGCATGGGCCTTGATCGTTGAGGATGAGTAGAGCCGAGCAGCCCGGTTCACCGTCGAGGATCAGTGCGGCGAGGTCGCCACCGTCGTAGAGATCACCCGCGACGTCGATCGACATGCGACGGAACGTTGGGTCTACGGTCGGCACACCGTCGATGACCATGCACAGCCAGTAGTTTGCTTCGCCGACAATCTGTCCGTCGTTCACATCTTGCTGATCGAGATAGATCGAGACGTTGAGACGGATGCCGCAGAAGGCATTGGGAGGATACTGACGTGCGCTCAGCGTCACGCTCACGCTCTCCTGTGAAAAAATCGTTCCAGATTCCTGCCAGCCACGCCCGAGCGTTCCGGCACTCGTGTAGGACTCGACGTTCAGAACCATGGCCGGCGGTCCGCCAAGCGTCGTTGCCATTATGACCGTGTCGGGAAGCGCGAGGCAGATCGGGTCGACGAAGTCAGCGCGGCCGTCGCAGTTGTTGTCGAGCCGGTCATCGCAGATCTCCGTGGCGTTTGGATAAACCGTTGACTCGTCGTCGCGACAGTCGCCTTGGTTCTCAGTCCAGCCATCCTGGTCGTTGTCGATGTCGCGCGGGTCGAGAGCAAGGGCGGTGTCGGGATCCGGTTGCACGGCGTCGGGGTCTTGATTCCCGCCCATGTCGGGGTCGGGCTGAACGACGCGTGCGTCGGAATCGGGCGGGCTCGCGTCGGGCGGGAGAACGCCATTGTCGGGATCGGGACGGCTGGCATCGGGCCGCGGGTTGTGCGCCGCGTCGGGAGGAAGCACACCATCGTCCGGGTCCGGCGTGCCCGTGTCGAGGCTTCCGGCATCGATCGTATTGGTCGTATCGGACCTATTGAGATCCGCATCCGCAGAAGACACATCCGCGCCTCCGCCCACATCGCCATCCACATCACCATGCTGTCCAAGGTCAGAGCTCGAGGCCGTGGCCATGTCCGAACTGTCGAGCGCACCATCGCTTGTCGAGTGCCCCTCATCCCCTCTAAACCCAGGATTCGGGCCGGTCGTGAGAATCGGTATTTCCTCGGTGCAGGCTACAAACGACATGACGAGAAGCCATGAAAAACACTTCATCGAATTCTCCTCTAGTGTATTCAGGCCTTAAATGTAGCCAAAAAAAGAGATTTTGTCAATGCAATGATCAAAAAATCTAAACCCTCCCTCACTTCCTAACTCCCTCACTTTCTAAACAAAAAAAGACCCCCGATGCACCAGTGTGCTATCGGAGGTCAGAGAGACACGCAACCTACAGAAGCAATCCGCAGGCACGGGCGTTGAGCACGAGGATCGCGCTACACCCGCCCGCGGCTCCGTCCGGAGACCACGTGTCGAGGTCTCCCTCGTCGTAGAGGACCCCCAAGTGTGAGATGTCCACCTGGAAACCCTCGAGGATTCCCGCGGTGTCGACCAGGCCGCTCGTATACCCTTCGCAGAGCCACGAGTCGGCGCGACCGACGATCATTCCGTTTCGAATGTCCGCCGCGTCCTCGAAGATCGAGACGTTGAAGCGGATCGCGCAGAGCAAGGGCAGATCGTACTCGTCGCTTGAGAGCGAGAGTTCGATCTCATTGTCGTTCACGACGCCGGCGACTTCGTTCCACTCGTCGCCGAGATCCGCCGCATTGCGCACGGCCTCGACGCTGAGGATAAGCCCCGCCGGCACGTTCTGGTTGGTCGACACACGCACGGTGCTCGCGTTGACGTTGCAACGCTGGTCCACGCCGTCGCAATTCTGGTCGATGCCGTCGCCGCAGATCTCGGCGCGGCTCGGGAACACCTGCGCGTTCAAATCCGCGCAGTCGGTGTTGTTGCCGACGTGGCCGAAAGGAGCCTGACACGCCGGAATCGCGACCGCGTTCATGTCGCCGAAGCCGTCGCCGTCCACGTCCGGGAAGAACGTGCGGCGGAGATCCTCGTCGACCCTGCCATCGCAGTTGTCGTCCAGGCCGTTGCAGGTCTCGGCGGCGCCGTGGCGAATGCTCGCGTCGTTGTCATTGCAATCCGTTGCGTCCGGATCGCCGTCGCCGTCGTTGTCGTTGGCGACGCAGATCGGATCGACGCTGCCGTCACAGTTGTCGTCCACGCCGTTGCCGCAGATCTCGACCGCGTCGGGGTGGACCTGCGAGTTTCGGTCGTTGCAATCCGTGTGGTCCGCGGTGAAGTACGCAGGGGCATTGCACGCCATGCGGGCATCTGCCACGTCCAGATCGCCGTAACCGTCCTCGTCCACATCGGGATAGAAGCGGTTGAGAACACCCTCGTCGACCGCGTTGTCGCAGTCGTCGTCGAGGCTGTTGCAGACCTCACGGGCGCCGGGGAAAACATTAGCGTTGAGCGGGGCGCAGTCGAGTCCATCGATCACGCCGTCGCCGTCGAAGTCGTTGTCGATGCAAACCGCGTCGTTGCCGTCGCAGTTCTGATCGATGTCGTCGCCGCACAGATCTGCGGCGCCGTTGTGCACCGAGGCGTTGTTGGGCGCGCAGTCCGTGCTGTCCGGATCGCCGTCGAGGTCCGAGTCCGGGTTCGCCGCGTCGGGGACGCACACGAGCTGGCGCGTGGCCGTGGCCGGGTCGGGAATGTCGTCGTTATTCGCATCCGGGCCGGTGATCACGGCGATGCCGCCGTTCGGACATTCCGCGGGAGTGGCAGGCTCGGTTGCGATCGCGACCGACTGACCGTCCCGGGGGACCGGGAAGCAAACGATCTCGCGCAGAGCCGACACCGGATCCGGAACTCCGTCCGGTCCACCGTTGGCGGCGCCTGAGCGATCCGGGCCGTAGGTGAAGATGATGCCGAGCCCGCGCGGGCAGGCGTTGCCGGCGGGAGAGATATTGATGACGCTTGCGGCGCCATCGTCACCGGCCGGGCCGGGACTGCCAGGGGTACCGGGCGTTCCGGGCGTGCCGACTCCTGGCTCTCCATCGGTTCCGTCGGCCCCATCGGTTCCGTCGGTTCCGTCGGCCGAATCCTCGTCGCAGTCGTTGTCGAACCCGTCGCCGGGGATGTCGTTGCCGGGGAAGAAATCCGCCCGGACATCGTTGCAGTCGGTGTTGTCTTGGACGAGGCCCGGCATGTCGCCCAGGCACGTCTCGACCGACAACTCCGGGTTTCCGTAGCCGTCACCGTCCGCGTCGACATACATCGTGTGGGTCTCGATCCCCTCGTCGATGTGTCCGTCGCAGTTGTTGTCCTTGCCGTCGCAGATCTCGGACGCGCCGACGTAGACCACGGGGTCGTTGTCGTTGCAGTCCGCATCGTTGATACGACCATCGCCGTCGTTGTCGATCATGGATCCGTCGGCCTCGGGGGCCGCATCGGGCTCGGCGTCCTCCTGGGCGGAGGCGTCGGGCTCGGGCATGGCCGCGTCGGGTTCGACCGCGGCGTCCTCGTCGCCGGGGACGGTCACCGCGGGGGCGGCGCCGACGCAGGCGTTGAGGTTGAGGGACAACAGCAGGAGTAGCATCCGGGGCGCTTTCATCTTCTTTCCTCCATTGTTTTGCCCTTTGAACGTTGGGACACTCCCACCTTTCAGCAGGTTCCACAGCGTTCTTTGGGCATTTCTGGACTTCTGTGGAATAAACGTTCGTGGTTTACACAAAGGCTTATTCCACAGAAGTGCCAGTTTCAGGCCAAAACAAAGGGGTTGAGGCTTTGTTTGTGACGGAGAAACATACCATAAAATGGGTATGTTGTCAAGGCGGTAGGGATGTAGAGTGAGGGAGTGAAGAAGTGAGGGAATGAGATAAATTTGCGCTTAATTTAGACAAAATTACCTTCATCACTCCCTCACTCCTTCACTCGCCTTTTTTCAACAAAAAAACGCCCCGAATTGCTTCGAGGCGTTGAGGGAGTAGGCCGTGTCGGCGGCCTTTCAGTCGAGGAAGTCGACGAGCTCGGCGATGTTCAAGGCGGCCGAACAGCCACCGGTGTCCATGGCGACGACGTAGACGTTGGCCTCGACCCGCTGATTGTCCAGCCAGACCAAGACCGATCCGTTCAACGTCGGTGGGTTGTCGCCCTCGCACAGCCAGCGGTTGGGCCGACCGATGATGTCGTCACCGCGGACGTCCTGGTCGCCGTCGAGAAAGTACGAGGAATTGAGGCGGACCCAACCGGTCTCCTGGACGACGATGCCCTGGTCATCGAACGCTCCGTAGAGCAGTTGATTCTCCCAGAGCACTCGGGCGACGGACTGATGCCAGGTATGGCAATCCTGTGCACGCCGCACGTTCGAGCAGTAGCCGTAGGAGAAGTCCATCGCGGCGACGTCGTCGAAGGGCGCGTTGACCTGGATGGTCAACAGATGTAGCCCCGGTGCGGGGGGCGGATTTGAGGGCGGAACGGCCGCGTCGGGCTCGGGCGAGGCGGCATCGGGGAGAGCCGTCACGTCGAGCGCGGGCTCCACGTCGGACTCGGGCGCCGTGTCGGACGAATCGGCGTCGGGCTCGGGCGAGGTGGCGTCGGGCTCGCCACCGGCGCCACCGTTGTCGGCTGGCGAGGCGGCGTCGGGCTCGGGCGCGGCGTCGGGCGAGAGGGCGTCCGGCGCCGGTCGTCGCTCGCCTCGCTCTTGAACGAGCGGGCTGGTCTCCGCGAGACACGCGGACAGTGAGCTCGCGAAAATCGCGAGCAGAACCTTCTTGTTCATCACACACCTCCACTCCTCGGTTGATTGAAATTGAATTTTGAGGAGGTCTAAAAATACCCGAAATGGCCATTTCTGTCAAGAGAAAGAAGAACGAGCGAACCTTTTGGATTCGCTCGCCGTTGGCCTGTATGGCCGGAGGTGGGCTAGTTGGACGAGCCTGCACTTCCCCAGCCAGGCATGATAGACAACCTGAGCGTGAGGACCGGACTGCTGTCGGTCGTCGGTCGGAATCCGTCACCGGCGCTACCAGTGTTTTCGTATCCGGCACCTGCCTGGACGTTGAAGGCCAGATGAGCCGCATCCGGGTTGGTGTTTAGAACACAGGTATAACTTAGTCCGATGAGGACCTCGCGAGACATCGCGTTG
This sequence comes from uncultured Gammaproteobacteria bacterium, assembly GCA_964374035.1. Classification (GTDB taxonomy): domain Bacteria; phylum Patescibacteriota; class Patescibacteriia; order UBA9934; family GWF2-40-263; genus CALRGL01. The sequence goes on from CAYJWY010000008.1 coordinate 24,430, forward strand.
GGATCGATGACGTTACCGCCTTCGTCTGCCAGGTCGAGCTCAGCGAATGGGCCGAGCCGATGCACACCGCCGAGATTCCACTCGGCCGCGGCACCCATTCCGTACCGAATCCCGGCGTCCTGCTTGCCGTCGGGGCCCTCGTTCCACGTGGGAGCGATGCGTCCCTGGAGATAGTAACGATCTCCGTCCAACATGTCGATGCCGATGTTGGCACCGATGTGAAGGCTCGGCGCGAAGCTTCCGCGTGCGTTGCCGAGGTTTTCGCCGGTGTCGCTCTCGATGGGAATCGACGCCTGGGACTGAATTCCCAAGCCGACGACACCCTCGAGAAGCAGGCCGGTTGAAAGTGCCATTACGTTGAGAGCTCCCCTGAGCTGCTCACTCTGATCGCCGACATCCTTACGAAGTACGGCGGTGGATTTCTCGAGTCCTTCCAGCCGCTCGTTCTGTGCTTTGTCGACGTTGGCCTGTTCGTCGAGCCGCTTGTCGGTTTCGACATCCTTCTCGCGCAGGACATTCAGGGCATCCTCGTTCTCATCGATCGCCTTGCGTTGGCCGTCGAGGCGAAGGTTGATGCCCTTGTCCGCCTCGCGCAGGGCCCTGAGCGCATCCGCGGCCACACCGGAGGCCGGCTTGGCCTTGGGCTTGGGGCGGGCGGTGCCGTGGCGGCAGGGCTGGGCGGGAGCGCAGTTCGACTGAGCCACGCAACGGCCTTGCAGAGCCGGGTCTGGTACCCAGGTCGGGTCGCGGCGTGCGGTACGCTGGTCGGCGAGGAAGGCGTCGTATTCGTCCTGACTGACGACCTCGCGCCCGTTTGTACAGTCCGTGTCGAGGAAGTGGAAGCCTCGCTTGAGCGCGAAGCGTCCAGCGGTCACGACGACCTCGCACTGGGCCGAGCCGACACTCGTGCATGCCTCGATCTCGCTCTCGAGAACTTTCATGCACCTCGCGCTCTTCGGATCGCACCCGAAGGCACGAGCCGTTGCGTCGGGCGTGTTGAAGGTCAGGTCTCCGGCGGGCAGACCACCCGCGCTACAGTCCTGATCGATCCCGTCACCCACGATCTCGCGGGCGCCGGGGTTGAGCCCGGGGTCGCTGTCGTTGCAGTCCTTGGGGCCGATGTTGGCGGTGTACGCCTCAAGGGCGTCCTTGTCGGCGGGGGCCGGGCGGGCGGGGTCGGCGACGCAGAAGCCGTCGCCGTCGTAGTCGAGGCCGTAGCGTGCACAGCCCGGGACGGGCGTGACGGTGGCGAAGCTGGTGCCGGCCACGAACGTGGCGGCGAAGAGAGAAGACAACAGAGCGAGCGAAAGCCTCATGACAATCTCCTTCGAACGTTGTTGCCCTTAGGGGCGTTGGAAACTCCTACGTTTTCACGCAGGTCCACAGCGCCCCGATGGGCAGATTCATCGATTTCCGTGGAACGAACCGTTCGTGTTGCCACAAGCGGCTTGTTCCACAGAAGTCTTTGGTTGTCATCCTGAACGCAGTGAAGGATCTCTAAGAGATTCTTCGCTTCGCTCAGAATGACACACAAGGAGATATGACACATCTGACGTGGTCAGTTCGGGATGGTTGAATGAAGGCACAATTCACCGAGCCAAAGCCTGGTAACAAGATCACTGAGCTATCGCTGTATCTGTACTAATTCGATACATTCTTACTTGAAGATAGAGTCTCTGAATCCTGAAATTCGACAATCCCGAACCGACCATGTCTTTAAGTGGTTCGACATCGATAGCCAACAAGGAGGAGGTGTTGGTATCGACATCAAACCGCTTAAAGACAGGTTGATTCTGTTCCGTTGTAAGGTTCTATTGAACGCGGAAATATAGCACGCAAGAACGATTTTGTCAAGAATCCACCTCGGGATAATCTATCTTGACCGAGCGTACAGCCTACGGTAAAATTCCGCCAGAAAATCTTCAAGTTAAAATAAAAAAGCCCATAAAATAGGCCTTTCCAGTCCGTTTTGACGGCTTAGAATGAAACGATCATCGCGCCTCCTCCTCGCGACGACACGCACATTCTAGGCTATCAGAGCGGATTTTTGGTTGGAAGTAATGGAAGTAGTGGTGGAAGTAATGGTGGAAGTAATAGAGGTAATGGAAGTAATGGTTAGGAAAGAGACTTGATGAAGGATGATAACATTTTTGAAAGACGGGTCATTTGTTGGTCAATTTTGGAAAACGACTGATTATCGATGAAATTAAGCCGCAAACAAACTTCCAACTGTGTTTGTAATTCCAACAGAGACGATCTGGATATCACTAAAAAAGATCGGAAATCTTTTCCTGTAGATCGACCCTTTCCTTCTGCAATGTTCGAAGGAATTGAAATAACAGCACGCCTCATTTGAGACTGAAGACCGTATTTCTCTTCTTGAGGCAGACGGCCAGTAAGTTTATAGACATCCTCAACAAGCAACATCGACTCCTGCCAAATCGTGAGATCTTTATAATCAAAAGACAAAAACACCAACCTCCATTACTTCACATTACCTCTACTACTTCCAAGACACCTCCCTATTCATGGATCAATTGATGTCGACGTCGCAAGCGCTCCGTTTGCAAAAGGACGTAAAGGACGCCTACAAATGAGCCGAGAAACAGCCCGGAAATGGCGTTTGCTGGCACATTTGGCTTGACCGGCCAGCGGCTATTGAGTGGATCGTCGACTAAGCGAACCTGGATGTTGGAGCCAGATGTATACTCGTCGACGCGGTCCGTGAGAACGAAGGCGACGGCGCGGACGATTTGTTCGGCCTGTTGGATATCTTGATTATAGGCGGTGATGGTAAGCAAACCTGAGCCTCTGGAAACGCTCGCGTCGATGGCCCTTCCCCATTCTCGTCGGCGCTTGTTTTGATCTTCAGGAAAACGATTCTGGTCGATGTTGAAGCCGGCTTTCATCACCTGGTCGAAAAACGTGCTGGTATAAACAATCGTCGACAAGTTATCCGCGATGCGTTCTTCCGCACGCGAGGCTGTGTAGGCATCGACCGAGGAACTCGATTGCAGAATTAACAATCGTGCGGTCGAAGAGTAACGCAACGGTTGCACAAACGTTATGATGAGCGCGAGCACGAGACCGAGCAGTCCCATCATCAAAATCGTCTGCCATCCGCCAAATAAATCTTTCGTATGATTTGTTTGCATAATATGAAATCTGTAGCCGCAGGCTTTCCTGGTCCGCCATAGCTCTTAGCGACGGCGGGAGCCTGCGCGAATTGGTTACGACTATTATACGCAGGCTAAAGCCTGCGGCTACCTTGCTAAAAGTATACCTCAACTTATTCATCACCCAAAGTCACAGACACCTCCATCTCCTCACCTGCACGATCGACACGCAGGACAATTGCTTCACCAGGCTTCGATTGTGCGACGAGCTCATCGAGCGTTTGATCTTCGTTCAAGAGTTGTCCGTTGTATGAAAGCAAAATATCGAGCGACTTCAGTCCTGCAATTTCTGCGGATGATTTAGGCGTGATCGATTTACGATCAGCAATGAGGGCACCGATCATTCGTGAACGACGTGTCTTTTCGTCGAGTCCCACCGTGTGGGCAATCGAGATTGTACTCAGGCCAAGTGATGGACGTTGAACACTGCCCGTCTCCAGAAATGTACGAAACACAGGAAGAAATTTTTCTACGGGTGTGACGACAGACATATCGCCCGATGAAGAAACAACACCAACGAAGTCGCCGTTCAATGAAAAGACGAATGCCGGTTTACTCTGCGCACCTTCAAGAACAAAGGTGCGATACAACGAGTCAGATGATGTAGCAATGCCTTGCGGCGACGAAATCGAATACACACTCTTCACCTGCACAGTACTTGAACGATCGGCGACGAGGACCTGCTCGGCAACAGCAACCGCGAGGCCGGATCCAAATCCAACGATGTTGAGCGATTCAGCTTTCACTTTCAAAAAAACCATGCCAGTTTGCGGCTCTGCGATCACGTTTTCAACCGGATACACCTGATCGCCGATCGCAACAACCATGGCGGTGTAGCGCCCTTGCGTTTCTTTTGGCGCGAGAATCCATCCGTCAGACGTGAGGATCAAACCTGTCGCGAGAGCATCATCAGCGCGATAGCCCAGCGGAGGCCTCCCACTTGCAGGATAGAACGTCACAAGACTTGGTACATTGTTGTTTGTGAAACGATGAAGCGCGTCGGCTAGCGAAGATGGAAACTGTTTGGGATCAGGTTGCTTGAGCCGCAGTGGGGCCGTGAGTTTGCTGAGCTCAAGGGCGTAATCCGACAAGTACGAAGATGTGTATGACGTCGCCAAAATACCCGCACCCGCTCCGATCAAGAGTGCGATAGTGATCGTCCAAAAGGTTGTGCTCCAAAAGTTGTCGTTCATACGAATATTGCCTGTCTTCGACTCCGAGGTCGCTCAGACTCGAGGAGAGCCTGCTTGCCACTCGTAGCCTTGGTCACCGACGCGCCAAAGCGCTATGGCGACGGCGCGCGAAGTGCGGTCGAAGGCGCATACCCCTTCGACCACACTTCGCCGAGGCTTCGAGTGGCAGGCAGGCTCAGGGAGTATGCGTCTTAGAGCCATTGAGAACTTAGAATGGTCGCGAGCAATAAGATGCCACTCACGATCACGTAACGTTTAATGACAAGGCTCGAGAGTGTACGCAAAACATGCGCGCGTGTCAATCCAATGAAGAGATAAAAAAGGACAGTCATGATGGCGGCGTTTGTGTAGTAACTGGATGGCAAGACGCTGAGCGCGACGAACAGTTCAGTCATTAAGATGGATCCGCCCAGTGTGTAGGGCTTCATCGTGCTCTCATGCGCCTTGCTCACCCAGAACGTTCCGTAAATGACAAAAACGAAGCAGAAAAACGCCACGATCGCGACCACACTGAGCGGCGCTTGCAAAAGCAACATTGATCCGAAACCGACCGAAGAAAGAGAAAAAATCGTGAGCAGATGAAGAACCAAACTTACGTATTCGAGGGAATAGGGCTGATACATGGTTGGTAAATGCAGAAACTGGAAAACATACTCGGCATACAACACGATGAGCAAGAGTGCTATGAAGGCGACAAGCAGAATGATGAAATCTTGTTCAAGAAAAAAAATGAGAGAAAGACTCGCGATCAAGAATAAAACCGGTGTGAGGAGAAAATGCCAAAATTGAAACGTGCGGATTTCAAAACGCAACAGACGCGCGAACAAGATCAATGCAATGACCACCATCGCAATCGCTACACTCACGTGTCCGATTTTTCCAAAAACAAGAAAAAACATTCCCACGGCGAGAAGAAGTCCCAGAACAAATGGTGTGATGCGATGAAGAAGAATCATAGTCAGCGAACCAGTTCGATATCACCATTGATCGTCAAGCGACCTGTTGCATACGTGATGGTGTTGATACGTACGTCATTGCCTAACTTATTCTTCAACACGGAAACTTGCGGTTCAATAACCGTATCGGAAAAAAATTCCACGAGCATCTTTGGAAGAGTGTATGACCCAAGTCGTACGTTTTGAGTCTTCACGTCAATCTTTCCATTGTCAAGAATCACACGCACGGTGGCGACAAAGGCCGTCTGCTTTGAACGATCTTTGATGGGCAAAAACAATTCAAACGTGCCATTCTCCTCGATCGCCATCTGGACACGATTGGTTTCAAACATATGTTTAACAACGTTTTCAATCGATGACTGGAAGGTTGAGGTAAACGAGGACTCACTAAGCATCAAAGAGAGCGATGTGTCCGTGAGCACGCCGTTTCCTTGTTGCAATCGACGAACGAGTGTGGTTTGAAGCTGTTCTTGCACAACGGTTTCAAGCGATATGCCGGGGGTTACTTCTCGAACAGGCAAGGGATCGACATACGCGAAGCGCGAAAGAATGGGAACGGTAAACAGTCCTGTGGCGGCAACAATCCATGTCAACCATAGCATGAGTCCAAAAACGATCAGAAAAAAAACAAGCGCATACGTCAATCGACCGCGATGCTTGTCGATTTTTTTAATCTCGCGGACGACATCCCCTTTCATCTGCGTCATCTCTTTTTTCATGTGATCAGTCTTTTCAATGCGACCCATATGCATCACTGTAGAGATGCCATGGTCGCGCGATACTGAGCAAGAGCGGCATCCATTGTTTGATCTTCCCCGGTCAACGCCTCTTGCATCGAGTTCAATGCCAGAGCAAATTGCAAGTGTGCTGTTTGATACGCGACCGGAACCCGCAAAGCGAGTAAGGCAGTGAGCGTTTCCTCGACGATGGCGCGTTGCGCGTCTCGATCGTTGGCAAGCGCCAACTTTTGCTCGAACAATCGCGAGATTTCTTTCACCTGCGTTTGGTACGCCTGTGAAGAAACGGTCGGGATCTCTATGGGCTCTTCAAGCGGTGATCCTGATTTTTCGGATTTGAAAGAGAGTGTAAAAAACATAAATACAAGCAGGAAGACCGACAATAAGATGATTACCAACGGGAAATACGAACGGCGTTTATGGAAAAACATATTAGGTATTTTCTTTAAACGTATCTGCGGTGGCAATGGCGATCATCGTCGCGATAGGTATGGCGAGAATGGCTCCGACAAAGCCGGCAATCTTTACGCCGATAAGGAGCGCAAGAATACTGAACACCGGATTGAGGCCTGTGGCTTTCTGCATGATCTTGGGAACAAGAATGTGATTTTCGATTTGTTGGATCATGAGATAAAGCAGAACCACAGCAATGCCCAAAAACGGCGACTCAGCAAACCCAATGATGGCTGTTGGAACCAGGGAGAGGATCGGTCCAACATAAGGGACGATCTCGAAGAGCCCGGCGATCAGGGCGAGCAACAAAGCGTACTCGACACCAAGAATTTTGAGTCCGATGTACACGGCAACACCAACCACCAATCCCAGAATCAACTGTCCACGCAACCACGCACCGATCCCCTTTTGCATACGCGTAAGCATGCCGGCGAGGTAGGGTTGATATTCAATCGGCGCGAGCGATTTAAAATACTTCCGAAAACGATCTTCCTCGCTCACCATATAAAAGGTGAGAACCAGAACAATGAGCAGGGCAATGAGTCCACCAAGAAATCCTTTGACCGTTGAGAAGATGGATGAAAACGATGCGTTCAAACCCGCTTGAATACTTCCAAGCGTTTCCTGAACGCTGTTTGAAAATCCGTAGTTTTCAGAAAATGCGCGAAACTGTCCAAGTGAGTCGGAGATATTTTGCGAAGATACGTTGAGCTTTAAGATGAGCTGACCGCTTTGTTGAACAACGATCGGAATGAGCAAGACAAGCACAATCGCCGCGATTGCCGCAAGCACACCATAGACACCAAGCACGGCAAGCCCGCGTGGAATATGACGTTTCGCAAGCCAGTCGGCAAACGGATCAATCAAGGATGAAAGCATGATCGAGACAAGCAAAATTGTAAAGATATCGCGCAAGTGCCAAAGCAACCAAAGAACAAGCACAAATAACACAGCTTTGACAAACGTCCGCGTCGAAACATTGATCGTCTGCTCGGATTTCATACGAATTCATTGTGGGTTATCCTGTGTCTTCTCTTAATTTAGGAACAACCAAGATTTCATCGTTGTCTGTCATCCTGAGTGCATCTGAAGGATCTCATGTGACGAATGGAAACTCGCTGTTGTCTGTCATCCTGAGTGC
>CAYJWY010000009.1:0-13995 GCA_964374035.1 uncultured Gammaproteobacteria bacterium
TCTCGAGCGTGCTCGAAGCAGTTGGAGTTGCCGGTGATCGATCAGTGGTGTCAGCGCAAGGGGATTCACATTGTTGCGACCGGGGATTGGACGCATCCGGAGTGGTTTAAGCATATTAAGGAACAGTTGGTGGAGGTGAGGCAGGGGATTTATACACGAAAGACCCCTCTTTATCCCCCCTTGGCAGGGGGGGAATTCGAAACGAAGGTTCCCCTCCTTGATAAGGAGGGGTTGGGGGTGGTCCGCGCTACCGAGTTCATGCTGGTTCAAGAAGTTTCCCAAATTTACAAAAAAGGCGAGCAGACGCGTCGAATTCACAACCTCGTCTTTAGTCCGTCGATCGAGATGTGTGAGAAGGTCATCGCCAAGCTTACCGAGCGTAAGTTTAACTTGAAAGCGGACGGGCGGCCGATCATGGGGATCGACTCCGAGGATTTTTATAAACTTTTGAAGGACATCGACGAGCGGATCATGATCATTCCTGCGCATGCGTGGACGCCGTGGTATGCGATCTTTGGAAGCAAGTCGGGCTTCGATTCGATCAAGGAATGCTTCGGATCGATGAGCGAGCATATCTATGCGATCGAGACGGGGCTGTCCTCGAATCCTGAGATGAACTGGCAGTTGTCTCAGCTCGACAACGTTGTCTGTGTCTCGAACTCCGACGCGCATTCACCTCGCAACCTTGGCCGAGAAGCAAACGTGTTCGAATTCGACGAGCCGCCGACGTACGATGAGTTTGTTCGTGTACTGAAAGAGCAAGATCGAGATCGATTCAAATATACGATCGAGTTTCATCCCGAGGAAGGGAAGTATCACGATGACGGTTGCGCGGACTGTAAGTTCTCATGTACGCCACAGGAATCGACGAAGTTGGGTGGGCGCTGTCCAAAGTGTAAGCGCTCACTCACGCTTGGCGTGCACCATCGTGTCGAGGCGCTCAGCGATCGTGACGCGCAGACGGTGGCTTCTCGAAAGATTCCGTTTAAGTCGATCGTTCCTCTTGCCGAGATGCTGGCTGAGGTGTACGGCGTTTCATCGACGACATCGAAGAAAGTCGAGAGCGAGTACATGAACCTCACAACGAACGTCGCCGACGAGTTCACGCTTCTGCTCGACACGCCGATCGAAACAATCGACAAACACGCGAGCGATCGGAATGTCGCTGAAGCGATTCGGCGCATGCGAGCAGGAGAGCTCGAGATCAAGCCGGGATACGACGGTGTTTTTGGAATAGTGCGTTTGTTTGGAAAGAACGGACCGAACAAGCCTGCACAAAAAACTTTACTCTGATCACGTTATTTGGAAACAACATGATAAACAAAAACACTCAGGCGCGTCCCTGAGTGATTTTGTTTGAACAATTATCGTCGTCGCTTTGCTGCTTTTCGCTTTGCTGGCTTCTTTGCTGCTTTTCGCTTTGCTGGTCGCTTAGCGGCCTTTCGCTTTGGAGCTCGTTTCTTTGCTGCCATAATGTTGTGTTGAGACCCTATCCTTGACGGAATGTCGTTTGAGAAAAAATCCTCCTCAAACACTCAGGGTGTTAATGTTAAATGCTCGATCGAGCACTGCAATGAATTGCAGTTGTCGTTTCATGTGACGCGAACATGATTACGATACATACATTGTAGAAAGAAAAAAGATTTTTGTGAATACACAGGCTTCATCCATGCTCTTTTTTTTCACTCCATCACTCTGCGATGTTGACTTCGATTCCTTCGCCTCCCCAGTTGTACAACCACTTCATGTTCTCAAGTGAAACGTTGATACATCCACGCGACATCTTGTGTCCGAAGTTGTTGTGCCAGTAGGCGTAGTGCAAATAGTAATGTGGTTTGAAACGTAAATTATACGGAACCATGCCGAGATCATAGTTACGCGGATCATCCGGGCCGTAATTCCACTTGTAACGAACCTCAAATATTTTGGCTAAAATATCATATTTTCCGAGCGGTGTTGAATTTCCAAGTCCACTTGAAATCAGAAACGTGTTGTCGAGCACGCCGTTGAGGTATGCATACAAGCGCTGTTCACTTATGTCAACGAGGATACGTGTCGCACCGTCTTCGTTGAATAATTTTTTTGCACGGATGAAGTAGATTGTATCATTCGTTGCATTTTTCAGGCGGGTGGAGGATGCGACGATGGGTGTTTCACTCGTGTGTATTTTCGTCATCGTGTTGATCAAAAAGATATCCCCAGCTTGTGTTGATAGGTGGAGTTGTTTGTCTGCAACAAAGAGCGAAAGAATATTTTTTTCCTGAAGTTGTTTTTGCATGACAAGTTTTCCATCGCGATCGAATGTCCTTAGTGTTGCATTGTTGGTGTGTTGTTGCACAACGGAAATCTGTCCGTTGTCGACCACGCCAACGAGTCCGGAGTTGTCGCTTGCGTCAAACGCAAAGAATTCTTTCACGAGTGTTTCCTTTGACGCGGCAAACGTCCACACGCGCACGTGTGGTCCGCCGTCTGCTCCCGGTAGCGTTGCGAGCTTCGCTTTCTTGTCGCCGTCGAGATCGCCGCACGCAAGATTCACGCCTCCGCGAAAGGCTTTGTCGTAGGCAAAGAACCCACCATTGTCGATAGCCTGTCCGTAGCTATCAAAGACTCGCACATGCGGACCTCCGCCGCGTTGTGGGGCAACGACAATTTCGCGCGTTCCATCGCCATCCAGATCACAGGTAACGACGTTGATACCAACACCCATGTCGGGGGCGTACGCAAGGAAACTGCCGATCTCACTGCCGTCGAGTCGCAGTACACGAACACGCGGCTCGTTGCCAAGTCCATTACCAACCACGATTTCTGGAGTCCCGTCGTTACCAAGATCCGCGACGTCGAAGCTTGCGCCACCCGCGTTGTTGTCGATTGGAAGATCAAACGACACTGTTTTGTCGACAGACTCGATGTGAATCGGATTGCGATGATGTGCGAAGACAACGTTAGGAGTGAGCAGGAGTCCGACGGATACAACGAGAAGTAGGCGTTTCATATGCAAAGGTTTTATCACATTTTCAACCAAACAAAAAACATCCAGAATTTGTGTCTCGCGCCAGGCTGGAGGGCGGAAACTCGTTCACCCACCGCGTTGGTCGGTGAACGAGTTTCCCACCGAAGCCCAAGCGAGGCGCAAATTCTGGATGTTTTTCGTCCCACTTCGCTCTGACGAGCTTGCTTAGGGACATCCCACTTCGCTCTAACGAGCTTCGTTGGGGACGTCGTCCCACATCACCCTCTTTCGAAGACAAAGTGGGATAAAATCTCCAACGTAGCCCTACAGGGCGAAGTGGGATGGTGGACCAGTGGGGATTCGAACCCCAGACCCTCTGCTTGCAAAGCAGATGCTCTACCAACTGAGCTACTGGCCCTCGCGGCACAATGGTAGCAATGCGATAGATTAGCGTCAATAGATCATTCGATCCTGTTTGGGGGTCTCTTTCCCACAACAAACGCGAGAATATTCTGTGCGGCAATGCGGCTCATTTGCTGTCTTGTCTCGAGCGTTGCTGACGCTGTGTGCGGGGTCAGTACCACGTGATCCATCTTTCTTAACTCGAGATTGTCCGTCGGGTCACAGTCGATCAAGGGCTCGCACTCGTAAACGTCGAGGCCGGCGCCGGCGATTGTGTGTTTGTCGAGAGCCTTGACAAGCGCTTTTTCGTCGATGATTGGGCCGCGCGAAGTGTTGATGAGAAAGGCGGTTGGCTTCATCATTGCGAGTTGTTTTGTACTGATGAGATGGTGTGTCGACGGCAGAAGCGGGACGTGCAGTGAGACGAAGTCGGATTCTTTCAGGAGCTGGGGGAGTTCTCGATACTTCGCGCCGGTTTCTTTTTCGAGTACAGCGTTCTTTTTTACGTCGTTGTAGAGAACCTTCATCCCGAATCCGTCGTGCAGACGATGGACAACGCCCGAGCCGATACGGCCAGTTCCGATAACGCCGATCGTTTTGCCATAGAGATCGCTACCGAGCAAGAGTTGCGGACCCCAGGCCTTGTACTTGCCTGCGCGCGTAAATTTGTCAGCCTCGACGATGCGCTTGGCGAGCGTAAACATGAGGGCGATCGTGTGTTCCGCGACCGACTCGCTGATCTGTTCACTTGGCGTATTTGTGACAACAATATTGCGTCGCTTGGCTTCGACAAGATCGATGTTGTCGAATCCCACGGCATAGTTTGCGATCATTTTCAGCTGAGGGCCTGCCGCGTCGAACACGGCTTTGTCGATGTTATCCGTGAGGATGGAAAGGATGATGTCTTTTCCTTTCACGCGTTTGAGCAATGCGTTTCGAGGCATCGGTTTGTCGTGCTCATACATTTCAAGACGAACACGCGAGTTCTTTTTGAGCAGACTGATGCCTGCGTCGGGGATGGGACGTGTGAGAAAGACGTTGAGTTTCATAGTTTAGAATGGTTTGTTACATAGTAATAATTCAAGAAATACGCGTTTGTTTTTTTGGATGCTTAAATCCGCAAGATGAACGTTCAGAAGTTCCGTGTTCAATGTTCCAGGCTTTCCGTCATCGATTTGACGTTCCCAAAACCAAACAGGATTTGTTGTTTTTTTGTTTGAACACAGCCTGTTTCAAATAATCCCATGCCATATATTGAAATGATCAAAATCTCCTGACAACCTGCCCATGTTTATTTGATGAGGAAAAAATTGAAAAATTTGTTCGATCGAACCATTTTGTCAACAATTTAATGTGAGATTTTGATTCGATTCACCTTCAGTAACCCGGGCCATGTCGAAAGGATGCCGAGTTTGGGGCCTTGCTTTTGAATGACTGACTCGGCATTGATCGTTCCCACGGCAAGCGCGTAAGAAATGTCGCCTTGCGAGGCAGACCACCCTTTGTCTGCGCTTGGTAAGGTGGGAGTTCGTTTGAGTAATCCTGCGAGGAATCCCGATCCGAACGCATCGCCGGCTCCCGTTCTTGAAATCGCCTTCGCGCCCGTTGTTGCCGCCATCACTATCCATGTGTCGCAACACGCATGTGTGCCGTTTGCGCCGTCGGTAATCAAACGAATCGTTCCGTCTGCGCGCAGAGCTTTGAACATTTCCTTCATCGACTTTTTTCCGGTGAGCATTATTGCCTCTTCTTTGTTCAAATTCAGAATGTTGATGTGGGTAAGCAGAGGGGCGATTGATTTCAACCCGGCTGAGAGCTCGCCTGAGCCTGGGTTCCACATGACTTTTACACCCGCCTTGTGTGCGTGTTCGATGATTTTTTTCGACAGCGCAAAGTCTCCGCCAAGCGAGGTGAGATAGATCCACTTCGTGTTTTTGATTCCGTTCCAGTCGATGTCTTTGTGTGTGAAGCTCTTCGACACGCCGCGGTACACAAGCACGGTACGCTCGCCGTCTTTCATGGTCAGCAAGGTTGAGTAGGCCGTTCGACCACCCTTCACTAAGCGAACGTGCTTTGTGCTCACGCCGTATCGACTCAGATCGTCGACGACATCTTTGCCTGGCGAGTCGTCACCGATCTTGGTGATGGTTGCCACTTGGAATCCGAGCGAGCCGAACGTCGCGGCGGCGTTTGTGGCACCTCCGCCGGTTGTGAGCACGACGTCGTCTAGATCAATCTTGGAACCCAGAGCAACACATTCGCCTCGTCCCCCTTTTATTTTTTTTGACTCAATCGCAACAAAGGCGTCACTCATGAGCAGAACGTCGCGCGTGGCACTTCCAATGGTTATTACGTCGAACATAGGTATTTGACTAAGATTTGTAGCCGCAGGCTTTAGCCTGCGCGAATGCTTTAGAGATACGCACAGGCTAAAGCCTGCGGCTACCAATGCCAATCATCAGCACCGATTAACAGTATCAGTTAGGATCATCCCTTTCCGCTACATCCTAGGATGCGCATTTTTTGTTGAACGACCTGCGTCATGAGATTTTGGGCTGGGCCGAGGATCTTGCGTGGATCAATCACTTCAGGATTATCGTGGAGAAATTTTCGAACGCCTGCGTCAAACGCGATGCGTAGATCGCTGTCAATGTTTACTTTATTGATGCCGAGCGAGACGGCTTTTTTGATATGCGCGTCCGAGACGCCCTTTGCGTCTGCGATCTGACAGCCGTACTTTGTGCATTGTTTTTTGATCTTCGAGGGAATACCTGAGGCGCCGTGCAGAACCAATGGAATATCTACAACGGCATTGATGCGTTCGAGACGCTTGAAGTCCAGTTTTGACGCATGTGTAAACTTGAACGCCCCATGACTCGTGCCGATCGCGATTGCCAGCGCATCGCAACCGGTTCGTTTCACGAAGTCCTTGGCTTGCTCTGGGTCGGTGAGATGTGCGTCGCGTTCTTTGACCGAGACAAAGTCCTCGATGCCCGCAATGGAACCAAGCTCGGCTTCCAGAGCCATGCCGACTTTGTGTGCAAGTTTCACGAGCTTTGTGGTCTCGCGGACGTTGTCTTCATAAGGCAGTGACGAGCCATCGAACATGACACTTTGATAATGTGCACGCTTGATGATGTGGGCGACGAGCGCGGCGTCCTTGCCGTGGTCTAAGTGTAAAACAATAGGGACAGGTGTTCTGCGAGCAACCGCGTTGAAAAGCGCGGTGAGCTCCTCGAGTCCGGCGTAATCGATGGCGCCTTCAGAGGTTTGGATGATGACCGGCGACGTTTCAGCTTGCGCCGCCGCGACAACCGCGTGCAATGTTTCGAGGTTGTTGATGTTGAATGCACCGACGGCATAATGACCTTTCGCCGCGCGCTCCAGAAGATTTGGGTAGGATGAAATCATAGAGACAGTTTGTTTGGAACAAACGATTTGTTTTCTCGAAGACGCGTTAGAATTTGTCGATGTGTCAGCAGTCCTGGCACTGGGCCGACGACTTGGACCACGGAGGCGGCGTTCACCGATCCCCATCGTAGTCCATCGTACATCGCATGGCCATGCATTCTGGCTCCGATGAATCCTGAGGCGAATGCATCACCTGCGCCGGTTGATTCAATACGTGGGCCTGGGAAGATGGGACAGAAGAAGAGATTCGTTCCATCGAATCCATAGGAACCGTTGCGGCCGTCGGTGACAACGACTTCGGTTGGACCAAGTTTGAACAAGGCTTGTATGAGCGCACTGATCTTGAGTCGCTTGTTTTGCACGATGCGTTGGCCTTCCTCGACGTTTACGAACAGGGTTTTTGTTTCACGAATCAAGTCGTAGAGTTCGGGCTTCAGTTCATCGATCTGCTCATTGCCGGGATTGAATCCAAGCAGAGTTTTTTCTTTCTTGATGCGTTTCAAGACTTCGTGATAAATCGTCTCGTAACCGTTGCCCATCTCGGACATGTAAAGCCACTTTGTGTCGAGTTTTTTTGGGAGGTGATAGGGGCGTTGGATGTAGGAAACGAGAATCGTTTTTTCGCCTTGGAGCGTCAGCACGGCCGCGAATGCACTCTTCATGCCTTTGTGTGGCGTGATGAATTCCGTCGAAACCTTCTCACGTTTGAGATCGACGAGTGCACGCGCATACGTCGGATCGTTGCCCATGTGACTGATCACCGCGGTCTTCTTGCCCATGCGAGACAGGGCCGTCGCCACGTTGGGTGCGGTGCCAGCAATCTGCTGGTCCTGGATATCGATGGAGATTTTGTCGCCGAAATCTAAACAGACATTCTTTTTTGCAAGCGAGCATTTCTCTTTACATTGATCGAGCGAGATGAAGACATCCAGCTTTACGTCGCCGATGGAAACGAGGTCGTACATATGGATGCATTATACGCAATTTTTCTATCGAAAAACAGCGCTCATGGCGCTGTTTGGATTGTGAGTCCCGGGATACGGTGGAAGTCCTTAAGGTTTTTTGTGATGAGTGGCACACCAAGTTCGAGTGCCGTTGCCGCGATCAAGATGTCGATCGCACGTTTGTTTGGGCGTGTTTTTGAAATGGTAGCACCACGATGGGCTACCTCTGCAGAAACAGAAAAAACTTCACAAAGCGAGATGATCCTATGGAGCGCTTCTGATTCATCTTGCGTCATCCCTGGGAATCGGAATACCTCGAAGACGGTTAATGTTGAAATACCAAACATGTGCGGCGTGAACGTTAAGCGCTCTACACCAGAGATGTGAGCGATCAAGATATTGGCTTCGAGGATCGCCCGCAACATACTATTTCCACAACGAACGACCTTTCTCAATATGCGCTAACCATTGCTTCGCTCGTTTGCTATTGATGATCCCAAATGTTTTATTCAAAATAACGTTCGCGTCTAGTTTGTTTATTGAAGTCGTTTTGCGTTTGCCGCCTTTCACTAATTTACGAATACGAACACGTACGTTTTTTTAGCGTGTTTTGTTTGGGTGATTTTTTGGTTCATACAGAAGTAGCATAGTGGATTCCACGGCTCCTCACAAGCATTTCATTTCCACTTTTTAGGTGCGCGTTTAAGCCCTGCTTCGACGATGGCCTTTTGCGTTGTTGTTTCGAGTTCCCTCGCCGCGGTTATATGCATCGGCTCGACACTGACGCGTTTTCCAGCCTTTCGATCAAGGACTCGCATCGCCGCCATCGCGATAAACGGTGCGGTTACGCCGAGGGCTTCTTGGACTTCGCGTGGCTCACCCGACTGGCCGAATCGATCTTGGACGCCGATGCGCTCGACTGGGACGGGAGTGCTAAGCGCGAGCGTTTCGCACACAACACCAGCGAGGCCGCCGCTCACTTGAGCTTCTTCGACCGTGACGATCGCGCCGGTTTCTTTCGCGGCCGCGATGAGCGTCTTTTCGTCGAACGGCTTGATCGAATGGGCATTGATCACGCGAGCCTCGATGCCGAGTTCCGTTGACAAGTTTTCGGCGGCTACGAGGGCTTCGTAGAGGAGGGGGCCTGAGGCGATGATGGTCAGGTCGTTGCCGAATCGAAAGGTTTCCGCGCGTCCGAGTTTGAACGGTGTTTTTTCGGTCGTAAAGACGGGCGACTTCTCGCGAGTAAATCGTAAGTAAAATGGTCCTTTGAATTTTGCGGCGACGAGCGTAGCCTTCCTTGTCTCGACCTCATCGCACGGTACGCACACCGTCATGTTTGGTAGCACGCGCGTTATCGCGATATCTTCGATCATTTGGTGGGTTGCGCCGTCGGGACCGACCGAGAGTCCGGCATGCGCACCGGCGATTTTCACGTTGGAGTTTTGAAGACAAATCGTCGTGCGTATCTGTTCCCAGTTGCGACCCGGCGAGAAGCACGCATAGCTCGAAATAAACGGCACCTTGCCGGAGATCGCCATACCGGCGGCGATGGAAGCCATCGACTGTTCCGAGACGCCCATCTGCACGAAGCGATCAGGAAATGCGTCCTTGAAGGCTTGGCAACGCGTCGACTCGGTGAGGTCGGCGCACAGCACCATGACATTTTTATCGAGCTTGCCAGCTTGAACGAGTCCATCGCCATAGCCATTGCGGGTTGGAAGCGATTGGATCTTTGCCGCATCGAAGAGATTGCGCACGAGGAACATGTCTTTGTTGAGCCCTGTTTGTTGCTTGCTTGTTGCCATAAATATCGATCTTGTTTCGATGGTATTATAATGAAATCTTCCTAAAGAAGCTAACCGATTCGTATGCTGGCAAGCGATTTTCATGAAAGTCTTCGATCGAAACTCGTTCATCGATTTGACATTGAGATTCAGACGAAATCACTGAAGTATCAGCGTGGCGATTACGAGCTCATGCGCGTTGCCTCAAAAGACATCACGCGAACCGATAAGGTTTTGCTTGTGCGTGCGAGTATTCACGGCGAAGAAATCGCTGGTGCGCTTTCGCTTCTTGCATACGCCGACGAGGTTTTTTCTACCGCGCACGCTCGTGGGATCAAAGTGATCATGTATCCGCTCGGCAATCCTTCGGGGTTCGAGCATGCAACGCGTTATAATGTGGACGGCGACAAGGGTGATGCGGGCAACGGCGACATGATGCGCTACGCGCTCTTCGACGGCACAATCGTCGACGACTTGGGACCGACGAGCGATCGACCATTTAAGAAATGGTGGTGGTCTTGCGATCCATCTTTGAGCGTGCATCTTCCACTCGAGACAGAAGTTTTTCAGAACTGGCTCGTGCAAGATCCACTCGACCAAGTCGTTGGCTGTCTCGATTTGCATCAAGATTTTATCACTCCAGATGCACCAGCCTTTGCCTATCATTATTCCTTTGGCGATTTGGGTGTGTATCAAACGATCATCGACAACATTCGCAGGGTCGTACCCGTCTTAACCAACACGGCGATCGGTGCCGGGTTTCATGTCCGTGTTAGGGATGACGGTCAGATTTTGCAAGAGGTTCTTAACGAAGAAAAAATAATGACAAACGACCAAGGGTTCATCATTCGCCATGACGGTAGCCTGCCGGATTTGCTTTATCGCATGGGAGCGAAGTACGCCGTAACTGCAGAAACCATGGGAGCTACGCCAATAGAAAAAGCCATCCAGGTGAACAAGCTTTGGCTGGATGGCTTTCTCGCACTCGTGTCATCCTGAGGAGCTTCGACGAAGGATCTCTTTGCGTGAGAGATCCTTCGCCTTGCTCAGAATGACACAGAAATATTACTCATGCTCGCTTTGAATTCTTCCTCCAAGCGTTCTCAAACTCGCAAGCGCCCTGCTCGCCTCATCTCCCGGCGCGGGTGGCTTTCCGTGCCAAGTATAGTCATTCTCCATGAAGTCGACGCCGTAGCCGGGAATGGTGTTTGCGATAATCACGGACGGCTTCTCGCTCACTCCGTGGGCTCGCTCGACCGCCTCGACGAAGTCGCGGATGGAGTTGCCGGCGCACTGGATCACGTTGAGATTGAACGCTTCAAACTTCGCGGCCAGTGGTTCGAGTGGCATGATTTCTTCGGTTGGGCCGTCGATTTGGATGTTGTTGCGATCGATGATGAACGTGCAGTTGTAGAGTTTGTTGCGGCCGGCAAAGAGCATGGCTTCCCACGTCTGTCCGCACTCCAGTTCGCCGTCGCTCATCGCGCAGTAGACGCGCCAGGGTTTTCGATCGAGAAGTCCAGTGTACGCCATGCCGACCGCTTGGGATGAGCCGGAGCCGAGAGGGCCGGAGGTGGTTTCGACGCCGGGAAGCCATTCTCGTTCCGGGTGACCTTGAAGTGGGGAGCCGAATTTACGCAGAGTCGTCAAGTATTTTTTGGGGAAGTAGCCGGCGTGCGCCATCGCGGCGTAGCGAATGGGAACGATGTGGCCGTTTGATAAGATCAGACGATCGCGCAATTCCCAATCTGGTTTTTTTGGATCGTGCACCATCACGTGGAAGTACAGCGCCGTAAAAATATCGGCCATGCCAAGCGGGCCGGCGCTGTGTCCGCTCCTTGCTTCGACAAGCATTTCGATTAAGTCTTCACGAATCGCTTGCGCGCGCGCCTCGAGTTTTTTGAGCTCGCGATCGTGCAAGTGAAGCGGCTTTCGGACCTTTGGTCCTAGGGTGAGGTTCGGCATACAACGTAATTGTAACACAAGGTAGCCGCAGGCTTTAGCCTGCGCGAATTTTTGTATGAATAGATCCTACGCGCAGGCTCCCACCGTCGCTAAAGCTATGGTGGGTTAAGAAAGCTTCTGCGGCTACAAAAGACATTGAATGAAAAAAATTAGGGCTTTCGCCCTAATTTTACTAGTTTACGTTCAATGTTCCTTTGATCGCCACGTTGTACTTGTCGTGATACATGATCGTGCCTGCTTGCTTGAAGTATCGACTAAAGTTTTCGCCGGCCTTGAGCGTTCCTGTTCCCCAAGATCCATCATCCGCACTCGCGCCGTGCAAAGTTGTTCCCGTGTTTACGAATTTCACCACCGTACCAGCCGTGATGGATGTCGAGACCGGATTGAATCCTGACTCGCCGATATTGATTACAGTTGGGGCTTTCAAATTTTTGTCGACGTTAATGTTTGTTGCGTCAGCCATTTCCGCAGAGACGCTAAACATGCTTGCGGCATCGATGGTTCCGCCGATTTTGTAGTTCGGGAAGAATCCATCCGGAACATCGTCGATCATCTTGTTCCACTTGTCGCCGTAGAGCGCCTGAGCGATTGCCTCGGAGCTAATGGCGCGGATGGTGCCACCTGAGCCAACGGCGTAGACGCGTGGATCGCTGTTGATTTTGATCATCTTGACACCCGGTTTGTATGTGACGTTGCCACCGATCTGAATTGTCGTGAGATTTGTGTCCGAGAGCCACTTCACGTTGTCGAAATTTTTGTACCAAGTGAAGTACGCCTTGTCATTTGGAAACACATAGCGGAAACCATCGGCGCCGTAGTAGTACACAGCGTTGAAGCCTTCGCCTCGAATCAGATCGCCAGCTTGCAGAGCGCTAAGGTTGGTGAGCGCCGCGGCGTGGGCCGGTGATGTTGCAAGTCCGATGAGTGCGTAGGTCATCATCGATGCAACAACGAGCGTCATTGCGCTGACCTTCGTGAGTGCTTTGGTCATAGAATGGATGCGTTTGTTGTTTAGTAGATCAAATTATAGCATACGATTGACGGCTGGACTATTGGACAATCACACTGCCTTGCATCAGGGTTTTGTCCGTAAATTTGCTGTAATAGCTCCATCGACCCTCGTCTTCTTTGCGAAAGTAGCGGGTGAAATGTTCGCCTGGCTTCAGTGTCCCTGTGCCCCATTTGCTATCCCATTCCGTCGCGCTTTCGTTTTCCGAACCTTCGTTTACGAATCGAACAGCCGTTCCATCTTCGATCGTCGCGGTCGCCGGGTCGTATCCATTGTTCTTGATCACAATGTTGAGAAACGGTTTCAAGCTTTTATCGATATTGATGTCTGTGGCGTCACGTTTTTCCGCGGCCGCATCGTATCGCGATGGCAGATCGATCACCGAGCCGATGTGATAGTTTGAGAAGAATCCATCCGAAACATCGTCGATCATCTTGTTCCAGTTGTTGCCGTAAAGACTCTTTGCAATATCTTCGCTCGCAACCGCGCGAAGTTCTCCGCCGCGTGCAAGCGCATAGACTTTCGGATCGCTGTTGATCTTGAGCATCTTCACGCCAGGCTTGTATGTAACGTTGCCGCCGATCTGAATCGTTGAGAGGTCCGCGTCGCTGAGCCACTTCACCCCGTTAAAGTTTGTGTACCAGGTGAAGTACGTCTTATCGTTTGGAAAAACATAGCGCATCCCGTCCTTGCCGTAGTAATAGACGGCACTAAAGGACGACCCGCGAATGAGATCGCCGGGGGCGAGAGCGGATGCGGGGATGGTTGCGGCCTCAGCGGGGAGGGCAATCGTGAATAGTAGGGCAACGAGTGAGAGGTATTTCATAGAAGGAATGCTCCCTGAGCAACGTCGAAGGGGAATGCGGCCCTCGACAGGCTCAGGCGATATTGGTATTAACTGGTGATGGCATTTAATAGTTTGAGTTTCGTCTTCGGATCTTCATTCTGAAAAATCAGCGAGCCCACGGCAATGCGATCCACGCCCGCCTTCATGAGCGGCCCAATCAAATCGTCACGCACACCCCCATCTATCTCTATCGTTAAATCGGCTCGATGGTTGCGGGCGGCGGCGATTTTATCAAAGATGGCTTGGGGATCGCTGACGTGATCGCTGTCGCCGAACGTCTGTCCTTGGAATCCTGGATGCACGCTCATGATGGTGAGTTGGTCGACTTCGTGCAGGACGGACTCAATCTCGTGGAGCGGCGTCTCAGGGTTGATCGCCACGCCGACCGAGAGCCCCATGACTTCCTTTATATGCTCGACCACCGCAACGAGTGGACGATGCATCTCGGCACTCACGATCACAAGGTTGAGTGTGCGCACATGTTTCTGCCAAGCCTCGATGATCGGAATCGGATTCTCGACCATAAGATGTAGCTCAATGGCAACATCAGTGCGCAGGGCACCGACACGCTCAGCATCGAACCAGTTGGTGTTGGGAAAGAGCGAGCCGTCGAGGACATCGACCTGAATAAGCGCGCAGTCGTGTTCGACGAGGCGGAGCTGTTGCTCAAACTGTTCTTC
>CAYJWY010000009.1:14095-27015 GCA_964374035.1 uncultured Gammaproteobacteria bacterium
GGATAGTCGTCGTCTTTCACAAGCGACTGGTTGCCCATATCCACAACGTTGTACGCCTTGTCAGTAAGATACCCCTCAAGCGCCTCCTTGAGCTCCCAACCGGCATGGTCCGCGCCGATGTAGATGGTTCGTTTGTTCATAGATGTTTATCGCGGCTTTGCAGTTAGCTTCTTTACTTCGAGTGTGAAAAATTTCTTCACAGCGTTCCAATCAACGACTTCGCGCATATCCGGCTGTGGTTCTTTGTCGGCATCGGCGAAATACTTGAGAGCCTTGAAGACGTGATACAAGTCAACCTCAACACCCGGATGTTTCTTTTTTACGTAGGGAAGCAGCGTCGTAAGTGACATCTGTTCACGATGTAGAAAAAGATACAAGTCGATGAAATTTTTTCGCGTGTTTCTTCCCGCGATGGCTCCAATTTTCATGACAGCGATATCAAGCGGCGAAGCGATTTGAATGCCGGGGAGATACATTGTGGTTTTTTTTAGCATCGGATACGGGTAGGTGATGAAGCTGACTTTGACGTCGTCGAGGAGCCCCGTGACCGTATCCTCTGCTTCATTGAGGAGTTTGAATTCGCCGTGAGCAGAGAGTTTTTTGATCAACGACTTTGTTAAGAAGGATTTTTCTGTGAACCAATCCAAGTCCACGGAAACACGATGTCCGTAATGCAACGCGAGCGCCGTTCCTCCAGCGAGATAAAAGGATTTGATCCATGACTTCGACTTCACAGAGTCGAGAAGTTTTTTTGTGTTCCAAGCCAAGACGTCTGTATGCAACATATTCACATCGTTTTCCAGAAGGACTTTGTTTTTTTAGAAGTATTCTTGCTTCGACTCACACAGTTCTTTATCTCTCGTAGCGTGTACTGTTTGCGTAGCCAACTAACCTCAGCCCAACCGCCACTTTCCGTGATACGGGCAATCACAAATGTTTTGTGTTTCTTTAAATCCACACGTTCAGTGGGAACATCCCACAGGATTTTTTTTACATTTGCTGGGAATTGCATGGACGTAGTTTAGCAAAGTAATAGCCGGCTGACCATGAATTTGCTACCATTCCCTTACTATGTCCGAACGCATGAACCCCGAGTTCCTCAAAGGGAAGTACAACCTCCAGAACAGCGAGGAAGTCGCCTCCGCCGCCAAGCGCACGGAAGTACGCACGGGCGAGGCTGTTCCAGAAAAGCCTCTCGCCCGTATCCAGAATTATCTCGACCGGTTCACCGAGATTATCAAACGGGAAAAGCCGGAAGACCGCGAGCACGGCATTGATGCACTCAAGCGTCTGCTCCACCACAAGTTCGTTATCAAACCTCAGGATGTTCCTGAGTCTACCTACTTGCTCGAACAACGCATCGCTCGAGAACTCGGCCATGGTGACATTGAGATCACCGACAAGTTTAAGGACCGAAAGACGACGGAGATCGTCGAAAACCAAACCTCCAGCCTCGACAAGTGGGTCGACTACCTCGCCTCAGACGACGCTGACTACCCGGACTGGGCCAAGTACTGGGCCTTCAGGTCCATGCTCGAGATGGGCAAGCTCGAGAAGAAAGCCGAGGAGAATGCAGCAACCGGAGCGGTCGTCGAAACCGCCGTCTTTCGCAAACGCACCAAGGACACCGTCGTTGCTTTTCCTCCAATGAACCCTCGCGCTCTGGCAATGACCATTGGCGTGCTCGAGTCGAGACTCACCGAAAAGGTCAAGCCCAAAGCAGAAAGACAACCCGTTCAAAACGCGAGCATCAAGCTCGACGACCCAACCTTCCAAGCCCTCCTCTCCACCGAGAACTTCTCGAAGATCTACACCCAGTTCCTCATCGAACTGCCTGAGTACTCCACCGAGGGTCTTCAAGACACGCGCGGTAGATGGGTCCTGTATCCAAAGGGATCCAGCGCTCAGCCTCTCGTCGACTCTCTCGAGGGTCATCCCCTCGAGTGGTGCACCGCAAACCTCACCACCGCCCAGAACCAACTCGAGGGTGGAGACTTCCACGTCTATTATTCCTTCGACCAAGACCAACAACCAAATGTTCCTCGCGTTGCCATCCGCATGGAGAACGACAGAATCGCCGAAGTCCGAGGCATTGCCCCAGACCAAAACACCGACCCCTACATTGCTCCCGTTGTCGAAGAGAAGATGAAAGAGTTCCCAGACGGGGAGAGCTACCAGAAGAAGGCGAGGGATATGAGGCGGCTTACGGCGGTTGAAAAGAAAGTTCAGTCAGGAAGACAACTCGATAAAAAGGATCTTAGATTCCTTTACGAAATAGACTCACCCATCGAATTTTTTGGCTATCAACAGGTTTCTCGCGTCAAAAAGTTGCTAGCTGAGCGCAAACCAGACAAGGATATACTTGTTGTATTTGAATGCAACGAGTCGCAGATTGCACGCTCGGTCGACCAAATTACCGAAGACACCCAAGCCTATGTTGGACCACTCGAACCGGGCATTTTTCAGAGGTTGCCAGAACGTCTAGAGCACATCTACACCTCCTTCCCTGACGGACACATTCGTCGTGAGCAGATTGAGATTGGAGGAAGCACCACCAAAGAGTTAGAAGACTTGTTGGAAAAAAAAGGGATGCAGATCGTTTCCCACGCTCGCTCGATGATGCACAGCGCAGAGTTCACAACAACTCCAAATCCAGAAGAAGTGAAACTCATTCGACTTCGCGTTGTGGATATGGGTTTTCCAAATACTGTAACAACCCAAGAAATTTTCAACCGAGCCATTTCATTAGGTCTTGAGCTGTGTCCACCAGAAGTTGGACCACAGTATCGTTTGCACTACACCAACCAGCCGATGCATGAGTGGGTCTACGTTGGTATGAAAACCATATCCGACTCCGACGGCGACCCGAGTGTCTTCAACGTTGGGCGTGATGACGACGGTACCTGGCTCGACAACTATTGGGCGGGGCCTGACGATAGGGGGTTTTCCTACGGTCTGTTCGTCTTCCGTCTCCGCAAGTCAGATTCTTAAACCCTTTGTTTTTGAGTCATTGATTCTTTGATGCTTGGTTACTTTGATACTTTTTCCTTCGTTTTGTTTTTCGTTAGTCTTTCTGATATCATCAAATCAGACTGGTTGCATCGATCGGCCACGGCTTGTCGAGACCTTTTCGAGACATACACATTGAGAACGTGGCAGGGCACGACTTGCCATGGAGGATCTGTATCGTGTCCAACAAAAAAAGAAGACTTGGTATGGCGTGCTAGAATATTTTGCTTTTTCCCCCGCACGCTGGCATACTTTCCTCGTATGAATTTTCCAGAAAAAGAGTTAGAAACATTACAAAAGTGGCAGGCGAACGACATATTTAAGAAGACCCTCGCAAAGGACTCTCCAAAGGGGCCTTTTGTGTTTTTTGAGGGGCCGCCGACCGCCAATGGCAAACCGGGGATTCACCACGCTGAAGCGCGTGCCTTCAAAGATTGCATTCCACGATTCCGCACGATGCAGGGCTATCGTGTTTTACGAAAAGGGGGTTGGGATACGCACGGTCTTGCTGTGGAGATCGAAGTTGAGAAGCAACTTGGCTTTACAGGTAAGGCGCAGATTGAGGAGTACGGCATTGATAAGTTTAATGCCAAGTGTCAGGAAAGCGTTTGGACGTACAAGAAAGATTGGGAAGAGTTTACGACGCGACTTGGATATTGGGTCGATCTTGAAAACGCTTACATCACCTACAAGCCCGAGTACATTGAATCGCTTTGGTGGATCGTGAAACAGATTTGGGACAAGGGCCTCCTATATAAGGACTACCGCGTGACGCCGCATTGTCCTCGCTGCGGAACAAGTTTGTCGTCGCACGAGTTGGCGCAGGGATATAAGGATGTAAAGGATCTCGCGGTGACGGTGAAGTTTAAGTTGAAGGGTCCGGGGGTCGGGGGCCGGGTGCCAGGAGATAAGGAATATATTTTGGCATGGACGACAACGCCGTGGACGTTGCCGGGGAACGTGGCGCTCGCGGTTGGCAACGATATCGACTATGTGAAGATTAAGCGGTTTGTTTTAGATCAGGGTGTCGCTCACGTTGAACTGGGGGACGAGCTTCCAGTGGCAAGTGGGCATGTTGAATATCTGTGGTTGGCGAAAGACCGTCTCGACATTGTTGAAAAAGGCTACGAAGTTGTTGAGGAAGTGAAAGGCGAGAAGCTTGTTGGCATGGCGTACGAGCCGTTGTATCCGTTTCTTCGTGCTGTCATCCTGAGCGCATCGAAGGATCCCTTAAGAGATCCTTCGTCGAAGACTCCTCAGGATGACACTAAGGATGACACTAAGGTTGACACTAAGGTTGACACTAATGTTGACACTAAGGTTGACACTAAGGATGACAAGAGTTTCACGATCGTTCCTGCAAAATTTGTCACGACTGCCGACGGAACCGGTGTGGTGCACACCGCTGTCATGTATGGACAAGACGACTTTGAACTTGGTCAGCAAGTCGGTTTGCCAAAGCATCACCTTGTGAATTTCGACGGAACGTTTCTCGAGGGAATGGATTTCCTCTCGGGTCGATTTGTCGTCGACGAAGAAGTGGCGATCGACATTATCAAGGACCTCGCGCATCGCGGGCTTTTGTTCTCGAAAGCAAAATACGAGCACTCGTACCCGCATTGTTGGCGCTGTAAGACGAAGGTTATCTACTACGCCAAGGATTCTTGGTACATCCGCATGAGCGATTTGCGTGGGGAACTTTTGAAACACAACGACAACATTCACTGGGAGCCGGAGCATATCAAGGACGGCCGATTTGGTGAGTGGTTGCGCGAAGTGAAGGACTGGGCGTTTTCTCGCGAGCGTTATTGGGGCACACCGTTGCCGATTTGGGAGTGTACGGGGTGCGAGAATAAGAAGTGTGTTGGGAGTTTTGCGGAATTAAGAGATCCTTCGTCAAAGACTCCTCAGGATGACAAAGATTTTGACCCACACCGACCGTTCGTCGATGCAATTGAATTGCCTTGCGAGAAGTGTTCTTCGACGATGAAGCGTGTGCCGGATGTCTGCGATGTCTGGTTTGATTCCGGTTGTATGCCGTTTGCGCAGTGGCACTATCCGTTTGAGAATAAAGAACTAGTGGACTCTGGCGAGGCGTTTCCCGCCGATTATATTTCTGAGGCCATTGATCAAACGCGCGGTTGGTTTTATACATTGCTTGCGGTCTCGACGTTGCTTGGTAAAGAGCGATCGTTCAAGAATGTCATCTGTCTCGGTCACGTCCTCGATGCCGAAGGAAAGAAAATGTCGAAGTCGCTTGGCAACATTGTTAAACCGATGGAGATGTTTGAGAAGTACGGCGCGGACGCGGTGCGTTGGTACATGTACACGATCAACCAACCGGGCGAGAGTAAGCGATTCGATGAGAAGGCGTTGGGAGATATGGTGAAGAAGCATTTTGGAATTCTGATGAACGTGGTTAGTTTTTTTGAAATGTTTGTGGGGAAGGGCGAGGAGGTCGAAGAGGGTAAAGAGGTTGAGCGAACACATGTGCTGGATCGATGGATTCTTGCGCGGCTTCACAAGATTACAAAACAAACGACGGAACGACTTGAGGCCTACGTCATCACGGAGACGGTCCGTGATCTTGGTGAGTTCGTTCAAGATTTGTCGACGTGGTATGTACGACGTTCTCGTGATCGATTCAAGTCAACGGACGCAGACGACAAGAACGCGGCCATTGCCACCCTCAAGGAATGTTTGCTCACCCTTTCGAAACTCATCGCGCCGTTCGCGCCGTTTCTCGCCGAGTCTGTTTACGAACAAGCGGGCGGCAAGAGTGTGTCGGTTCACTTAGAAGCCTGGCCGATCGCGAACGAAGCTCTGATCGACGAGGCCATCCTCGAAGAAATGGGCCGCACGCGATCCATCGTCTCTCGTTCCCTTGAACGACGCTCCGAGGCCGGCATCAACGTCCGCCAAGCGCTCGCGTCTGCCATTGTGACGATTCCGTCTGGACAGCTCGCGCAGGAATATATCGACGTGATTCAAGATGAAATCAATGTAAAAGTTGTGACGATTCAAAAAGGCGACTATCAAGTCGAGCTCGACTTAGTGCTGACGCCGGAGCTTGTGCGCGAGGGAACCGTTCGAGAAATTATTCGTCGAGTGAACGCGTTACGTAAAGAATCCGGTCTCACGATCGAAGACCGCATCGAACTTTACGTCGACGGACCTGCGGAAGTGAAGCAAGCCATTGAAGAACATAAGGACACGCTTTTGTTCGGCACACTCTCAAATTCTTTGCGCACACAAGGCGACGTTCCAGAAAAACACGAACAGTTCCGCGCAAACGAATTCGCAATTACGATCGGAATCGTGGTAAATTAAAATCACTCAGTCACTCAGTCACTAGTCACTCAGTCACTTTATCACTTTGCCACTTTATCACTTTGCCACTGGCCCCATCCTCCTATGCCAACAGATTTTTTTAGCATGTTCACCTCGCTCGGCCTTTCGCAAACCGAAGCGCGTGTGTATTTGTCGAACCTTGAGCTTGGCCCAACGTCGGTGCAAGACATCGCGAAGAAAGCCGACATCTCGCGAACGGCGGCGTATGATGTGATCGGCGCGCTTCAGCAGTACGGACTCGTCTCTACGTACAAGCAGGGGAAGAAAACGTTTTTTACGGCGGAGGATCCTGAGCGAGCGGTCGCGTACTTTCGAGCGAACGTGCGCAAGCTTCGCACGAAGTTGGAAGATTTTGAGCGTGTGATGCCGGAGCTCAAAATGATGACGGGCGGGGAGCGTCCTGTGGTGCGATTCTTTGAAGGTCGCGAGGCATTGCATGCTTTGTTCGGTGATCTTGCCTCCACAAAGACAGATCGTTTTGATGAAGTCTCAAACTACGATGACATTTATGAGTTTTTAGACGTTGAGCATATCAACGAAGTGAAGCATATTATCGATCAAGAAAAAATTCATACACGCATTCTGCACAGAGGTGAGCCGAAACAACATCGTAAAGAGGTTGAATACTGTAAACTCTTGCCCGACCTTGGAAATTTTCACGGCGACATCTGGATTTATTCGAATCGTGTCGCGTTTGTCTCGTTTCGTGGAAAGCTCATTGCTGTTATTATTGAAAGTGAACCGTTTGCGGACACCGCGCGCGTTTTGTTCGAAGCGGCCTGGAAAATTTGTAGCTATCACAAGACTCCCTAACCGGATCGTTCAGAAGAGTGGTAAAAAGAAAACAGCCACCGAAGCAGCTGCGAGTTCGTTTCCCGGCGTTGCTGTGCCGAGTCGTTGCTCGCAACTGCCGCGGGGCTGTGGCTATGCACCACCCATGAGTCACCTCCATTGTCTGTTCGCGCAGTCCTTGTTGGCCTCGAGACACTTCCTCTGGCCTTGTGGATGAGTCAGCGTGTGCCGACATCGACTCCGGATCGGTTGAGTTTATCGATCGATTGGAGTCATCGCCTCATTGCGCGTACAGTTTCAGGTCGGTTTCCCTTGGTGGGCTTTCGCCAGTTGAGAGCTAGTGGTCCCATTTGGGACCAACTACATTCCGCCCATGACCTCGTTCCTCCTTGTCTGGGCCTCAGATCGGTCACAATGACCGACGCGTCCGAAGAGATTATCAGAAAACAGACAACCTGTCAAGATGCACTTGGCAGGTTTTTATGTCTGAGAACCTTCAACAAACGCAATCTGTCCAGAAATACTTTACAAACTATGTTGCTAAATTTAGCAAAATAGATTAGAATTGACAGGTAAGTATTGACATTAGTCCAATCCAATGATAGTCTGCGGCGTACGGTTGAAACAGACAAAAAAACCGTAACGAAATCTTTGTCCGAGTCTGCTGATAAACTTTGTCACTAGACTCGGAGAAGGATTCGGGAAACCTTCTGAACGACGCGCTTCGTGATTTCACCCTGCAATGAGAGACTCCGGTTGAATCCCTGCAGAAAGATCGAAACGACCCTTTGGAGCTCAGCTAATTGTGGCTGGGTGAATCCGGTTAGAGTGTTGAACCGCGGGCAATCGCCCCCGGAATATGACTCGCGTTTTCCCTTGCGACCCCCAGACGCAAGAGAGAAACGAGCCATATCCTGGGAACGATTCGTCTGAACCAGGTTGGGTGTTAGGCCGATCGACGGGGTTACTTCGATCGCAAAGATTGGAGGCCTGCTCTAAGGAGAGACCTTCACACGAGTCCCTGTCGCCTGTGTTCTCGCCGAAACACCCATTTCTCTTTTGTCCCGGCTGTTCGCGCAGCCTTGTCCCGTGTGTGAGCTTAGGCCGTTTGGTGGGGTTCCTTCGAAACCACTATTGTAGATCCGACTTCGACTGTTGCCACTTCGGTGAACACCAGTCGTTGAAAAGACCCTGCCGCCCGAGTCGTTATCCCCGACTCACCTTCGCCGAAAGCTCTTTTCTTCCTCCTGAGGACGTCCGCGAGTCGTCCTCCTTTACCTCTTCTCGACAACGCACGTTGTCGTGAGAATGTAGAGAACAACACAACCTGGGATCAAAGCCAGGTTTTTTGTTGTGAAAATTCGATTCCTATTACTGCCTGAGCCTGTCGAAGGCGCATTCCGGAATTCCCCTTCGACAGGCTCAGGGAGTATGTGCTCCCGAGTATCACTTTCATCCTGAGGAGGATCGAATGAACCGCATTGCCCAGACCCTTTCCACGTTGTCCGAGACCCGCAACCACGAGGGCGCGCTCGCGCACGTTCACAGCTTGCGTGACCAGGTCCGCAACTACTTGCGCACCGGGACTTTGTCCGGTACGTTCTACGTCGGTGCGTCGCAACTCGTGGCCGAGACGATCGAGACCCTGCGCCGCTTCGGCGAGCAGGACGCGGTCGCGCTCGCCGAGGAGGCGATCAGCGCCCGCGAGGACGGGTACATGCGCACGCTTCCGATTCTCGCGACCGTCGTGCTCTCGGGCCTCCCGAACAAGGAGCTCTTTCGTGAGACGGCCAAGCGAGTTCTGAAGGTCCCGCGCGACGTCGCCCAGTTCGTCGAGATCTGCAAGTCCGGGGCCGTCCCTGGTGCGCAGAAGTTCGCCGGCTGTCGCATCGGCCCGGTCGCGAAGTTCCTTGAAGGGCTGTCCCAGTACCACGGCATCAAGGGTACGCAGTCCAAGTCGATGGCCCTGCGCGATCTTGTGCGCCTTTCCCACCCTCGTCCCGGGGACGAGCGTTCGCGTGAGCTTCTTGGCTGGCTTTCGGGCCATGTCGAGGGCGGTGCGATCGTGCTCAATGAGCAGGTGAGGGCGCTCGAGGCTCTCAAGTCGACTTCCGATGTCGAGACGCAGGTCTCGCTGATCCGCGAGGGTCGGTTGCCTTACGAGGCAGTGTCGGCGGTCGTGACCAGTCCCGACGTCAAGGTGTGGCGAGCACTGCTCGAGCAGGCGCCGCTTTTCAACCTCATGCGCAATCTGCGCACGTTCACTCGCCATGGTGTGTTCCAGGATGTGGAAGCCGTGACCCTCGCGGTCGCCAAGCTCTCGCGTCCCGATGCCATGCGTCAGGCGAAGATCCTCCCGTTCCGCGCGTACCAGGCGTGGAAGGCGTACTCGTGTGAGCAGGGCGCCGATCTGCGGATCGTCGCGGCCCTGTCGGACGCGCTGACCAACTCGGTCGCGAACCTGCCGCTCTTCGGCGGGCGTGTCTGCATCGCGCCGGACGTCTCGGGGTCCATGCATGTTCCGATCAAGGACGATCGCAAGGGCGACGGCCTGCAGTGTAACGAGGTCGCGGCGCTCTTCGCCGCGGGACTGCTCGCGCGTTGCCCGAACGCGATCGTGTTGCCCTTCGAGGCGCGCGTGGTCGACATTCGACTGAATCCGCGTGATTCTGTGCTCACCAACGCACAGACCATCTCCCGTATCGGGGGCGGCGGCACTTCGGTGGCCGCGCCGGTCGAGCGACTGATTGCTCAGCGCGACAAGGTGGACCTCTTCGTCGGCCTCACCGACAGCGAGGAGTGGATCGGCTCGTTCGACGAGTCGTGGCGGAAGTACAAGGCTGAGGTCGCTCCGGCGGCCAAGGCAGTGCTCGTCACGGTCGTTCCCGACCAGTACCGCGTGGTGCCGGAGTCCACTCCGGATGTTCACTACGTGCACGGCTGGTCCGACGCGGTCATGCGTTTCGTCTCCGAGATCGGCGGAGCCACTTCGGTGGTCGAGTCGCTCGAGGAAGATTAGTTCGTTTTCGTGCTCTGCCCGCCTCTCAGTGGCGGGCAGAGCACGGAGGATTGATTCCTGTAACCAACCAGGGACGGGGGCCGATGGATCCTCGTGAGCGAGTGCAATGCGCTAAGGCGTCGGACACCACGACGACCGAACCCGATCTGTAGCATCGTACAATTCCTCCGGCAGAGGCGTCTGTCCGGCGTTGCGTGGCGCACAATGTCAGAGGATACATCGGGAATACTCAACGCGCCTTACTTTAATCTGGGGAGCTGGCTCACATACAACATGCGTGGGCTTCTCTACTAAGTCCCGAAATTTTTCGAGACTCTGAGAGACATTCATTGCAGGTATCGATGTTTGACGGATATTGCGATTCTTCCGTCGGATCTCGATGGTTCTAAGGTTCAAATGTTCAAGCATCTGCGGTTAGGCTGTGTGGTGCAGCCATATGAACGAAGGACGCCGAATCTACGCGAGCAGGTTCATACCCTGTAGGCGCGATTTTCGGAAAATAGCTTGGGGAAACAGTCGCGAATGTGACCCCGGGCAACCAGACATCCGTCTGGACACCACGAACAATCATTTCCGGGGGACGAAGCACCTCGAAACGTCAGGTGATGAAAGGTACAACACAACGCACGAGGATTGGCATCCTTGTTGTCAGTTGTGTCTAGGCCTGGAATCATTCTGTACGAAACGCTCTTCGCCATGCCAAAGCGAAGCGTTGTCCGGATGCACAATGTCAGGGGACTGGGCGCGCATGGATCGGACAGAGTCTGGTCTATGTCGTCGCGCGAACCCCCAAGCATCCACTCACTCACTTCCAGAAGGAGGTACCATGGGTTGCACGAACATCACCAGCACCGTTCGCTTTCGCGGACGATTGCTCCGGGTCTCGGTTTGTAGCCGTGGACCGGGTGGTCACCTCAACTCCGCGCGGGTGGAAAAGGGCAGGCCGCTGTGCTTGTCCGAGGACTCGGAAAACTGGGTGAAGCTGGATGCGCTGATTCGTCGTAATCAGCAAGTTCAGTCGGATATCCAGGACTACGAAGCCTCCTGCCGCTGACGCACACATCTGCCAAGGTTTGGAACCCTTGGCTCTTCAACTGAGTTCCGAATAGTTCGGGGCTTTGAGAAGTTCACTCAACAAACGAGGTCCCATGTCCACGCACGCGAAACTGGTCGGTTTTTCGTCGCGGGATGTTCGCGACACGGTTCTCACACATCTCAACAACCGCGACAACGAGTCGTGCGGGTATTCTCCCTACGACTTGGAAAAGATCGTCGAAACGCTGTCGGTCGGTAGCTGGGTGATCTGGTTGCCCTGTTGCCAACGTGGCAGGTATCGCTACGGTCTGCAAGCACAGCGACTGTCCGCCGATGGGTCTGGCGGGACACAGTCTCACGCGGTTTACGTCTATCTCAACGCTTCTTTTCAGGCATCGCGATTCCAAGACGTCTTGTGGCTTTCTTCCAAAAAGTTGCATTTCCTCAAGGGAACGATGACCTGCGTGGAAGAAGCGTGTGCGTTTGACTGAAACGCACCTCATCCCAACGCCAAGGTTCGACAGCCTTGGCTCTTCAACGAAGTCTCGAATGGTTCGAGGCTTTGAGAGGATTCATCGGAGGTGTTATGTCCGATCGCCGGGAGAAATCCCAAACGTTCGCCGAGTCCATTTCGGATCGCTCGTCGCCTCGCTGGCTCGTCTTTTCCGGTGACTGGGGTGGACAAATCTATGCCACGGTTCCGGTTTCAATGCTTTGCGACATCACAAAGGTCGAGATCGCGGCGCTCTTGCGTGATCTGGATCAGGGTGCCTGGGCCTCGAACAATCTGGAAGGCGCGGACGCCTGGGTTGTGGATCTGGAAGGTCCAATGTGTGGTTCCGTCGCGGATTTCATTCCGCGTCTTGAGGGGTGGCGAAGCCTCTGTGCAATCGAGGGGGGGATGGGT
This sequence comes from uncultured Gammaproteobacteria bacterium, assembly GCA_964374035.1. GTDB lineage: Bacteria > Patescibacteriota > Patescibacteriia > UBA9934 > GWF2-40-263 > CALRGL01. The sequence goes on from CAYJWY010000009.1 coordinate 26,209, forward strand.
GGCGGTGAGTTTCTCGAAGGTGAGATGTGGTTCCACGACGAATTCCTGAAGAAGGGCGTCGAGGAGATCAACCGCCTGCGCGCACTGCTGAGGCTGAGTCCACTCGAAACCTTCGAATTCATCGCGGGGGACGATGACGACGACAACTTCGCGTAACTTCCACCTTCGCTTCCTGGGGGATACTGCCAAGACCAGCCATCTTGGCTCTTCAATTAAGTCTCGACGTCGTCGAGCCTTTGAGAGGACAACACAGGAGGTTCCCATGTCCCGTCGTATTTTCGGTTTTGCCTTTTCCGCCAGTATGCTCCCCTCCGGCACCGTGTCGATGACCAAGACCGACCTCACCGTCGACGAGGTCCGCGCCGAGCTTTCGAGCTACGAGCTGTGCCTCAACCCCAGCCACAAGGCGACCATCGACGCCGCTCGCACACGCTTCGGCCTGCAGATCGCGATCCCCGAGAAGCCCGCCAACATCACGCTCGCCGCCGGCGACTCCGTCATCGTCATGCAGGTCATCGGCCTGCCGCGTTTGACCGACCGCCGCGAGTACTCCCCCGAGGAGATCGCGAGCGCGAGTTTCACCTTCGTCGAGATCAGGCTCAATAAGTAATCCTCGACTCTCTCATCGCGTGACCGTCATCTAGCTGTCTTCAATGGGTCCACATCTCACGTGGATCCGTTTTTTTTGAGGTATACTATGAGTGATAGAATCCATAGCGAGTTTCCATTCGTCATCCTGAGTGCGCCAGAATGATCTCTCGATATTATCAACGTCTTTGTCACAAGAGATCCTTCGGATGCACTCAG
>CAYJWY010000010.1:0-25698 GCA_964374035.1 uncultured Gammaproteobacteria bacterium
AGTAATTACGTAAAATTGTGTTAACCCTGGCTTACACACGTGTAAGCCAGGCTTAACATTCATTCTGTCATTTCACGCCAAATCACGATTGACAAAACCGTGGTTTTTTGCTATATTCAAGGTAGTTCCATTCACCAAACCAAAAAAAAGGCCATAAGGCCGAGGAGTTTTCGATGTACTCGATTCTCAATACGATCATCCTCGGCTTTGCCTTGGTTGGTGGAATTCGCCTGGCTCAGAAGATTCTGAAGTCGGGCTGGAGCTCCGTCGGCAAGCTCATCGCTGGGCTTGTACTGCTCGGCGTTGGTGGTCAAATCTTCAATCCGCAGGTTCCGCTCATCGGACTGTTTAACCCGATCGCCGGCCTGCTGTCGTCCTACGGGATCTTCATCGTCGGTAGCCACCTCGTCAACCGTAAGAAGTGGGCCAAGGATTGGCGACCGCAGGTGATCACCTCCGTCCTGGCTTTTGCCTTGCTTGCAACGATCTGGATTCCATCGATCCTTGCAATCATGAACGGATCATTTTCACTTCCTAGAGTTCCCATCGGCGGATTTGCCCCGTCCACACCGACGGTCGTCCAGACCTCGCCGACCCCGCCCCCGGCCGCAAGACACCGGCCGCGCCGCAGTGAGCCCCTCACTTCGTGCAACGAGATCCCCTACGTTCTGCGCCAGCAGCTACCACGCTGCGCCGGCCGCTAACGCCCACGACCATGTCTACCTCGCCGACTTCCCTGGAAAGAGTCGGGCCCAGCCCGCCATAGCCTCCCAGGCGACGGCGGGTTTTCTATTCCATTGACACCTTTCCATAAAATCGGTACACTCGCGTGGCAATTAACCTTGTCATTGTGAGCGCTAGCGAAGAATCTCTCAGAGATCTTTCGTCACCTGTGCTCCTCAGGATGACACAAAAACTATGGCACATAAGAAAGCTGGTGGATCTACCAGTCTTGGCCGCGATTCCGTTGCAAAACGACTCGGCGTAAAAGTCGCTGACGGCCAAACCACGCAACCCGGACAAATTCTTGTTCGCCAGCGTGGTACAAAGATTCATCCAGGAATCAACGTTCGAAAAGGTAAGGACGATACCTTGTATGCGGCTGTTGCCGGCATTGTGAAGTTTTCAAAAAAGCAAATGAAGAATTTTCATGGCGTTTTGAAACTTCGTACGATTGCTCGGATCGAAGGCGTCAAATAACAAACAAGCGTCGTGTAACCTCACGATGCTTTTTGTTTGAACAAAATCGTTAGATCAGCTATGATGAATCCATTATGTCTGAATCCATCGAGGAGAAAATCGAGCGTGTCCTTGAGCAAGTTCGCCCTGCACTGCGTATGGATGGAGGGGGGATCGAGCTGGTTGAATATAAAGCCGATTCCGGCCAGGTGTATGTGAAAATGCAGGGTGCGTGCGTGGGCTGTCCGATGTCGCAGATTACCCTCAAGATGGGTGTTGAGGCCGCACTTCACGACGCGATCCCTGAAATTCGTGAAGTGATTCCTGTTGAATAATATCGTCACATGAAAGCGTCCAAAGCGCAGTTCCATCGCTTCCTTAAATCGTTTAGCGAGATGATGAAGCGCGAAAAACGATATCGCTGGATTTTGGTCTTGTCCGTGGTTCTTTTTTTTCTCACACTCGCATTGCCGCTCTGGAAAATTTTACCGACCGCGTCGCTCAAACCGTTTATTCCACTGCACTACAATGTGTTGTTCGGCATCGATCGATTCGGACCATGGTGGCATATTTTTTGGATCCCGGTCTTCAGCTTCTTGGCCTTGGTTGTAAATTTTACGATCGGCAGTGCGTTCTACCTCCAAGAAAAACTTATGACCACACTGCTCGTGCTCGGATCGTTTGTGGTTCAGTTGGTGCTCCTGTGCGCAATGACGTTTATTGTCTTAGTGAATCTTTAAGTCTGACAAATATTGTCTAAGCAGGTTCAGGCAATATCTGGAACTCTATGACTCTCGAATCCTTTGAAATCGTTCGGGTTCTCTTGCTCAGCGCTGTTGCCTTCGTGTTTGCGTTTGTTTGGGCGCCGCTTCTTATCAAATGGCTGAACCGGTTTAAGATGGGTAAGTCCATCCGTGCGGTTAGTGACGCGCCAGTTTTCGCTGTTCTGCATGCAAAGAAAAGCGGAACACCGACCATGGGCGGACTGCTTATTTGGGTGACTGTTTTTGTGCTTGCCGTGATTCTTTCTCAACTCACCGAGGTTGTTCCGGTTGGTTCGATGTTATCTAAATTGAATTTTCTTTCGCGATCCGAGACCTTACTTCCGATGGGTGCACTCGTCGCCTCCGCCATTGTTGGATTCGTCGATGACTACTTTAACGTGAAGCGTATCGGTCCTCGCGGTGGTGGATTGCGTATTCGACATCGGCTTTTGATCTACACATGCATTGCCCTTGTCGGTGCCTGGTGGTTTCGTGTGAAATTGGATTGGGACATCCTTCACATTCCGTTTGTCGGAGATTTTAACATCGGCCTTTGGTATATTCCTTTTTTTATCTTTGTTATCGTGGCAACGGCCTTCTCGGTTAACGAAGCCGATGGTCTCGACGGACTCGCCGGTGGAACGCTTCTCACGTCGTTTGGAGCTTTTGCCATCATTGCGTTTGCCCAAGGTCGCTATGATCTCGCGGTCTTCTGTGGTGTCATTTTGGGCACATTGCTCGCGTTTCTTTGGTTCAATATCCATCCGGCATCGTTTTTTATGGGCGATACCGGAGCGATGTCGCTAGGTGTTACGCTAGGCATCGTTGCGCTCTTAACAAACTCCGCGTTGTACTTGCCCATCATTGGGTTCATTTTTGTTCTTGAGTCACTTTCGGTGATCGCGCAGATTTTTTGGAAAAAAGTTTTTCACAAGAAGCTGTTGAAATCTGCACCATTCCATCACCATCTTGAAGCCATTGGTTGGCCAGAGCCGCAGATTGTGATGCGGTTATGGGTTGTTTCGATCGTCTTTGCTTCGATTGGTGTCTCACTTGCTCTTCTTGATGCACTTGTATAAATGTCTAAATCATTCGGTCAACCCGATTACGTCTATTTCGGAGTCGTTGCCGCGATGATCTTATTTGGGTTGCTCATGCTTACCAGTGCATCCACTCCCGATGGTTATGCAAACTTCGGCGACGGTTATTACTTTTTGAAACATCAACTCATTTTCGGATTCATTCCTGGCGTTGCGGCGATGTTGCTCTTCAGCACAATTTCCTATACATTTTGGAAAAAGAACGCGTGGAACCTTTTGCTCATCTCCATTGCGCTCCTGGTCATCGTATTTATTCCGGGACTCTCTGCCAATATCGGAAGCGCGAAAAGCTGGATCTCGATCGGCGGCTTGTTTTCATTGCAACCGTCTGAAATCGTGAAGCTTACCTTTTTGTTTTATCTTGCGGCCTGGCTCGGCCAACGTTCCGGCCATGGTGTACGCGATGTGCATTCCGGCTTGTTGCCCTTTGTGCTTGTGCTTGGGTCCGTCTTGGGTCTGTTGGTGTTACAACCGGACGTTGGAACGATGACGATCATCGCGACAATGAGTCTTGTTGTGTATTTTGTCGCGGGTGCGCCGATCAGCTACGTGATCGGTTTTATGTTGGCTGGATTGGGCGCTCTTGGGGTACTCATCTCGCTTGCTCCTTATCGTGTGGCTCGATTCACGACATTTCTTAATCCGGAACTTGATCCTCAAGGTGTTGGTTATCATATCAATCAGGCATTGCTTGCGATTGGTTCTGGCGGTATCTTTGGCATGGGTTATGGACATTCCAGACAGAAATTTCAATATCTTCCTGAAGTCGCCAGTGATTCGATTTTTGCACTGATCGCAGAAGAACTCGGTCTGCTCGTCGCCCTGCTCGTCATCATGGCTTTTCTGTTCTTTCTTTGGCGATCACTTAAGATCGCCAAGGGGGCACCCGATGTTTTTTCTAAACTCGTTGTGGTTGGGATCACGGCCTGGATCACGATTCAGGCGTTTGTGAACATTGGTTCGATGGTTGCCATCATGCCGATGACCGGTATCACGCTTCCGTTTGTGAGTTATGGAGGAACCTCGCTTGCTGTGTCCATGGCCGCTGTGGGTGTTGTTTTGAATATTAGTCGGTATGCGAAGTGAGGGAGGGAGAGAGGGATAAAGTGATAAAGTGATAAAGTTAGGAAGTGAGGGAGGGAGGGAGTGAGGAAGCTGGGGAATGAGGGAGTTGGGAAGTTGTGACTGAATTTTTTTCAAGTGTTTCCTTTATCACTTTATCACTTTATCACTCCCCCCTCCCCAACTTCCTCACCCAAACTCTTATGAACATCCTACTCACCGGTGGCGGAACCATGGGCCCCGTCACGCCCTTACTTGCCATTGTCGAAGCGTGGCGAAAGAAGACGCCGAACGTTGAGTTTTTGTGGGTCGGTACGCCAAGCGGTCCCGAGCGTGAGCTGGTCGAACGTTATCAAATTCCATACGTCTCGATTCCGGTCGCGCGTATTCCGCGCTACGTTTCCATCGAATGGCTCACGTTTCCGTTTATGTTCGTTGCCGCAAGCGTTCGCGCAAGTCGCATTGTCCGTTCCTTTCGACCGGATCTCATTGCCTCAGCCGGTGGGTACACGAGCGTTCCAGTTGTGCTGGCAGGTTGGTTCTCGAAGATTCCTTCATGGCTCCATCAACAAGACGTCGAACCAATCATGACCAGCCGCGTGCTCGCACCGTTTGTGGGTCTCATCACGATTGCGTTTCAACAAACGCTGAGTGCATTTCCGAGTGCGAAAACAAAACTCGTCGGCAATCCCGTCCGCGCATCCCTCTTCGACGGATCAAAGGAACAAGCGATCAAGACGTTTCAACTCGACGCGAGCAAACCGTCGGTTCTCGTCTTTGGTGGCGGTCGTGGTGCGGCGTGGTTGAATCAAATGATCGAGACAATCTTGCCGCAACTTCTCCAGACAGCAAACGTGATTCACGTCACAGGAAAAGGGAAGTCGATCGAACAGCATCAACAACTCGGATATTATCAAGCGCCGTTTCTCTCTGATGATATGAAACACGCCTACGCCGCCGCCGACGTTGTTGTCTCGCGCGCGGGCATGGGCGCGATCACGGAACTCGCGGCGCTGTCCATGGCGTCGATTCTCATTCCGCTTCCAAATTCGCCACAAGAAAAAAATGTCAAAGCCTTGCATGGCTCGGTCGAAGTCGTCACGCAAGATCAGGAACCGACAGCGTTGTTGCGCATCATCGAGCAACTCCTTGCGAACGCACCGAAACGTTCCTTGCTCGCAGACGCGATGCACAACGCCGTACGAACGGATCACGTCGCAGACGAACTCGTTACGCTCCTCGAAACCCTCGTCAAAAACAAACACACACCCTGAGGTGTGTGTTTGAATTGCCCTGCAGACACATGAGATTGTTGCAAAATTGCGCGAGATGCGCCTGGCTGGAGGGAAAAAATCGCCGATCGGTAGGGACACCTACCGCGAGGTGATTTTTTCCCGAAGCCCAAGCGGCTCGCCAATTTTGCAACAATCTCCTCTACATGTCGTCATCCGTACCATCACTCATTTCCCCCATGTCCATGTCGTTGGCGTCAGACTTTTCGTCGTCCATATTTTCACCAACGCAGTCCGTGCACAACTTCTCGTCGTTGACCTCAGCGGTTGCCCCGCAAGAATCGCAAACACCGTTCATACAATTCACGATTACAAATTAGTCTCAGTATTATACCCAGGTGAGATCATCCTGCAAGTGCTTGTCAAGAGCAAGAATTGTTGTTATATTTCGGTCGCTTATTTCCTCCATATTTGAGAGCGTCTTACGCGCTGGTAGCTCAGGGGTAGAGCAGGGGCCTTTTAAGCCCAAGGTCGAGGGTTCGAGACCCTCCCGGCGCACCACAAAGAACGCTCACACGAGGGTTCTTTTTGTTTGTGTTCCCTGCGTTGTTGCCTTACACTTAGGTGAGAAAGGTATACACAATGCAGGTTCTAATTCTTCTCCAATGTTTTCGTCGGTTCGTTCCTTCCGCTATTCGTCAACGCCTCGCCGACTGGAAGTGCAGAATCTCTGTCTTCGTCGAGGGTGAGGCCTTCGATATCGACGATGATATCGAAAAGGATGAAGCACCGGGTTGTCGTCTTCAAACGAATGGCGAATCACTTTGGGACGTCACGGTTGTGCCGAGTTCTACAGGTTCAGGCAGTCTTCCTGCTCCAGATTTCTCTCGTCCGCATACCACCGATCTTCCCATGCCCGAGATCGACGCACTCATCGAGGCGTTTTCAACGCCAAGCCGCGATAGGGACGCGTTTCCATGAGCGATTCGATCGAGGAGGCATTTCGCCGTCTCGCAAAGAAGGCAATCGAATCAGCGCGCGCGTTTGTCGCAAGTATCAGCTCTTTCCCAATGGGATGATGGTGCTCGCGATCCACCCTTTCCGGACACGACCTCGAAAGCCCCAAGCGATTCAGACGAATCCTCACGCCCACCGTGCTAATACCCACTGCCGGCCTTCGATCTCGAACGCCGGTTTTCTTTTCACGGATTCAGTTGACGGTTTTCTCGGTGCAGGAAGCCAATACGAAAATGAACAGAGATACTCAACACCGTGAAAGCAATCCGGTCGCATGCTAGAATGTTGACAAAACTGTTCGATCGAACAGTTTTGTCAACATTTATATGAAGCAGAAAACATCAAGAGATTCTGTGAAAGAGTTGTTTCAAAAATTTAAGAACGATTGGCTTCCGGCGGAATTTATTTTTCCAACGTACTCGGGGCCGAGAAATTTATTAGCCCTTGAGTTTCGAAATTCGAATGCGGAGATTGCCCTTCGAGCACACCGCAAAGCTTACCAACGGATTCAGTATCTAAAACGCAAAGACTGGATTCAAACCAAGAAGACAGAAACCGGTCTCCTCATTGCCCTCACAGATGAGGGGAAGGTTGAAAAAATGCGTCGTTGCGTCGAGACGCGAAGGTTGCTTCCCAACGATCGGGTGTGTCTTGTGATTTTTGATGTTCCCGAAATTGCAAGCAGGGGAAGAAGAGAATTTCGACAGTTCTTGAAGCGTCTCGGTTTTGTCATGACTCAGCTTAGTGTTTGGCAATCAGATCGTGACTTGGCCGAGGATGTGGTTGCGTTCATTAAGCAAGCGAAGATAGCCAAATGGACAGCTGTTTACATTGCACAAAGAAAATGTTGACAAATGTGTTCGACCGGACAATGTTGTCAACATTTGATTGGGTGGTTCGTGGAGGAGGCAGTATGACAGCTGTGTTATGTTACAATGTTTTTATTATGCTCGAGGAAATACGATGGCATGCCCACTCGGTTGACGCGGCGTTTGATCGATTGAAATCTACTCGAAGTGGACTCAGCGATGTTGAAGTGCTCGAGCGGCGCAAACGCTACGGACCAAACGAACTTCCCAAGGAGCGGCCGCTTGCTTGGTGGGCTTTATTTTTGCGTCAGTTTGCAAGCCCGCTCATTGTCATTTTGATCATTGCCGCCATGGTGAGTCTTTTTTTGGGTGAACGCGTGGATAGCGCCGTGATTTTTGCGGCCGTGATGCTGAATACGATCATTGGATTCGCACAGGAATTTAAAGCGAGTCAGGCAATGGAACAGTTGCGATCGCTTGTACAGCCTCGTGCGATTGTTCTTCGCAATGGAACATCTGTCGATGTGTTCGCGCGCGAGCTTGTCCCGGGCGATGTGTTGTTGTTACAGATGGGAGATCGCGTGACAGCCGACGCGCGACTCATCGCCTGTGAAGGACTCAAGGTTGATGAATCTCCGCTCACGGGAGAATCCATGTCGATTGAAAAGACCCTTCATGCCATGGCCGAAGACACGGCGCTGGCCGAGCGCACGAACATGGTTTTCGCGGGAACGTCGGTTGTCTACGGTCGTGCCCAGGCTGTCGTTGTGGGTGTTGGCGCGGATTCCGAACTTGGAAAGATCGCCGCGCTTGTTTCGTCCACGTCGGACACGCAAACACCGCTTCAAACAGAACTCACGCAACTTGCTCGATGGATCGCGATGATCGTGCTTGGCCTGACCATTGTTATCTTTTTCCTCGGCCTTATCTACGCCCGTCCGCCCCTTGAGATGTTTCAGTTAAGTGTCGCCCTTGCCGTCGCGGCCGTTCCCGAGGGCCTCGTTGTTTCCGTGACGATCATTCTTGCGATTGGTATGCAACGTATTCTTCGACGTAAGTCGCTCGTGCGACGACTTGTCGCGGCGGAGACACTCGGAAGCGTTTCGATTATTTGCAGTGATAAGACGGGAACCATTACGCAGGGTCAGATGAAGGCAACACATATTTTTGTCGATGGTCATCTTGTTGATGTCACATCCAAGAAACACAAGGATGCATCGCGAATTCGATCCGTTCTTGAAATGATCACGTTGTGTAACGACGCTATCTTGGCAAAAACCGAGAACGGCGATCAGGCGCAGGGGAGTCCCACAGAGCGTGCCTTGCTCGAACTCGCGATAGCTCACGGGATTGATCAAGACAAGATGCGAGCAGAACATCCCCGCACAGCGGCACTGCCGTTTGAAAGCCGCACGAAGTTTATGGTCACGGCTCACCTCTACGGATCGGAATCTCGCGAGTTTTTGAAAGGCGCGCCGGATCGTGTGCTTGAATTTTGCACATGTTCGACAACTCAGCGTGCAGAAATTGAACAGACCATCACAACGCTTGCATCAAAAGGCATGCGTGTGCTTGCTGTTGCTTCTCGATCGTCTAAGAACGCTGTTCATAGCATTGATGAACATGCGCTCTCGGGTTTTACGTTTGAAGCATTCGTCGGCCTGCAGGATCCGATTCGACCGGAAGTTGCCCAACAAATCGCACAAGCGCGCGCGGCCGGAGTTCGTACCGTGATGGTTACGGGTGATCATTGGGAAACCGCGGCGGCGATTGCGCGAGAAGCCGGGCTTGAGGCGACTCCCGAGTCCATAGTTGTTGGGACACAGCTTGATCATTGGACCGATGAGCAATTGCACGCGCGCATCACACAGATTACTGTTTTCGCGCGCGTTGAGCCACGACACAAAATTCGTATTATTCAGGCGTGGCAACATCACGGCGCTGTTGTTGCGATGACGGGTGATGGTGTGAACGATGCTCCAGCCCTCAAGATGGCAGACATCGGCATTGCGGTTGGTTCGGGTACGGAGGTGGCGAAACAATCGGCGGATCTCATTTTGCTCGATAATAATCTAGGAACAATCACGCGAGCCATTGAACAAGGTCGTGTCATGTTTGACAACATTCGCAAATCCGTTGTCTATCTTCTTTCCGGCAGTTCCACAGAACTCGTGTTGATCAGTGGTTCCATTCTCCTGGGCTTTCCCATGCCACTGTTACCCGCTCATATTCTTTGGATCAATCTTGTTGCCGACACCTTTCCAAATTTCGGCCTTACGCTTGAGCCGGGTGAACGGGATGTGATGACAACCTCACCGCGTTCTCGCACAGAACCCGTGTTGAATCGTCAGATGATCAGGATGATCGTGCTGATTAACATGACATCAAACATCGTACTTTTTTCGATCTTTCTTTGGTTGTTTGGTCAACAGTATTCGATCGAGTTTATTCGTTCCATCATGTTCGCCGCGGTGGGTATTGACTCGCTTTTCTACGTTTTTGCCGTGAAAAGTTTCCGTCACACCATTTTTCATCTCAATCCTTTTTCAAACCGCTGGTTGCTTTGGGGTGTCTTCGTTGGATTTGCGCTGATGGTGCTCGGGTTTATTCATCCTTTTTTTCAGTCGATTCTCGAGCTCGTTCCGCTCTCCTTGTCTGATTGGGTTGTGTTGACTATGATTGCATTCATAAAGCTATTGACGATCGAGCTCGTCAAAGGGCGTTTCATTCTTAAGCAAAAGCATGTATGAATCCTCCGGTCGTCTTAAAAAAGCTGAGTCGTGAATATCACACACAGGCACAAGCGCGACGACAAGTGATTGCCAGATCAAACGAGGCTCTCAGTCTCTCGAAGCGAGCGATTTTTGCTTTACATCGAAATGATCCAAAAGCGGCCCGTACCATGCTCGAACAGGCCGCGGCACTCTTTCTCGCATCCGAACGTTTCGCGAAGAACGACACGCGATTATTACAGGAAGGTGCGCATCGTGCCGCGCTTGAAGAGTACGCCGAGGCATTGTTGTTTGAGAGGTATCTCGACAAAGGCTCGATCGGGTCGATCGATAACCGAGCCATGCAAGCGGATTGCTATTTTGCGGGTCTCAGTGACGCAACCGGAGAGATAGTACGCCACGCGCTTCGACACATCACACTCGGTCATACGCAGGTGCTCAAACCGGCACGTGAAACCGTTGAAATGATTATTGAATTTTTCTTGAGCCTTGACCTTACAGGCTATCTGCGAACAAAATTTGATCAAGCGAAAAAGAATTTGAGTCGTCTTGAAGATTTGGAGTATGACCTATCCATTCGACGCTAAGCACAATCCATGGATGTTTGAACGCGATGAAATTGATGTGATGGAAGATGAGCTTGAAGAGCTCTACGCCATGCATGAACATCAGGATGCGCGTGAGACATCGATGGAACACGCCGTGATGAAGGAGCAACTTGATACCGAAGAGATGGTTGAGGCTGAATTGGTGTTGCGTTTTGGACCACAGATGAGAGAAGAGGAGCACATCGTTCATGAGGAGGATTTGTCCGACACCTCCATTTCGATTCATGAAATGTTGCAGGATCATGCCGATCGCGATCCGCTTTATACCCAGGCGTACCGATGGTCCATGGACGTATTTTCGTTTGCCAAGGATACGTACAATAGAGGAACGGATCGTTCGCGTGACATGTTTCGTGTCTATCTCAATGCGACGCTCGTCCCTATGAAGTTGTCTATCAGCAACGTAGAGCCTTGTCCGGAAGATCACTTTGCGTTTCACGTCATTCACAAGGAGTATGAACTTGCTCTGACGTATTTAGAACGAACCCTCGAGTCGTTGAAGGTTCTTGTCTCTCGTAAGTATGATATGTTGATTCCGTTCCTGCATTCGGGCATGGCGCTTCGACAGAATTTGCTTCTCGCCATCAAACATCTGGGTCATGGAACGTCGGATCCTTTATGAATCAGCGCGTCTGTGCCATTATTCCCGCTTACAACGAAGAACAAACCGTTGCGAGTGTTGTAGAAACGATTCGCGCTTCTGAGTGCGTGGACGAGATTATTGTTGTCTCGGATGGTTCCACTGACAAGACGGTTAGACGCTCACGCGTAGCTGGAGCGACGGTGTACGAGCGTAAACATCGTCATGGAAAAGGCCAGACACTGCTTTATGGAATTTCAAAAACACGCGCCGACGTGCTTGTTTTTTTTGATGCCGATTTGATTGGACTCACCACAGATCACATCGAACGCATCTTGTTACCGGTCATGAGTGGTGCGCGCGTGATGAACATTGCGCTTAGAAATCGCGGGCCGTTCATCATGAAGTTTACGCCGCATCTGCCTCTCATTAGCGGTTTGCGTGCTCTCAGACGTGAGGTGATTGAACGCGTGCCGCCTGAGTTCATGCAAGGCTTTATGATTGAAACCGCCCTGAATTATTATTGCCGCTTGCATCATCTCGCCTACGGTGCCGTGATGTTATCCGACCTGCGGATTCGAACGAAGTACGAAAAGGTGGGATTTCTAAGGGGTGTGGTACAATATACCTACATGACCGTTGAGATTCTACAGGCGCATCTGGCGATCAGAATTGCTAATTTGCTTGGTAAATTTTAAGTATGGGAATTGATCTCTCGTCTATCGCAAACTTTCAAGATGCGACCGTCACGGTGATGGGTTTGGGTCGGTTTAAACAGGGAAGTGGCGTTGGTGCGGCCAAGTGGCTCATGCGACACGGCGCGCAGATTGTGATTACGGATTTGAAAGACGAGGACGAATTGAAAGAGTCGGTCGCGGAAATTACAAAATGGTACAGTGCGTATAAAACTACATTCGCGGATCGAGAAATTTATCAACCTATTTTTGTTTTAGGACAGCACCAAGGCGATGATTTTACAAACGTCGATCTCGTGATGCAGAATCCCGGTGTGGCTCGTGAATCCGAATTTCTCGTTCTCGCGAAGGAAGCCGGCGTACCGGTTGAAAGTGACGTCTCGTTATTTTTTCGTTACTGTCCGTTCCCGATTTACTCGATCACAGGTACGCGCGGAAAATCCACGACCACAGCGCTTTTGGGCGAAATGCTCAAGCACAAACACCCAAAGACCGTCATTGCAGGAAACATTACGCGCTCACCTCTGGAAGATCTCGACTGGTTACTCGAGGAGACATCGCCTGTGCCGATTGTTCTCGAGTTGTCTTCGTGGTTACTCGAAAGCATCGAAGGTTTGAACATGGGTCCGGAGATTGCGATTCTCACAAACGCGTACAAAGACCACCTCGATCGTTACGCTTCGTTTGAAGCCTACATCCAAGCCAAGGAAATTATTTTTCAACAACAGCATCCAAACCAAATTGCCATGTTAAATGCGGATCAGGAAATGATGGACGACATTGCGTCGCGGGCGAAGTCGAAACATCTCTATTGGTTTTCATCCAAGGCGCTTCCGGAAGGAAAAGACGGTGCATTCCCCGATGGTGACAATCTTGTGCGTAGGATTGGCGATAAGCGTACCATGTTCGCGCACGTGCACGACATCAAGATCGAGGGAGAGCATAACGTGATGAACGCACTGTGCGCATCGCTCGCCGCACATTTCGCCGGAGTGACAGATGAGCAGATTCACGAAACACTTAAGACATTTGCAGGACTTCCAGGTCGACAAGAAATTATCGGGGAGATTGAGGGTGTTTTATATGTGAACGATACAACCGCCACGTCGCCGGATGGATTGATTGCGGCGCTGAAACGATTTGGCAACAAAGGAAACGTTGTTCTTCTTGGAGGTGGTTCTTCTAAAGGTTTGGACTTTACCGAAGTCGGAAAGGTTATTGGTGACGCATGTAAGTTTGTTATTGTGTTTGACGGAACAGCGGCGGACGATTTTGAACGCGCGATCGGAAGCGGCGCGCCAACCGTGCGTGTGAACTCGATGAACGAAGCCTTCGAAGCAGTCAAGAAAAATGTTTCCCTTGGCGATGTCGTCCTGCTGTCGCCAGGGACGTCGAGCTTTGGAATTTTTAAAAATGAATTTGACCGTGGGGATCAGTTTAAAGCGGGTGTGGAGAAGATGAAGAACGGGTAGAACCTTCAGTTATATGTGGAAACGCCTTATTCGAAGATTCGTCCCGGAGGTCATTGTGAATTGGTATCATTTTCTTTTGGCGCATCTTGCGGCCGCGGTGTATCGTTATCCTTCTGAGCAGTTGATTGTTGTTGGTGTCACGGGGACGAATGGAAAGTCTTCCACCGTGCAGTTTCTTGGGCGCATTCTTGAAGGTTGTGGTGCGCGTGTTGGATGGACAACCACGGCTGGGTTCAAAGTTGCGGATCGAGAGTGGGCCAACGACCAGAAGATGACGATGCTTGGACGGTTTCAAACGCAAAAGATGTTGCGAGCCATGGTCGATGCGGGTTGCACACACGCAATCATCGAGACGTCGTCGCAGGGGATCATGCAGTATCGCCACGTTGGCATTCATTACGACGTCGCGGTGTTTACGAATCTCACACCCGAACACATCGAAGCGCATGGCGGGTTTGAGGCCTACAAGCAGATGAAGGGGAAACTCTTTGCGGCACTTGCCTCATCGCCTATCAAAGTGATTGATGGCAGGCCGGTGCAAAAGGTGAGTGTGATCAATGAAGGTGATGAGCATGCAAACTACTTCACTTCCTTTCAAGCGGGCAACATTGTGTTGTTTGGTCGCAATGTCGACTCATACGTCATGACGGTGAGCGGAACGAGGTTTACGATCAACAACACGTCAACGTCGTTTACCTTTCGACCGATTGGACGGTTTAATTTTTTAAATGTGCTCGCGGCGATCACAACGGCGCGGGCGCTTGGCTACGATCTGGATGCAATCGCAAAGGTGGTTGAACAACTTGAACCTGTTCCTGGTCGACTCGAGCGCATTGACGAGGGTCAGTCGTTTCACGTGATTGTCGATTACGGACCTGAGCCTGTTGCACTTCAAGCAACGTATGATGCCATCGAAATCATTCTGGCTGGATCCATCAAGGATGGCCAGCTCGTTGAGGGACCCAAGCGATTGATTCACGTGCTCGGCTCCACCGGCGGCGGCCGCGATCGTGCTCGACGGGCGATCCTCGGTCGCATGGCCGCACAGCACGCCGACGTCGTCATTGTCACAAACGAAGATCCATATGATGACGACCCAATGTCGATCATCAATGAAATTGCGGATGCGGCGGTTGAAGCCGGTAAGCAAGACAACCTGAATCTCTTTCGACGACTCGATCGTCAAGAAGCCATTAACCTCGCGATGAAGTCCGCGAGTGAAGGTGATCTCGTCCTCATCACGGGAAAGGGCAATGAGCCGGTGATGGCGGTTGCCAACGGAAAAAAAATTCCTTGGGATGATCGCGCGGCCGCGCGTCGAGCCTTACGTGCGTTATGAAAGAATCCAAACCTTTCTTCCAACTCAAACCTCACGAGGAGATTCTCGAAACCGTTCGAGAAAGTTTAGTTCCCCATACGATGAAGATCGTATTGCTGTTTGTGTGGTTTGTGTTGCCGTTCTTTTTTCTCTTTCCCTTATTTCAAGAAGGCATCTTCGGTGTGGTGATCTTCTTTCTTGTTTTATGTTCGGCAGTGGTCGTTATTTTACGAACATATTTTCGTTGGACCCGCACGGTCCTTGTTGTCACGGACATGCGTATCGTCGATATTGATCAAAATGGATTCTTCGATCGCACGGTGACGGAGGCGACGTATCAACAAATCGACGAGGTCAACTATCGTGTGAAAGGTTTTTTTTCAACGATCTTTCGTTATGGAACCATTCGCGTGCATGTGCGTGGCTCGGCGGCGGACATCGAATTTAAACACATTCTGCGACCGGCGCGCATTCACGATTTAATCAACGATGTCAGAGAGCAACATGATCAGAAATGAACCACTCCTTAAACGGATTTTTCGTTGGCGACTCTTTTTCGTCGTCAATGTATTGTTTCTTTTTTTGCTTGGATTCACGTTTGGGAGGGAATATTTGAAGACGCGCGAAATTCAAAAAGAAATCGATGGACTGCAAGCGCAGGCGGATGCACTGGAAGTCAAGAATCTGTCCATGAACGAACTTTCCACGGCCATTCAAACGCAGTCGTTCATCGAACGTGAAGCACGTCTCAAGCTTGGCATGAAAAAACCTGGAGAGAATGTTGTGATCTTTACAGACGACGCAGGCGCGAACGAAGATCTTGTTGTGGATGAAGCAAATCCGAATGATCCGCTGGGTCTGGTGCGCGTGGTCGAGGACCGCAAAACGATTCCCAATGCGACCAAATGGTGGTACTATTTTTTTCATCGAACTCTCTACGATCAACTAAGCGCCTATGAAAATTGAGAAAGGAGATGAGACAGTGAAGTCTCAAGGAAAGAAGCGTCTATGGATCATTGTTGTTGTTCTGGTTGTCTTGACGTTTGCAGGCGCCATTTTTGTTTCGCGTCGCCTTGTTTACACACGACCGCCCGGTGACGCACTAGCAACGTTTCTCGCGGCCGCCTATCCATTTCCCGCGGTGAAGATGGGATCGATGACCATCACGATGAAGGATTATCTGATTGAGTATCAGGCACTCCAAAATTCGTTCTCCTTCATGCAAGCGGAGGAATCACCCGCACCGGAAGAGTTACAGAAGGTCATCCTTCAAACACTCATCAATAAGCGCGTCATCGCGAAGCTTGCGACGGACTATGGCGTTGAGGCAACACCCCAACGGGTTGACGAGTATTATCAAAAAACGCTTGCGGGCGAGACAGACGAACAGGCGTTCGCGCAGGAGCTCGAAACGACATTCGGTTGGACAACGGCGGAATTCAAACGCCGCGTGATCGAACCAATTGTGCTTGCCATCGACACAAATACGTATTTGATTCAATCTCCCGACGTGCAAGCGGATCGTCAGGCGTTGATCGATGCCGCGCATGCGCGCATTACAAACGGCGAAGATTTTGCAACCGTTGCACAAGAGGTGATGACACCGTTTGGTTTGAACAAATACGACCTCGGTTTTTTTAAGATGTCGGAATTGCCGACCGCGTGGCGTTCATCCGTTGAGGCACGTGGCGTCAATGAGGTTACAGAGGTTTTGCAGAGCAATGAAGTGTTTGCGTTTTTAAAGGTGATAGAACGTATTGCCGATTTTGAAGACTCCCAGGTTCATCTCATGACCGTAAGTGTGCCAAAAAAGACGGTACAAGATGCGGTGAAAGAATATCTTGCGAGCGTTGAGGTGAAGAAGTATCTTGGAACTTGAACTTGACACCAATCTCGACCCACGGCAACATTTGCCGCGTGTTCGATGTTGCCGCTGTAGCTCAGTTGGTAGAGCAATGCTTTCGTAAAGCAGAGGTCGGCGGTTCGAATCCGCCCAGCGGCTCCAGATGAATCCTTGCCATGGTGGGGATTTTTTGATTGCGGGGTTGTCCTGTATTCTGTTTGATTGACGAGGTTGTTCTTCATGATTTGTCAGAGAAGTTCACTTGGCATCAAGACACCACGAGTTTTTTTGGAGCGGGATACGGGAATCGAACCCGCATCACTAGCATGGGAAGCTAGCATACTACCACTGTACTAATCCCGCTTATTTTTTCCACACTTGGATGTGAACTGAGCTTAAGGTATCATGTACGTGATCGCGTCCACAAGTCGTTGTAAATATTGCCTGAGCCTATCGAAGGCTGTATCCGAATGCCTCTTCGACAGGCTCAGGAGTATTTCTTACATGATCAAGTTTAAAAATGTTACAAAGCTGTATCCACCCAACGTGGTTGGGGTGGAAGATATCAACCTGAACATTGAGTCGGGGGAGTTTGTTTCGATTGTTGGGCAAAGTGGAACGGGCAAGTCGACGCTTGCCAAGTTATTGTTTGCCGAGGAGAGGCCGACAAAGGGGACGGTGGAAATTGGGGGATGGAACATTACGCAGATTCGTGATCGCGAAGTGCCCATATTACGTCGTCAGATGGGCGTGGTGTTTCAAGATTATAAATTACTCGAGAAGAAAACCGTCTACGAGAACGTGGCGTTTGCTCTGCAAGTCGCCGGCGTCATGCCGCATCGTATTCGTGAAATTGTTCCTGTCGTACTCAATATCGTCAATCTCAACGAGATGTTTGAGCGTTATCCGTATCAACTTTCCGGCGGCGAACAACAACGTGTTGCGATTGCACGATCACTTGTGCATCAACCCAAGGTTCTTATTGCCGATGAACCCACGGGCAACTTGGATACCTTGAACTCACGTGAAATTGTCGATTTACTCACGCGCATCAATGCATTTGGTACGACGGTAGTTTTAGTCACCCACGATCGTGAAATTGTGAATCGCTTGAAGAAGCGAGTGATTGTGCTTGAGGGTGGAAAGATTGCGTCGGACGTTGAAGAGGGCCGTTACAAACTCTAGGGAGAATATGTTTGTTTCCACATACCGTGTCACAAAATTTGCCTTTCAAAATTTTTGGAGAAATTTTTGGTTGTCGTTGATTACCATTACGATGCTTGTGATGACCTTGCTCACCGTTAATATTCTTTTGGTGTTGAATTATGTAACCGATCAGGCCATCAGTTCAGTTGAGAATCGTATAGAGGTTTCGGTGTATTTTGAACAATCTACCAAGGCCGAAACGATCACAAGCGCTGTGGAATATTTGCGTGGTCTTTCGCAAGTGCGCGATGTTCTCACGGTTTCTCCCGATGACGCTCTGAAACGATTCACCGAGCAACACAAAGATGATCCCGTTGTGCTTGAGTCACTTGCACAGCTCGATGGTAACCCATTTGGTTCAACCTTGGTTATCAAGGGCAACTCCGCACAAGATTTCGGCATCATTCTCGACGCCCTTGAGAACCCCGAGTTTCGAGATGATATTCGAGAAAAGGATTTCAGCAACTATCAACAAATCATCGATCGTATTCAGGGCATCACCGAGCGCGTTCGTTGGTTTGCCCTTGGCATGATGATCATTTTTCTTGTGATCGCAACGCTGATTGTATTTAACACGGTACGCATCGGAATTTTTATTCATCGCGAAGAGATCGGTATCATGCGACTTGTCGGCGCGTCTAATTGGTTTATTAAGGCTCCGTTTTTGCTCGAGATGATTCTGCTCAGTCTACTCGCGATTCTTCTTGTGGTCGCGATCGTTTATCCAACTCTGGCAGTACTTGAACCAAAGTTCAGTTTCTTTTTCGCAAACAATTCGATTGGCCTGATCGATTACTTTGAACAGAATGGCTTGAGAATTTTTGGTATCGAGTTTGCTGTACTTGTTGTCCTGACGATGGTCTCAACCAGCCTGGCGATGAGAAAATATTTGAAGGTCTAAAGTTTATCGCTACTACCTATCGCTACCCGGTAGCGATAATGAGAAAATATTTGAAGGTCTAAAGATCCATCGCTACTATCTATCGCTACCCGGTAGCGATAGACGCGGTAGCGATAGACGATTACTTCAACCCTTGAAAAGATTTTTCGATTTGATACAATTTGCGCGCAAATACGCCTGGAGATGCAGAGGATATTCAGGTCGCCTTGTTTGCGATATTCCCGGGTCGTCTAACGGCAGGACATCAGGTTTTGGTCCTGATTATCGGGGTTCGAATCCCTGCCCGGGAACCACGTAAAAACACCAGCGGAGGTTGGTGTTTTTGCGTGCCAGGTTGATGACTGCAATGCGGATGTCTTTACGTGGCAGGAGATGATGCCAGATGTGTTGGAGTGTACGAGATAGGCCACATTTAGTAGAATCAATACCTATGCATCTTTCAAGTCCAGCCTTCCGTAATGACGAAATGATTCCTCAACGTTTCGGACTCGATTTTGAAAACGTGAATCCTCCACTCGTCATCGAAGGCGTTCCTGACGGTACGGTTTCTCTCGTTGTGATCATCGAGGATCCAGACCTTCCCACCACAGCGCCTGTTGCGATTTGGGATCACTGGGTTGTGTTCAACATTCCACCAACCATCACGTCGATTCCCGAGGGATGGCAACCGACGGGTGTTCGTGGCGTCGGGACTCGAGGTCAGCTTGATTACACGGGACCTCGACCTCCGGATCGAGAACATCGTTATTTTTTTCGTGTGTACGCCCTCGATACCATGCTTGATTTGGTCGAGGGTGCTCGTAAAGAAGAAATTCTCGAAGCGGCAAGCCCACACATCATCGCGTCGGCCGAATTGATGGGTCGTTTTGCACCCGCATAGCTGACGCCTCTGCATATCCGAACCTTATAATTTTTTTGTGACTCTTCCTAGGCACAGAGCCACAGTTGTGTAATACTAGAATCGTAAGAATTCTGCCAGCTTAGGTTGATAAGCGGCGTTTTCCCACAGCCCGAGTCGGAGATATGATGATGACGGATGAACTCGTTGCTCGGATCCTCGAGAGGCTCGATGCGCTCAGCGGTCTCCCCGCACAGGTCGAGGCTCTCAGTGCGCTCCCCGCACAGGTCGAGGCTCTCAGTGCGCTCCCCGCACAGGTCGAGGCTCTCAGTATGCAGGTCAAGACTCTCAATATGCTCCCCCAGCAGATCAGCGAGATGCGTACAGAAATCGAGGAACTGCAGGCTCGCGTTGGTCGATCAAGCCGCGCCATGCGTGACGTGCAAGACGATATCCATGCGACCCATTCTCGACTCGCTGCCCATGCATCGCTCATTGCCGACATCGGACAGCGAAGCATGATGCCAACTCCCTCAAGCACGGCTCGCAAGCGTTTCCAAGTCGCCCTCATGGGCGTAACCTCGACAATGGCCGGGTTTCAGATCGTTCCCGACCGATATCAAGACTAGTCACTCTCCTGTTGGTCATCGTTACTGACATTCGGTGGTTGATAGTATGCTCTGGTTCATGCCGACCATGAACCTGATGAAAATATTGCTCCGAGGTATCTTTCGGAGCTTTTTCTTTTATTGAAACCGAACAGGTTGGCGAGTGCTTAGCACTGCTAGTGATTTTATTACTAGGGACACATGTAGTAGATGATTTCCGCCCGCGGAGAGGACTTGCGATCAAAGCTAGGCGCGATGAGGTTCAGAATGCAGAGATGCTGATGAATGCGGCCAAATTTCTCTTTGAAGCAACCATTTGACAATCATCAGCGTATCCGTTAACATTTTTCGTTCAATAGGTCTGTTTATAGGTTTTTTGACTTGGCAATAGAAATGGAGATCCCGTGCCAACGTACAAGGTGAAGATTCGAGAGTACGCCTATACACAATATGTCGGTGAAGATCCTGACAAGGATTTCGTTCTATCATTCACGCGGACAGTCCAAGCACACAATGTGGCCGAAGCGCTTGGCAAAGCGCAGGCGATCGTTGATGAGCTGAACGGTGACCAAGAAGTTGACGAGTACCAAGAGATTGATGGTTTACCAGCACGAAGGTGTTGGATCAGTTACAGATTCGAGTTAGAGGTACCTCTCTCTTCCAAGTACCTCAAATGACCGACTCGTAGAAGCTTTCTCAAAGCTTCTCGGGACGGTTTTTTTATCCTTCTGTTTTGACCAGAACATGACAACCATTGTTTTTTTTGTTACGCTATTTTCACATATGTCGAAACCCACATCACTCTTTCTCGGTCGCTTTCAACCTTTCCACAACGGACACTTGCTTGTCATCGAAGGGATGACCAAGGTCTCGGGAAAAATTATCATTGCCATTGGGAGCGCGAATGAGCAGGGCACGGATCTGAATCCCTACTCGGCGCAAGATCGCAAAGAAATGATGCAACGCGCGCTTCAGGCCAAGGACTTGATTCCCATGTTCGATATAAACTTCATCGAAGTGCCGGATCAAAAGAGTGATGCTCAGTGGGCGGATCATGTGCTTCAGCTTGCTGGCAGTGTTGATAAACTCTGGACGGGAAATGAGGAGATAAAAAAACATTTTGAGGGCAAGGTCGAGATTCAGCCTATCAAAGAGGTGCCCGGCATTTCGGGAACGAAGATCCGTGACATGATTAAGAATGGGGGAGACTGGCAGGAGAAGGTTCCGCCAGAGGTGTTCTCGTTTATTAAGGAAAAAGAGCGACAGTGGTAAAGTTTTGGTGGATTGGTTGCGTCGACGTTGCCCCAAAGACTTATCCCATCGAGTTGCTGTTCGACAACTGGAGCGAGTTCTACCGCGAGCTCGAACAGCTCTTTGTCGCGATCATTCGTTCTGCTCGGGTGTGAGAAAGCTAAACGCTGACTCACACTTTTTTGTTTGTGGGGCATTTGTGGGGCATTTGGGGTCAGGTCCGACTACCGACTTAACAAGTCAAAAGTCGGTAGTCGGACCTGACCCCACTTCGGTGTAAACGTCAAAAGTCGGTAGTCGGACCTGACCCCACTTCGGTGAGAACGAAAAAGACCGGTTCAGGTTGAACCGGTCTTGAGGCGATCGTTGGGTGTCAGTGCTTGTGGCCGCAGCTTCGTCGGGCGGGCTTTTCGTCGCTCGCCTTCATGCTGTGGATGGGCAGGAGGCGGTGGAGGATCGTCGCCGTGGGCGCGATTGCGGCCTCGATGAGCGAGGCGGACTTGTACGCACCGGGCGCCTCGTCGAGGGTGCCGGAGCCCACGCTGGTTGAGAAGACGTCCGCCATCTGGGCCTGGAAGTCTTTCACGCTCAGCTCGCGCCGGGCCTGCGCGCGACTCATGACCCGACCGGCTCCGTGGGGCGCCGAACAGTTCCACGTGTCGTTCGACTTGCCCTCGCAGATGAGGACGCCGTCGCGCATGTTGAACGGGATGATCATGCGCTGACCTTGGTAGGCGCGGATGGCACCCTTGCGGATGATCCGATCTTCGAAGTCGATGAAGTTGTGCGTCGAGCGCACCTCGTCGATGGGCGAAACGTCGAGCGCGCGCGTGAGAACCGCGGCGATCTGCTCACGGTTGACCTCGGCGTAGACCTGGGCGAAGAGCATATCGAAGAGATATCCGACCGCATCCTCACCCTCGAGCCACTCCAGACCCTCGGGGATCTCACTGTGCACCTCGTTGGCGGCCTTGGCCTTCATGATTAGCCGTCCGATTTCACTGCGGTCCTCGGTCATCGCACGAATACGATCGATTTCCTTCGCGAGTCCGGACTTGGAGCCGCTCTTCAGCCGCTTCATCGCAATCGCCTGCCAGTACCCGGCGACCTTGAGGCCGAAGTTCCGGCTACCGCTGTGGATGGTGACCCACAGCGTCTGGTCCTGCGTTGAGCGGCCGATCTCGATGAAGTGATTGCCGCCGCCGAGCGATCCCAGCGAGTTCATCGCTCGCTTGGGATCGATCCCGATCTGGCGACACTTCTCGAGGAACCAGGACATGTCGTAGCGGACGGGCTGGACGCTCACGCCGTACGTCGCGCTCCAGTAGGATGACAGCGAGCGAGCGAGCGAGCGCGCACGCTCCCAGGGGAACGCCCGGTTCATGTCGATGACCGCCTTGTCGTGCATCTCCATGCCGAACGGAACATTGCGACGCACGAACGCGTCCACTTCGTCATGGTCGATTTCGAGATCCGAGCCGATGTTCATGCTCAGCATCCCACAGCCGATGTCCACGCCGATGACGTTGGGAATCACCCGCTCGGTCATGGGCATCGTGAAGCCGATGACGCAACCGGCACCAGCGTGCGTGTCGGGCATGATCGCGATTTGACCCGTGAAGGCGGGGTGGTCCAGAAACTTCCCGATTTGCTCGAGTGCCGTTGCGTCGATCGACACGCGGGGGAGCATGATCTGCGCTTCGCCGTAGCGTCCCTTCAGGATGGTATTTTCCACGTATTCCTCCTGTTTGTGTGGTTCAGTGACTGTGAAAAATACCAGAAAATCGGCTTTTTGTCAATGTATTTGTTCGACCTTTGTTCGCGTGTGTGGTAGTATTTCCCCTGTGTCATTCTGACTCCGCCTGAGCGGGGGAAGAGTTTCTTCACGAACAAGAGATCCTTCCTGCCTGCCGGCAGGCACGGCAATGCGTTCATGATGACACAGAGAAGATTATGCAATTCAATCTCAAATCCAATTATCAACCTGCAGGCGATCAGCCCAAGGCCATCAAGCAACTTGTCGACGGCCTTCACAAGGGCAATCAAGCGCAGACGCTTCTTGGTGTTACCGGTTCTGGAAAAACATTCACCATGGCCAATGTCATTCAGCAGGTTCAGCGTCCAACGCTTGTGATCGCGCACAACAAGACGCTCGCGGCACAGTTGTGCAACGAGTTTCGTGAATTTTTTCCAGACAACGCGGTGGAATATTTTGTCAGCTACTACGATTACTACCAGCCAGAGGCCTACATGCCTCGCTCGGATACGTATATCGAGAAAGAAGCGATGATCAATGAAGAGATCGATCGCTTGCGACATGCGGCCACGCAAGCACTGCTAAGTCGTCGCGATACGATTATTGTTGCGTCGGTGTCTTGTATTTATAACTTGGGAAGTCCCAAGGAATATGAGCGTAGTGTTTTGCATTTGAGTAAAAGGCGGGGGAGCGGCTACCAGGGACCTGGGGCCGAATCCAAAATAGATTCCTCGAATCGCCGGCAGTCGGTCCCGGGCCCCGGGCCCCTCTCGCGTTCGGAACTTTTTCGACAACTCATCGAAATGCAGTTTGAGCGAACGAACGCGGATTTGAAACATGGATCGTTTCGTTCCCATGGCGACGTCATCGAAGTGATGCCGGTGAACCTTGAGATTGTGTATCGTTTGATGATGGACGGTGATGATGTCACCGACATTCAGGAACTCGACCACGTTACGCGCAAGAAGATTCGCGATCTTGAGGATATTTGGTTGTTTCCCGCAAAGCACTATGTGGTTTCGCGTCCGCGGCAAGAAGAAGCGATCAAGTCGATTCGTCGAGAATTGAACGAGCGCCTCGCGGAGTTTGACAAGGCGGGCAGTGTACTCGAAGCGGAGCGACTCAGTCGTCGTACGCGTTATGACCTCGAATTGATCGAGCAGGTCGGATTTTGCAATGGCATTGAGAACTACTCGCGCTACTTTGACGGACGCGCGCCAGGGGAATCGCCACAGACGTTGATGCATTATTTTCCTGACGACTTTTTGACGTTCATCGACGAATCGCACGTGACCATTCCCCAGATCGGTGGTATGTACAACGGCGACCAGGCGCGAAAGGCCACGCTGATCGAGCATGGGTTTCGATTACCAAGCGCGAAAGACAATCGACCGATGAACTTTGAAGAGTTTGAGAAGAAGATTGGGCAAGTCGTGTACGTGAGCGCAACACCCAGTGTCTACGAGCGCGCGCGGTCTGAGCAAGTTGTGGAGCAGATTATTCGTCCGACCGGACTGGTTGATCCTGAGGTGGAGGTGAGGCCCATTACTTCAAGTTCAGTCGACCCGTACAAAAACTCTGTCATCCTGAGCGCTAGCGAAGGATCTCTTCAACGAACGAGAGATCCTTCGTCGAAGACTCCTCAGGATGACACTGGGTATCCAGGTCAGGTTGAAGATTTGATTAAAGAGGTTGTGGTGCGAGCAAAGAAGAGCGAGCGATCGCTCATTACCACGCTGACGAAAAAGATGGCCGAGGATCTCACCGAGTTTCTTCTTGAGAAAAAGATTAAGGTGCAATATTTGCATTCGGGCGTCGATACGCTCGACCGCATCACGATTTTGTCCGACTTGCGTAAGGGAACGTATGACGCGATCGTTGGGGTGAACCTGCTGCGCGAAGGTCTCGATCTTCCCGAGGTGACGCTTGTGGCGATTCTCGACGCGGACAAGGAAGGATTCTTGCGATCGGAAACGTCGATCATTCAGACGATCGGCCGCGCGGCACGCAACGTTGATGGTCGCGTGATTCTGTACGCCGATCACATGACGAGTTCGCTCACGCGCGCATTGAAGGAAACAGATCGTCGTCGTAAGATTCAAGTTGCGTACAATAAAGAGCACGGCATCACGCCAACATCGATTCATAAAGCGATCAATGATATTCGTGGAATGTTGAGCGGTGAGACCGACAAATCAATCGAAGGTATTTTGAAACTCGAACTCACGGCGGATCCACATGAACTCGAGCAGGTCATCAAAGAAAAGGAACACGACATGCGCGAGGCCGCAAAGAAACTGGATTTTGAAACCGCGGCGTTGTTGCGCGATGAGATTGGCGTGCTTGCGAAAGAGTTGAAAGAAAAATCGAAGAAGAAAAAAATAATTACCGTGTCATCCTGAGGAGCAAAGCGACCGTGTCATCCTGAGGAGCAAAGCGACCGTGTCATCCTGAGGAGCAAAGCGACTGTGTCATTCTGAGGAGAAAAGCGACTGTGTCATTCTGAGGAGAAAAGCGACTGTGTCATTCTGAGGAGCATCGACGAAGAATCTCTAAGAGATCTCCGGCCTGAAGGCCGGACCCGGCTACGCCGGGCTTCACTACGTTCAGGATGACACAGTAAAGAATGACACAGTAAAGAATGACACAGTAAAGAATGACACAGTAAAGATTGACACAGTAAAGAATGACACAGTAAAGAATGACACACAGGCATATGGCCATGGA
>CAYJWY010000011.1:0-19553 GCA_964374035.1 uncultured Gammaproteobacteria bacterium
GTATTTTATTTGGGTTTCCATTCTTGGACACACCCGCATCGTGGCGGTTTCCACGAGTATTGAAGCACCTCAACGGAGGATTAAATGAGCGCAGAAGCTGTGGCGAACCTCGCCCGGATCTGGGAGAAGCTCCGCTTCGCACGCGTCGAGCGAGTCATCGCGCGTGATCCCGAGGACATCCTGTCCATTCATGCCCATCACGTCACCGTGTTCGAGAACGGCTACAGCCACCTCGGCCACATCGATCACGAAGCCCCTCGCATGCGACGGCTCAGCGACATCCCAAAGGAGATGCGTCACCGCACGACCGTCACGTGGCGAACTTACTACGGGTTCACCGACATCGGCATCTTTTTTCACAAGGAGGGCTACAACGAGTTGGATCTCGATGTGGCCATCACCCTCGATTTCGGGATGTGGGGCAATCACATGGGCGACGGCCAGAAGCCTCGACCCGGTGATCTGCTCTGCGGCGAGATCGAAGAAGGGCCGAAGGGTCCGCGCTTCAGGCGTTGGTTCGTCTGCGCACCTTCGCTGAAGTTCTTGATCGATCTGACGCGCGAGAGCAAAACCACGCTCAGCGAGAACGACCTCGCACACCGTCTCATGTGTGAGCGTTTCGATGACATGCTCTGGGCCATCGCGCGACTCGTCTTCTTCGACAACGTCGCCGCGTTCATGGAGCCGTACCTCACCAATACGCTCACTCTGCATCCATGCAACGGGAAGGGCTACGGACGGCCGGACTTCAATGGCAAGCAGATGATCATCAACCACAACGGCATGTATCTGCCACGCAGTCACGCGCAATTTCTCCATTTCCTGTCGTTTCGTCTGAACCAGCCGCAGTGGTGGCAGCAGGCGAAGGACCTCCTGGGCGCAACGCCCGAGTGCGTCGGCCACGGCGGTTGGTGTGAAGCGTGTGCGGCAGAGCGGGACGCCGACCTCGACGACCGCGGCTTCAACGACTGGTCCGAGCACTACTGATCGTCTCCTCATCCCGCACCAGGTCTAAACCTCGTGCGGGATTTTTCTTTGTCGCAACATGGTATTGGTCATCCAATAATGGTATAATCTCTCCACAAAGTCGTTATGCGCTCAACCAAAACATCAAACAAAAAACTTCTTCAAAAAGCCGTTTCTCGTTCTTCAAAAATGGAAGGGTTAAGTTTGCGCAAGGCAAGAAAAAATGTATCCGTGATCAAGAAGTTGGAAACGTATGGCCGGGCGTTATCGCTATAATGTTTCTTCGCAGGAGATTGGTTCGGAGGATGGCGTCTTGAAAAATCGACTTGGTCTATAGGATCAACAATCACTCGACGACGCCGAGACACTGCTACGTTCTGACAGCTACGCACATTTTTTTCATCAACTGGAACAGGAAGGTCTTGTTTTCAACCTTCCTCTTTTGTTTGAGATTCATACATTCTTTCTTGCGCCTCTGTATCTCTGGGCGGGAAAAATTAAGCGAATCAATATCTCAAAAAACGATGTTCTGTTTGCTCCCTCGGAGTATCTTGAAAAATCTTTGAACGAATTCGGCCACATCTTGACGAGACACCTTCCGACTTCGAGAGAGACAAAGACCGTTGTCGCTCAGAAACTGGCTTTCATCCACAACGAACTCAACATCCTCCATTCCTTTCGAGAAGGCAACGGTCGAACAATCCGTCTCTTCTTAGATCCCCTCGCCACACACGTTGGTTATAAGCCGATTGATTGGGAGGTGGTCAGTCACCAGGTTTATATTCAGGCTTGCCAAATGGGCATGGCCAGCGAACACGATCCCATGAAGAAGATTGTTTATAAGGGTTGAAGCAACAAGACTGATCATTGCCAATCCAGTTGAATTTAAGCCCTTGCCCTTTGACCCCGCGTGCAATCTGCATGCGGGGTCGTTTTTGTTTTACCCATTCCTGTTGACCTTTTTCCACCCTGATGATAATCTCCCGACAACTATTCTATGCCAACAGTCAACCAATTGATCCGAAAGGGCCGCACGTCGAAGTCTTCCAAGTCGAAGTCGCCAGCCTTGCAGTTCACGTTTGATTCTCTGCATCGAAAAAAGACGCCACTCACAAAGGGTGCGTCCTTTAAACGTGGCGTGTGCGTGAAAGTCACCACCATGACACCAAAGAAACCAAACTCCGCTATTCGAAAGATTGCGCGTGTGCGTCTTTCAAACGGCATGGAAGTGAACGCCTATATCGGCGGGGAAGGTCACAACTTGCAAGAGCACTCCATCGTCATGATCCGTGGCGGTCGCGTGAAAGATTTGCCGGGTGTGCGCTACCACATCGTGCGCGGTGTCTATGACACCCAGGGCGTTGACGGTCGCAAGCAGGGCCGATCGAAGTACGGTCAGAAGCGTGGAAAGAAAGCGAAAGCGAAAAAGTAACAGAGTGATTAAGAGAGTGATAAAGTGATAAAGTGATAAAGCTTTGTCACTCTGTCACTTTATCACTTTGTCACTTTGTCACTTCATCAACTCACTTAAATTAACATCGGGAGTACTCTCTACGCTGGGAGGAAGTCACAACCCGAGGAATCCATCAAACTATGCGCGGCAAACAAGCGCCAAAACGAACCATTGCTCCGGATCCAAAGTTTGGGAACGTCAACGTTGCCAAATTTATTAATTCCATCATGTATGATGGAAAGAAGACCATCGCGCAGTCCGTTGTTTACGATTGTTTTGAGATGATCGCAAAGAAAACAGAACTTCCCCCTGTTGATGTCTTTGAAAACGCTCTTAAAAACGTCGCGCCTTCTCTTGAAGTGAAGAGTAAGCGCGTCGGAGGCGCTAATTACCAAGTGCCAATGTCCGTGCGAGGCGATCGCCGCACCATGCTTGCGTTTCGATGGATCATCACCGCCGCGCGCGCAAAGAAGGGCCGACCGATGGCGCAAAAGCTTGCGGACGAACTTGTCGCCGCCAACAACAACGAAGGCGACGCGGTAAAGAAGAAACTCGACGTTCAGCGCATGGCAGAAGCAAACCGCGCTTTCGCTCACTTTGCTCGATAATTCCACTAGTCACTTTATCACTTTATCACTTTGTCACTCCCTCACTCCCTCACTCCTTCACTCTCTCACTTTCCAACTATGCCTCGTGAATATCCTCTTGATAAGACACGCAACTTCGGAATTTTCGCGCACATTGACGCGGGGAAGACCACGGTCTCTGAGCGCATTCTTTATTACACCGGCAAGAAGCATAAAATCGGTGAGGTGCATGAAGGTGCGGCTGAAATGGACTGGATGGTTCAGGAGCGCGAACGCGGAATTACGATTACCGCCGCGGCCACCACCGCGTTTTGGAAGGATCACCGTTTGAACTTGATCGACACTCCAGGCCACATCGACTTTACGGTTGAGGTGAAGCGTTCCATGCGCGTGCTCGACGGCGGTGTTGCGGTCTTCGATGGTGTTGCGGGTGTGGAACCACAATCCGAAACCAACTGGCGCTATGCGGACGATTTCAACGTTCCGCGTATCGTGTTTATCAACAAACTTGATCGAACCGGCGCAGACTATTTCAAAGATTTGAAGAGCATCCACGATCGTTTGACGCTTCGCGCATATCCACTTCAGCTTCCAATCGGAAGCGAAGCAAATTTCAAGGGGATTGTGGATTTGCTTTTGATGCGCGCGTTTATTTTCAAAGATGATCTTGGAAAAGATATTGAAGAGAGCGAGATTCCCGAAGACTTGAAAGCGCTGTCTGAAGAGTGGCGTGCGAAACTTGTCGAGGCTGTGGCCGAGAATGACGAAACACTGATGAACAAATACTTGGCCAGCGAGGAAATTTCCGTTGATGAACTCAACGTGGTCATTCGTCGTGCAACCATCTCGAATGATTTTATTCCCGTCTTGTGTGGTTCTGCGCTCAAGAACAAAGGTGTACAACAGTTGCTCGACGCCGTTGTCGCGTACCTGCCAAGTCCACTGGATGTTCCACCGCTCATTGGATCCGATCCAGAAGATTTTGAAACAAAGATTATCCGAAAACCAGACGACAGCGAACCGTTCTGCGCGCTCGCGTTCAAAATTATGGCCGATCCATTCGTCGGCAAGCTCGCGTTTTTTCGCGTGTACTCCGGCGTCGTTCGTGCAGGTTCCTACATTTTGAATTCAACAACCGGTGAGCGTGAACGCGTTGGTCGCATCGTACGTTTGCACGCAAATACACGCGAAGAAGTGGACGAGGTTCAGTGCGGAGATATTGCCGCAATGGTTGGTCTCAAGGGAACTTTTACCGGTCACACGCTTTGTGATCCCGATCATCCAATTTTACTTGAGTCGATTGTTTTCCCTGAGCCGGTCATCTCGATTGCGATCGAACCAAAAACAAAAGCTGATCAAGAAAAGATGGGTGTTGCGCTTCAGAAATTAGCAGAAGAAGATCCCACCTTCCGCGTGCGCACCGACGAGGAAACAAATCAAATTATTATTTCCGGCATGGGAGAGCTTCACCTCGACATTATCGTCGATCGTATGAAGCGCGAGTTTAGCGTCGAGTGTAACGTTGGGACGCCGCAGGTTTCCTACCGCGAAACCATCAAAGGAAACGCGGACGGCGAAGGAAAGTTTATTCGACAGTCCGGTGGTCGCGGTCAGTATGGTCACTGTCTTATTCATCTGGAAAAGTTGGAAGCCGGAGCAGGGATTCAGTTTGAAGAAGAAGTCAAAGGTGGTGCGATTCCAAAAGAGTTCTTCAATCCAATTGAAAAAGGCGTTCGTGAAGCCGCGGATCGCGGTGTCATCGCTGGCTATCCTTTGCTCGACGCAAAGATTACGCTTTACGATGGAACCTATCACGATGTGGACTCCAACGAAGCGGCCTTTAAGATCGCGGGATCGATGGCGTTTCAAGACGCGGCGAAAAAAGCCGGCGTTGAACTTCTTGAGCCAACGATGAAAGTCGAAGTTGTCACCCCAGAAGATTTCATGGGCTCGGTTGTCGGTGACCTCAACTCAAAACGCGGACAGATTCAGGACATGATTGATCGCTCAGGCGCCAAGGTGATTCACGCCTTCGTGCCGCTCGCCGAAATGTTCGGTTACGCAACAAGCCTTCGATCAATGACACAAGGACGTGCAAGTTATTCAATGGAATTTGATCATTACGCGGTCGTGCCTAGCAATGTTTCAAAAGAGATTGTAGAAAAGCGCGCTGGAATCAGCAGACGATAACACAAACGATCCGGCGCAGGCTGGATCGTTTTTCGATTACGGCTACAATGGCAAGGTAAGGATTCTGAACATCTTCACTCCTGGTAACCTAGGTTGACACCTCGAAGAAGTGCGCTAAAATGCCCCCACTATGAAAGATCAATTCAAGCGGATTCTCGAGCTTGTTCGTAAGACGGGCGATACCATGGTTGTGACCGATACAAACGGCCAAGATGTTTATGTCGTCATGGATTTGGATCAATACGAGGCCATCTTGGATGGCATGAGCGAGCATTTTGGCGATTGGGAAGAGGGGATGGAAGATGAGGAACGCATGCACGAAGAAGAGAAACAGGAATGGGAAATTCCTGATGGATTCGTTATTGATGATCCTGAAGGTGGCTTGGCGGATGAGCCGTTTGTTTCAAACGAACCTCCCGACGTTGATATCTGGTCGACGATGCAAAGCGCGAACAACAAAGGTCCAACTTGGGACATGTCCAAGATGAATACGGATGAAATCGAAGACCTCGAAAAGCAGTACCGTGCGTTTGCAGAGAAAAACGTCCAGCAAGTCGTTGTCGAAAACAAGCCAAAAACTCACGTGACGCCTCAACGTACTCCAAGCGACGACTTCTCAGAAGAGCAGTTTTATCTCGAGCCAATCGAGTAGAAAATAGCTCATCTCAGCGATGAAAGTCGGCTTGCGTGGCAGAGTGGACTGAGTGTGAACAACCCGACCCATCGAGACTTGCACCTTTTAGCCTCGTTTGTTATACTTTCGCACGTCTTCAATTCTCTAAATTTACCTAAATTAAGTTCCTAATTGATCGGCTCGTAGCTTCCGCCATAGGCGAGACCAACCACAGCATTACGCGAAGGTTGGCGCACTTGGTCTAGGCCACGATCCAATCCTCTACTTTATGGCTGGAGTTTTCGAACGAACAAAGCCACACGTCAACGTGGGTACGATTGGCCACGTTGACCACGGCAAGACCACCACCACGGCGGCTATTTTGGCTGTTCTTGGTGCCAAGGGTATGGCGGCTCAATCCAAGGGCGTCGATGATCTCGACAAGGCTCCGGAATCCAAGGCTCGCGGTATCACGATCGCGACGGCTCACTGTGAGTACGAGTCTGACAAGCGCCACTACGCGCACGTCGACTGCCCAGGTCACGCTGATTACATTAAGAATATGATCACCGGTGCCGCCCAGATGGACGGAGCTATTTTGGTGGTTTCCGCAACAGACGGCCCCATGCCACAAACCCGAGAGCACATCTTGCTCGCACGTCAGGTTGGTGTGCCTGCCATGGTTGTCTTTTTAAACAAAGTTGACATGGTTGATGACCCGGAATTGATCGACCTCGTCGAGGAAGAAGTTCGCGATCTTTTGAAGCAGTACAAGTTTCCGGGAGATGAAATTCCTGTGATTCGTGGTTCCGCGCTTAAAGCGCTTCAAAACCCAACCGACGAGACGGCCAACAAGTGCATCATGGACATCGTCAACGCCCTTGACACCTACATTCCAGATCCAATCCGTGAGACCGACAAACCATTCATGATGCCAATCGAAGACGTATTCTCGATCGAAGGTCGAGGAACGGTTGTGACTGGTCGTATTGAACGCGGCATGGTCAAAATTAACGAAGATGTTGAGCTTGTTGGGATTCACGATGAACCAACTAAGACGGTTGTAACCGGTATTGAAATGTTTAACAAACAGCTTCAGGAAGGTCGTGCCGGTGATAACGCAGGTCTTTTGATCCGCGGTATCAAGAAGGAAGATGTCGAGCGCGGAATGGTGCTTGCCAAGCCAGGTTCCATCACACCTCACACGGAAGTTCAGGCCGAAGTTTACGCACTCACCAAGGAAGAAGGTGGACGACACAAGCCATTTTTTAATGGTTACAAGCCACAGTTCTACATCCGCACAACGGACGTAACCGGTGAAGTAAAGTTGCCAGAAGGAACCGAAATGGTCATGCCTGGTGATACCGTCAACGTGAACATCACCCTCATCCATCCAGTGGCGCTTGAGGAAAAGATGTCCTTTGCTATTCGTGAGGGTGGACGAACAGTCGGTGCTGGAATTGTTACTAAAATCATCAAGTAAATATTGGAGAGGCGAGTAATCGCCCCTCCTTTTCGTTCCTTTTTCAACCCTGTGAATGAGAAAAAAGACCAATCAGAAGAAAAGTCGCGCATCCGCATAAAGATCAAGGCGTACGACAGCAAGATCATCGATCAAGCTACGCAAACGATTTTGAAAACGGTTGAGCGTTCCGGCGCAGTCGTTGTTGGACCGGTGCCTCTTCCAACCGAGAAGCGTAAATTCACGGTTCTCAGATCAACCTTCGTGCACAAAGATTCTCGCGATCAGTACGAGATGCGTGTGCACAAGCGTTTGATCGACATTGTGGAAGCAAACGATCGAACCATCGACGCGCTGATGAGTCTTAATCTTCCAGCCGGTGTCGAGATCGAGATTAAAACTTAGTGAAAACGGGAACCGGGGGCCGGGGACCAGCGACCGGGATTGATTCATTCAATCCCCGGCCACCGGTCCCAGGCCCCTGGCCCCCGATCAAGCACTCCCTAAACCCAGAAGAAAGATCCCACGATGTCACGATGTCTCAGGGGAAAACCTTCCGGAGATTTACAGAGTGCGTACGGAGATTTGCGCCTATTCAATCAAATGCCCATCCTTTAAGAACCAAACATTGGTTGGATTAAAGGTCAGAAGCTGTTTTCGAAAACTTCGAAAACGACTTCTGGCTTTTATGTTCATAAGAGCGATGAGTTCTAAGATTATGCCATTCATCATTGGACGAAAAATTGAAATGACTCAGCAATTCAAGGATGACGGAACGGTTGTTCCTGTTACCTTGATTAAGGCTGAACCAAATATTGTCACACAGCTTCGTACCGAAGAGATTGATGGGTATAGCGCAGTTCAGCTTGGCATCGAGGCTGGTAAGCTCAACATGCCTGCATCTGGCCACACAAACGGTCTGTCACCTGTTAGGACATTACGCGAATTTCGCGTGAGCAAAACAGATTTGAATCGCGGTGACCAGGTGAGTGTCGAATCATTTCTTCCGGGCACCAAGGTAGACATTGTCGGTATTTCAAAGGGGCGTGGATTTACAGGCGTCATGAAGCGCCATGGGTTTCATGGAAAAAAGGCGACACACGGAACAAAGGATCAGGCTCGTATGCCAGGCTCGCTTTCAACACATCGACAAGGAAAAGTTATTCCTGGACATCGCATGGGTGGACATTCCGGAGATCAACGCGTGACCGTCAAGAATCTTGAGATTGTCTCTGTTGACACAGCATCAAACGTGATTGCTATCAAAGGGGCTGTTCCAGGAGCACGCGGCGGATTGATTCTTGTGCAAACTCGCAATGCAACTACGACGATATGGCAAGCGTAAAAATCTACAACCCACAAGGACAAGAAGTCGGAACGATGGATCTCGATGTGCGTCTATTTGATGTTGAAGTCAAACCAAATCTTGTGCATGAAGCTGTTGTTGCTCACAGCTCAAACGCACGCGTTGTTTTAGCACATACACTAGACCGTTCTCAGGTCGCTGGAAGTAACAAGAAACCTTGGAAACAGAAGGGTACAGGTCGCGCACGACATGGATCTCGTCAGTCTCCAATTTGGAAAGGTGGAGGAATTACGTTTGGTCCAACCAACCTACGCAACTTCGCCGTCAAGATTAACAAGAAAACAAAACGTTTGGCTCTCGCCATGGTTTTGTCCGACAAGGTGAATCATGATCGCCTCATCGTCGTCGACGGCCTGCGTTTCGATGATGGCAAAACAAAAGACTTGAGCAAATCGCTCGCGTCGCTTCCGTCGGCCGGAAAGAAAACGCTCGTCGTTGTCGAAATGGACAATCGAGGTGTCGGCTTGGCCGCACGCAACTTGACGAATGTGGAAGTGTTTCCTGTAAATTCGATCAATTTGCTCGCCTTACTGCGACTCGATTACGTCGTCTTCACCAAGCCTGCTCTTGAAGCCGCCATGGCAATGTATAAGCGATAAGCTGTATGGGAATCTTCGATCGAATCAAATTCAAAAAAGACGATAAGGGTGCCATGGTTGACAAGCCGGAGAAGTCCGGTGTGTCTCAAGCAGAGGATGTCACCAAGGAAGTCGAAAAGGCAGGCAAACTCATGCCCGTTGTTGAAGGTGGAAAAACACCGATGCAAAAAGATGGAGTTAAATCATTCTCGCAGGTCATTCTGCGACCGGTCATCACAGAAAAGAGCGCACATCTTGCCTCGGAGAATACCTACGTCTTCGTCGTCACTTCGCAGGCAACGCGCGTTGATGTCAAGCGTGCGATCAAGTCCATGTACAAGGTCCTGCCTGTGTCCGTTCGCATCATGAACAAGCGAGGTAAGGCTGTGCGCTTTGGCCGCCGACTTGGCAAGCGCAAGGACTGGAAGAAGGCGATTGTTTCGCTTCCAAAAGGGACATCGATTAACGTCTACGAAGGGGTCTAATCACGCGCGACATTTCTAAACGATATGGGAGTTAAACTCTACAAACCAACAACCGCCGGTCGTCGCATCTCAAGCGTAGACACGTTTAACGACGTGACCAAGACCAAACCGGAAAAAAACCTGACAAAATCAGGTAAGAATTTTGCTGGTCGAACAAATGGAAAAATTACCGTTCGACACCGCGGTGGTGGAGCAAAGAAAAAGATTCGCGTGATCGATTTTAAGCGCGCGAAGTTCAACGTGCCGGCAAAGGTTGCGGCGATCGAATACGATCCAAATCGCGGCGCCCGCCTGGCTCTCTTGTACTACGTTGACGGCGATAAGCGGTACATGATCGCTCCGGTTGGACTCGCTGTGGGCGATACCGTCATTTCTTCACAAGAAAAATCAGAAATCAACATTGGTAATCACCTCCAGCTCCAGTACGTTCCCATTGGGATGGGTGTGTACAACGTGGAACTTCAACCGGGCAAGGGTGGACAGATCGTTCGTGGCGCTGGTACAACCGCACAGCTCATGGCGGTTGAAGGTTCCTACGCCACACTCAAACTTCCATCCGGCGAGGTTCGACAGATTTTGAAGACCTGTATGGCAACCATCGGTCAATCCTCAAATCCGGATCGACGATTGATTCGATGGGGTAAGGCTGGTAGAATGCGCAACCGAGGTATTCGCCCAACCGTTCGTGGAAAGGCGATGAACCCGGTCGATCACCCACACGGGGGTGGTGAAGGACGAAACCCAATCGGTCTTAAGCGACCAAAAACACCAACAGGTAAACCAGCACTTGGTGTGAAGACACGAAAGAAAAAAGGGAGCGACAAGTTTATCCTAAAGCGTCGTAAGCTCGGCCGATTCATTGGCAGTAGCAATTAACGAAACGTTATGGCACGCAGTCTCAAAAAAGGCCCTTACGTTCATCCCTCGATTTTGAAAAAGATTTCAAAATTGAAAACGAACGATCCAACACCGATTAAAACATGGGCACGATCCTCAACGATCACGCCAGAGATGGTTGGATTTACCTTTGCGGTTCATAACGGAAAAGATTTTATCAAAGTCAAAATTGTTGAGAACATGGTTGGTCACAAACTCGGTGAGTTTTCCTCAACACGAAAGTTTATACGTCACGGTGGAAAGATTCAAAAAGTTGAGACACCCACAACCTAATCAGTATGGAGATCAAGGCAAAAGCACGATTCATTCGTATGTCGCCGCGTAAAGTACGCTTGGTGATTGATTTGATTCGAGGAATGCACGTTGACAAAGCGCTTACACAGCTTCGATTTGTGAACAAGCTTGCTGTGGAACCTGTATCCAAACTGTTGAACTCTGCCATTGCCAACGCCACAAATAACTTTCAGCTGGATGCAAACACGCTCTACATCAAGTCCATTACCGCAGACGGTGGTCCAACACTCCATCGTTCAACACCGCGTGCGTTTGGACGCGCAACGCCGATTCGCAAGCGTACAGCGCACATCTCGATTGTTCTTGAGGATCGAGCACCCGGTGAAGTGAAACAACCATTGATCAAAACAAGTGTAACAAAGAAATCAGTCAGTCAAACGCGCGTTCAAGCCAAGTAAACATTATGGGACGAAAAGTACATCCAAGAGTTTTCCGTATCGGAGTCACACGCGGCTGGGACGGGATTTGGTTTGCTGATCATGGAAAATATCAACGTCTGCTTGAGCAAGACGTACGCATCCGCGATTTTTTGAAGAAAACATTGAAAGAAGCGCTGGTTGATACCATTGAAATAGAACGTTCTCGCGACGAGATCAAGATCAACATCAACGCGGCAAAGCCTGGTGTGATCATTGGACGCGCAGGCGCTGGGATTGAGGATTTAACGAAGAAAATTAAATCAATTTTTTATCGTGGTCGTCGTGTCAAAATGGCGATCAACGTGAAGGAAATTCAGAAGCCTTCTTTGAGCGCACAAGTCGTTGCCTTGCAAATTGCCGCTGACATAGAAAAACGCATGCCATTTCGTCGTGTTATGAAAATGGCGATTGAACGGGTCATGAAAGCAGATGCCAAAGGTGTGAAAGTGACTCTTGGTGGACGACTCAACGGAGCTGACATTGCAAGACGCGAAATGCTTGCGCAAGGAAAAATTCCCTTACATAACTTGCGATCCGATATCGATTACGCCTCCGTTGCCGCAAGGACCATGTGGGGGGCTATTGGCGTGAAGGTCTGGGTTAATCGTGGAGAGGTTTTTGACCAGAAATAAGTATGTTGATGCCAAAAAAGGTCAAACATCGAAAATGGCACAAAGGTCGCTCACGCGGAAAGCGTGTTGCCTCTCAAAAAACCCAACTTGCGTTTGGTACCATTGGGATTAAAGCAACCACCGAAGCCTGGGTCACGTCCCGTCAGATCGAAGCGGCACGTCGCGCCATGACGCGCGCGATCAAACGCGGTGGAAAAATCTGGATTCGCATTTTCCCCGACAAGCCTGTTACCTCAAAAGGCTCAGAAATGCCGATGGGTAAGGGAAAGGGTGCGGTTGATCACTACGTCGTTGTCGTCCGCCCCGGAACAGTCCTGTTTGAAATGGCGGGTGTGGCCAATGATATTGCACGTGAGGCAATGACTCTTGCATCAAGCAAATTGCCTGTGAAAACAAAAACGATAACGCGAGAGCTAGAGTAATATGGAAATCAAAACACTCCGCTCAAAATCGCGCATCGCCCTTGAAAAGGAATTGGCCGACGCACAAAGCCACCTCAAGGAACTCCAGTTTAGTCTGTCCTCAAGCCAGCTCAAGAACGTGCGCGAGGTTCTCAAAACAAGAAAACTCGTTGCACGCATTCACACGCTTCTTAACGAACAAAACGCTGAACCAGCCTCCTAACGGTATGTCAGAAATAAAGACACGCAACAACCCAAGAACGCTCATCGGAACAATCGTCTCCACAAAAATGGACAAGACGCTTGTGGTTCGAGTTGATCGAACGGTCGTGCATCCAACGTATGGCAAGCGTTTCATTCAAAGCAAGAAGTTTCATGTCCATGACCAGAAGGGCGCCCATCAGATTGGCGAGGTTGTGACCATTAAGGAATGTCAACCGCTTTCAAAAACAAAGCATTGGCGTGTTGTAAACGTTTAATATGATCCAGCTGGAATCCATGGTTAACGTAGCAGATAACACCGGAGCAAAGCGCATGCAAGTCATTCGTGTGCTTGGTGGATACAAGAAACG
The DNA here is from genome assembly GCA_964374035.1 of uncultured Gammaproteobacteria bacterium. GTDB lineage: Bacteria > Patescibacteriota > Patescibacteriia > UBA9934 > GWF2-40-263 > CALRGL01. The sequence goes on from CAYJWY010000011.1 coordinate 12,916, forward strand.
ATACGCCTTTATCGGCGATCTGTTTACGGCCGCCGTGAAAGAAGCTGTGCCTCACGCGGCAGTGAAGAAGGGTGACGTTGTTACGGCCGTGCTTGTTCGCTCTCGCAAGGAAATTCGTCGAAAAGATGGAACCTATATTCGTTTCGACGAAAATTCCGCGGTCATTATTGACAAGAAAACAAAGGAACCAAAAGGAACGCGCATTTTTGGTCCTGTGGCGCGTGAACTTCGAGCTGAGGGTTTCACAAAAATTATTTCCCTTGCTCCGGAAGTGCTTTAATCCCTTGGATGAAGATTATGAAAATCAAAACCAACGACACTGTCCGGATTTTATCCGGAAAAGACAAAGGAAAGGAAGGCAAAGTTCTTCAGGTTTTTCCTGTCCTTGAACGCGTTGTTGTTGAGGGAGTGAATCTGTTTACAAGACACCTGCGAGGTCGTGGTGAACGTCCAGGACAGAAAATTCAGTTTCCGGGCGCCATGCACGTCTCCAATGTTCAGCTCATTTCATCCAAGGTTGGAGCGCGTGGTCGCGTTGGTTACAAACGCATCGATCGTGGTGGTACCCAAGCGAAAGTTCGTGTGATTCGAAAGAAGGGTAAAGAAGAGGAAGTTGAATAAATGTATGTCACTACGAGAAGATTATCAAAAAGATGTCGTTGCCAAACTCAAAGAAGAGTTTGGTTACAAAAATATTCACGCCGTGCCAACGATTAAAGCGGTCACACTTAATATTGGACTTGGTCCGGGTTTGAAGGATGCCAAATTTCTTGAAACAGCGGAGAAGACCTTGATTCGTATCACCGGACAGAAGCCCGTTTCCACAAAATCTCGCATGTCCATCGCTGGATTCAAAATTCGTGAAGGACTCGTTGTTGGCATGAAGGTCACGATGCGTGGAAAGCGTATGTGGCACTTTGTGGAGAAGTTGTTGCGTGTCACCTTGCCGCGCGTACGAGATTTTCGTGGTCTTTCTGAAAAGGCATTCGACGGTCGCGGCAATTACTCCATCGGTTTCAAGGAGCACATCGCCTTTCCAGAAATCAGCAGTGATGAAATCGAGGTCATCCATGGTTTGCAGGTCACCATCAACACGTCTGCAAAAACCAATAAAGAAGCGGCTCGTCTGCTTGCACATCTGGGACTTCCCCTCAAGAACAACTAACTATGGCTACCGAAAATCAAATCGCCAAATCAAAAAAGAAACCGAAGTTTTCCACGCGCAAGGTCAATCGATGTTGGCGTTGTGGACGTAATCGCGGATACATGCGCGTCTTCGACCTATGTCGCATTTGTTTTCGGGAACTTGCCAATCAGGGCCAGATTCCAGGCGTTCGTAAATCAAGCTGGTAATCTTATGACGACAGATCCAATCTCAGACATGCTCACACGTATTCGAAATGCCCAAGCGGTCAAAAAGCTTGAGGTGGTCTTGCCGTCCTCGAGAATCAAGTTTCACATTGCCAAAATTCTTGAAAAAGAAGGTTATGTACAGTCTGTCTCGATGGTGGATCAAGCAAAGTTTCCCATGCTGAAGATTGTCTTGAAGTATCAACATAAGCGACCGATGATCCAGTCGATTGACCGTATCAGTAAACCAGGTCGACGCGTCTACGCAAAGTCGGGAAATCTTCCTTATGTCCTTTCTGGTATCGGGATGGCGATTATTTCAACGCCAAACGGACTGATGACAAACAAGGAAGCTCACGCGCGGCATCTTGGGGGAGAAGTCATTTGCGAAATTACTTAACCATATGTCTCGAGTAGGAAAAAAATCCGTCCTGGTACCCAAGGGTGTCGAGGTCATCGTAAAGGGCCAGGAAGTCAAAGTGAAAGGCCCAAAGGGAGAATTGCAACTGCAGATTCATCCGTTGGTTCGTGTTGCCATGGAAAACACCGAGGGCGAACAAAACTTGTCCGTGACTATTCTTGACGACAACGATGGAAAGCAACATGCGTTGTGGGGAACGACACGATCGCTTTTGTCTAACATGATTAACGGAGTCATCACAGGATTTTCAAAAAAACTTGAAGTCAATGGTGTTGGGTATCGAGTGAATGTTCAAGGTAACACCGTTGTTCTTAATGTGGGATACTCGCATGATGTACGATTTGAAATGCCCGCCGGCATTCAAGCATCTGTTGAAGGAAATGTGCTCACCCTCACCGGTCACGATAAACAGTTGGTCGGCGAAGTCACCGCACACATCCGAAAGGTTCGTAAGCCTGAGCCTTACAAAGGAAAGGGCATTAAGTACATCGACGAAGTCGTTCGTCGAAAAGCTGGCAAGGCTACCAAATCTGCTGAGTAATATGTCAAAATCAACCGTTACAAAATACACCACTGCCAAACAACGCGCACACCGAACACGCGCGCGTCTTCATGGTACGCAAGTACGACCACGCATGTGCGTCAAGCGCAGTCTTAAGCATGTTTATGTGCAGTTGATTAACGATGATGCAAGCAAGACGCTTGTTGCCGCATCTGATAAAGACGTGGCCCTAAAGGGAAAATCCGTTGAGGTTGCATTGCTCGTTGGTGAACTCGTTGGAAAAAAAGCCATCGATGCAGGCATTACAACAGTGGTATTTGATCGAGGAGCTTATAAATTTCACGGTCGCGTAGCCGCACTGGCAGAAGGTGCGCGCAAGGCTGGTCTCATCTTTTAATTATGACAGACGCACCAAAGACAACTGAAAAGAAAGCATACGCACCAAGTGGCCAAGGCGCCCGAGGTCGCGGCGCCTCAGCTCAAGGCAGACCAGGCCAAGGTTCAAAAAAGGACAGTGGACGTGGTGGTGACCAAAAGGGCGGCCGTGGTGGTGCAGGCGCGGGACGAGGTCGTGGTCGCGAGCGCGAACAGTCTGAATTTGAACAGAAGATTCTTGATCTTGCACGCGTCACACGTGTGACGGCAGGTGGCAAACGCATGTCCTTTCGCTGTACACTGATTATTGGAGACCGAAAGGGTCGCGTGGGGTTTGGAGTGGCAAAGGGAAGTGATGTACAGCTCGCGATTGCAAAAGCATTCCATCAAGCAAAGAAGAATGTCATTCGCGTTCCTATTGTGGACGAATCCATTGCACATCTTGTGTGGGTCAAGTCAGGATCGGCAATGGTCATGATCAAGCCGGCTCCAAAAGGAACAGGACTCAAGTGTGGTGGCGCTGTGCGCATGGTTCTTGAATATGCAGGTGTTCCAAACGCTGTTTCAAAGATCGTCAATTCCAAAAACAAAATTAACATTGCTCGTGCAACGTTTGAAGCAATTCAGCAACTTCGCACGGTTGATCGTCCACTGGCAAAAGAAAAACTTAACCTCGAAGTTCCAGAAGTTCCTCAATCGGCTGACGAAGCCCAGACATAATCTATGACACTCACACTCCACAACCTTCGACCAAGCAAGGGTTCCAAGAAGTCCAAGAAACGTCTTGGACGAGGCTTGGCTTCCAAAGGAAGTTACTCTGGACGTGGTGTGAAGGGTCAGCGCGCACGTTCCGGTGTTTCTGGATTGAAGAAAATGGGTATTCGCCAGAATATGCTTCAGATGCCAAAGTCCCGAGGATTTCGAAGTCCGCATCCTCGCCTTGAAATCGTGAATCTCATGGATTTGAACGCCGTATTCACGGACGGAACCAAAGTTTCTCCAACTCTGCTGTTGAAGAAAGGCTTGGTTGAGCATATCGCAAACGGCGTGAAGATTTTGGCCAAAGGAGAACTCACGGTTAGATTGATCATTGTTGACTGTCAAGTTTCCGCTTCTGCAAGAGAGAAAATTGAAGCGGCTGGTGGATCCGTTGAAATTCCAAAAAAGATCGTTGCTCAAAAGAAGAAGTAACATATGATGGAAACGATCCTACGCATTTTCAAAATTAAGGACGTACGCAATAGTATTCTTTTCGTTCTTGGGATGTTGGTGATTTTTCGTGTGGCCGCACACGTTGCTGTTCCAGGTGTCGATGCAACGGCACTTAGTTCCATCTTCAATGGCAATCAGCTCTTCGGTCTGTTGAATATTTTTTCCGGTGGAACCCTGGAAAGTTTTTCTGTCGTTGCGATGGGTGTGGCACCCTACATTACTTCATCAATTATTTTTCAACTGCTTGGCATGATTGTTCCTCAGATTGAGGAGATGCAAAAGGAAGAACAAGGAAAGCAAAAAATTACTCAATGGACGCGGCTGGCAACGGTTCCCTTGGGACTTATTCAGGCCTACGGACTTATCTTACTTCTTTCCCAACAAGGTTCCATTTTTCAATCCTCATCGCTCAGTACAATGATCTTTGCGATGGTGACCATGACCGCCGGAACGATATTCTTGGTTTGGTTGGGTGAATTGATTTCCGAAAAGAATATCGGTAATGGTATTTCCATGCTCATTCTGGCTGGAATTATCGCTGGTCTTCCAACCTTTTTGTCACAAAGTTTGTCAATCTACGACAAATCTCAGCTGATCACCATGCTTTTGTTTGTGGCTGTTGTCATCTTGACGATTGTCGGCGTCGTTGTCATGAACGAAGCTCAACGAAACGTTCCGGTACAATACACGCGTCATGTTCGTGGCTCGCGACTTTCAGGCGCCGTGACTTCGCATATTCCGCTTCGCTTGAATATGAGTGGTGTGATCCCAATTATTTTCGCGATTTCCATCATTTTGTTTCCAACCGTGCTTGCGCAATTCTTCCTAAGTGCACGTACGGAATTTCTGCGTAATGCCGCAACATGGACACTTCAGCTTTTTCAGGATCAAGTATTTTACGGCATCACGTACTTCACGATGGTTTTTCTCTTCGCTTACTTTTATACATCCGTGATTTTCCATCCTGATCAGGTTGCCGAAAATATTCAGAAACAAGGTGGATTTATTCCCGGCATTCGACCGGGAAGAAATACCGCGGACTATCTCGGATGGGTGACCAATCGTTTGTTGTTGGCCGGAGCCTCCTTCCTCGCAATGATCGCTGTGCTTCCTTTACTCGTTCAGGCCTTCACAGGAAACGCCAATCTTGTCATCGGTGGTACATCCATTTTGATTATTGTCTCCGTGGTGATCGACAGTGTGAAACAAATTCAGGCCCAGGTGACCATGCGAGAGTACGATGCCTAGCCACCTCAGAAGAATACTCAACAGCTAGAAAACGGTCCGGCTTTGCTGGACTGTTTTGGTTCAGGGCTTGCCATGTGTGATTGGAAACATGCTTTCCATGGACGAAATGGTTGATCTTGTTATACTGCCTGCGTAGCTATGAATAAACACTATAAAATTTTTTTGATGGGTCCTCAGGGAAGTGGAAAGGGAACACAAGGCGAACGATTGTCAATGGATTTTGGCATTCCAACATTCAGTATGGGACAACTTTTGCGAGATGAACTTACAACCGGCTCTGCGTTTGGAAGAAAATTTCAAGAAATTCTTCGACACGGCGATCTTGTTTCAGATACAGATGCGGCTCTGTTGTTGAAGAAACGACTCGAGGATCCCGATACACAACAGGGCTATATTTTAGATGGTTATCCACGCAATCTTGCTCAAATGCGTCAGTTTAATTTTGATGTACCAACGCATGTCATCGTTATTGAGATTCCAAAAGAAGAGTCCATCAAACGCCTCGGTGGTCGTTTGACCTGTCGTCGTTGTAATCATGTGGCAAGTATCCATGACGGATTGAAGCCGGGCGAACTGTGCGCGTGTGGTGGAGAATGGTATGTTCGTGAGGATGACACACCAGACGCTGTTGCGCGAAGACTCGACATTTATGAACATGATACGCAACCGGTCATCGCTCAGTATGAGAGGCAGGGCATTGTCCATCGTATCGATGGTGTTGGAACCATCGCAGAAGTACATCGTCGAATTCTTGATGTACTTTCTTAAGTATGGCGATGAAAAAAACATCTAAAGAAATCGACGCGATGCGCGAAGGTGGACATCTGCTCAGCCGCGCGCTCAAAGCGGTGGTCGATGCAGTCGCGCCCGGCGTTACCCTTCGAGCACTCGACGCCATCGGCGAGCGCGTCATTGTTGAAGGCGGCGGTAAGCCGTCGTTCAAAGGATATAAAACACGTTCATCAGACACACCGTTTCCCAGTACGATTTGTATAAGCGTGAATGAGGAAATCGTTCATGGACTCGGCAATCGTGATCGTAAACTTGTTGAGGGCGATATTGTTGGACTTGACATTGGTTGTTGGTACAAGGATCTGTGCACAGACATGGCTGTCACGGTTCCCGTTGGCGTCGTGAGTGAAGAGGCTATCAAACTCATGGAAGTAACAAAGGCGTCGATGTACAAAGGCGTTGAGGCGGCAATCGTTGGCCACTCGATAAAAGACATTAGCCGCGCGGTTGAATCGTGCATCAAGCCTCACGGTTATGGCATTGTTCAGGCACTCGTCGGTCACGGTGTGGGTCATCAAGTTCACGAAGCGCCCAATGTTCCAAACTTTACGTCGGATGATCAGAAGGATGTGGAGCTCGTCGAGGGCATGTGTATCGCGATCGAGCCGATGGTCGGGCTCGGTGGTGATCATCGTGTCGAGACAGCGGAAGATGGATGGGGGATTATCCTGAAAGACAGATCGATTGGCGCGCACTTTGAAGTGACGATTGCGATGACACACAAAGGCCCAGAAATTT
>CAYJWY010000011.1:19653-24970 GCA_964374035.1 uncultured Gammaproteobacteria bacterium
CGAAGTGAAGGATCCCTTAAGAGGTCCTTCGATGCTCAGGACGACAGAGAACTATTGGCGCGCACTTTGAAGTGACGATTGCGATGACACACAAAGGCCCAGAAATTTTGACGCCGCTTCCTGTCTAAGTGCGTCATCCTCTACGTCTTTATTGTGTCATCCTAAACGAAGTGAAGGATCCCTTAAGAGGTCCTTCGATGCTCAGGACGACAGAGAACTATATGAGAATTCTCGGCATTGATTACGGTGACAAAAAAATTGGTTTAGCATTTGGCGACTCCAATGTTCACGTCGCGGTGCCTCTTGATGTTGTGCCAAACGCCGGTGAGGCGACGATCGAAATGTTCGCGAAAAAAGTCGTCGCGGAAGATATCGACGCGATCGTCATCGGCGTTCCGCTTTCGACGGGCGGACACCACAGCTCCAATCAACTCGAGAAGACCCGAGCCTTCATCGCCGCGCTCGAGCGTGTTGTCGCTGTGCCTATCGTCGAGGAAGACGAGTCGTACACGACCTTTGAGAGTATCCGCTTGCAACGCGAAGAGGGTGCCGCGGCAGACGAGGATGCACTGGCCGCGATGCTTATTGTTCAGGGATATATGGATCGAATCGGGACCGGGGGCCAGGGACCGGGGACCGATGAGGACTAATTTTTTTACCCGGCCCCCGGCCCCCAGCAGCCGGCCCCTTTTCACACCCATGTCCGTCCTCTATCAAACCACTGGCTTCGTTCTCTCGCGTCGAGATCACCAAGAGGTTGATCGTCGGTATACAGTTTTTACAAAGGAACACGGCAAGATTGATTTCCTCGCGCGCGGCGGACACAAGCCGCTTGCAAAACTCACGCCTCATTTAGAATCCATCGCCGAGGTCGATCTTTTGCTTGTGCGCGGCCACACGTTTCAAACCGTCGCGGGTGTTGATCGTGTACGGTCGTTTTCTCATCTCACTGATCAATTTTCATTACTGTCGCTCGCAAACGCCGGCCTGCATCTTGTCGACATCGGTACTCGCGAACATGAGCACGATCCAGTTCTGTATCAACTCATCGATGACTGGTTGACGTTTTTGAATCAACAAACCGAGCTCTCACCCGAGCGTTCTGCGTTTCTGCTTGGTTCGTTTACATGGAAGCTGATGTCGATCACAGGCTATCGACCAGAACTTCGAGCTTGTCTCTCATGTCGTACCTCCGTAGAACAAGGCGCGTATCGTTGGCACGGCCTCAAAGGCGGCGTCGTGTGCGAACCCTGCGCCCTTCGCGACGAGGTCACCTGGATGACCGCACGCGCGCTCGACGACACCACCCTCAAGCTCATCCGCTTTTCCCTTCGCGAATCCTTCCACGATCAACTACGCCCACACCTCCCATCCGCCTCTCTTTCGAGATACCACGAAACGATCGAATCCTTTATTATTTCGCATTTCCCGACGATTCCGGCGAACTCGCTGAGGGCGAGTTGTCAGGTAATTGCTTGACTTTTCGCCCATTTTCAGGTATCTTTGTTCAACCGCGCTCAACAAACAGGCTCGCATCATTCAGGCAATCTGCCGGAAGAAATGCTCGCCCGCGGCGTCAAAAGAAGGAGGCTCGCCCATGGCTCGCCTTGCAACCCTCACCAAGGGTATCTGGGAACAGTTCGAGCGCAACCTGTCAGCGCAGGGACTCAGCGCTGAGGACGTGGTCAAGCTCAACACTGATCCCACGATCCTCAGTACGATGTTCGCCTGCATGCGCGAACAGCCGACGTTCAAGCTGATCCATGGAGTCTTCAACTCCATTACGAACATCCTCAAGTCCCTCGCGCTTCGGTGTGCGGACAAGGGTATTGCTCTGTCGAAGTTCACCTGGGTTGGAGGTGAGACGTGCCCCTTCGCGTTCACCGACGACCCCGAGATGGTCGTCGTCCTTGACATCACCCTCGACACCCTCCATTCGACGGTCGACTTCGCCTGGGACTGGACCTGCGACGGTCAGGACGCCAACTGGCGTTGGGAGGGCATGCTCTCCGACCCGTCCAAGCTCCGCCTCCTTGAGGGCTCCGATGCCTTCGTGCCCTACATTCTCCGGTGGCGACGCATCAAGCTGAACACCGACATCGGCAAGAAACCGATGGATGTGCGCAATCCGCAGGCCTCGCCCGGCGTCGCTCTCCTGTTCGTCGCCGCCCAGCATCCGCAGCGGGTCAAGGTTATCGACTACAAGACGAAGTTCGGCTGGTACCTGCCTGGTCTCCAGTGCACGGTCCCGGGCAACGACGTGTGGCAGGACGTGCCGTACGTCGACTTCGATCGCGTCCATCGTGAGGTGCGCCTGGACACCAGCGGGTGCTACGGCGGCGATAGCTGCCTCGTGGCGGTTCCCGTCTTCAGGGAGTAAGCGTTTGGGGCTCGGCAACTTGTCACTTAAGAGCCTTGGATCCTTGATCCTTGGCTCTCTTTTTTGTTTCTTGCAAATTCATCTCTCGAACGGTATCATTTCTCTAGTTTTTATGGATATTCAAAAGACGATTCGAGCGGTGGCGAAGCAAACAAAAGCTGAATTACTAGCTGGTTATCGGGTTGTCCTTTTTGGTTCATGGGCAGAGGGGACGGCTCGGCCTGGCTCCGACATTGACATTGGAATTGTTGGGGAGCAGCCGCTTTCTAAACGAGTTCTGGTGAGTATTCGAGAATGCATTGATGATCTGCCCACACTTCGAAAGGTTGATATTGTTGATCTGGCATCCGTTTCAGAACGCTTTCGAACTCGCGCAATGAAATACGCAAAACCATTATGAACGAACGCATTGAATCACTGTCGAACGTTTAGTTATCTTTATGCAAGTCACAGAAATTGGTGCGCACGTTTCACAGGAAATTGAACTAAAGGGTTGGGCTTATAATTTCCGTTCCAGCGGAAAAATTTTCTTTTTGCAGTTCCGTGACGGGTCTGGGCGTGTGCAGATTGTATACTCGAAGGCGGATCTAGCGGAGGATCAGTGGGAGGCACTGCAGTCCATTCGACTTGAGTCGTCCGTTGTTGTTCGCGGCGTGGTCAAAGAAGATGCGCGTTCACCATCCGGTTTCGAGCTCGACGGGCGATCGTTTTCGATCATTCAACTTGCGCCGGAAGATTATCCGATTGGAAAGAAAGAACATGGTCCTGAGTTTCTTCTTGACAATCGTCATCTTTGGTTGCGTTCGGAACGACAGTGGGCGATCATGCGCGTGCGCAATACGATTATCAATGCAACGTACGCCTACTTGAACGAGAACGGTTTTGTAAAATTTGATACACCGATTTTGACACCGACCGCGTGTGAGGGAACAACCGAATTGTTCGAGATCGATTATTTTGAGAAGGAGGGGCCGGGGGCCGGGGACCAGGGGCCGTCGAAGGCTTATCTCGCGCAATCCGGCCAGCTCTATCTCGAAGCTGGCATCATGGCGCTTGGTCGATGCTTCGACTTTGGTCCGGTCTTTCGCGCAGAGAAGTCGAAGACGCGACGACATCTCACCGAGTTTTGGATGATGGATGCGGAAGCGGCGTTTGCGGATCACAATGACAACATGCATACACAAGAAGCGTTGATCATCCGTATCGTGAAGGATGTGCTTGAGAAGAATGCGTCGGAGCTGAAGATTCTCGAGCGCGATGTTGAGCCGCTTAAAAAAGTTCAAGGTCCATTCGTTCGCATGACGCATACGCAAGCCATCGCGAAATTGCGTGAGCTTGGAAGCGACATCGGCGAGCGCGACGACCTGGGTGCCGATGACGAAACGATGTTGACACAGCAGTACGATCAGCCAATCTTCATTGAGAAGTATCCAGTTGAGATCAAGGCCTTCTACATGAAGCGCGATCCTGCCGACCCAGCGTTTGCGCTCAATAGCGACTTGCTCGCCCCAGAAGGTTACGGGGAGATTATCGGCGGCTCACAGCGTGAGGACGATCTTGATCTACTCGTCGCGCGCATTAAGGAGCACAACCTTCCGATGGAAGCCTTCGAGTGGTACCTGGATCTCAGACGCTACGGCTCCGTACCACACTCCGGCTTCGGCTACGGCCTCGAGCGCATTGTCGCCTGGATCTGCGGCCTGCACCATGTGCGCGAGACCATCCCGTTTCCTCGAATGATTAACCGACTTACGCCATAGTTATGTTGGACAAATTATTTATCGGCCTCTTTGTCCTTCTTGGCACCGCTGTCATCGCCGTTGTGATATTTGTTGCTTACCCTCAAGAGGTGTCAAAGATTTTACCATTGGTCGAAGACACTACGATGTCGACCTTATCAGGATCGTCGACACCAAAGGAAGAGTCAAGAATAAGTGCTATTTCAACAGCTGATTCTGGAACAGCCTTTATCTATCAAAAACAATCCGTGTCCGACCGCGGAACGGCAGAGTGGGCGAATGATGACGTGGTGTTGACGGAACTCCTCAGCTATAACCTAACGACAAAGGAAACAAAGAACTTTGCGACGATTTTTGTCCCTTCTCAACGCGGATCTATTTTCACCAACATCTTCGGTCGAGACTTGCTTATTCATCGCTACAGCGATACAGGTGATGCTATTGTGTCGCAAGATGGACAGGTTGAAGAGATCCCGCAAACGTTGGCAAAAATTCGTTCAGAAAATGGAAAGTGGGAAGTTCAATTCTCACACGAAGAGCCGGTGTTCACGCTTGTCGATCGTTCAACGGGCACGACGCGTCGATTGGATGCGCCGATGTACGAAAAAAAAATATTGATTCCAAGCGATATCAATAACGAAGGAACAGAGATAGTGTTTCACTCGGCTGATCCAGAAGTATTCTTGAATGACATGTCGACGTGGATTTACAATCTTAAGACCAAGACTCTTCAAGATCTCTCGATGCTTTCTTCTCTGAAGGATATTCTCATAAGAGAAGGATTCGATGGCGAGAATACAACGAATACGCTGAAGGATCTGGGTGATAAAATATTCTCCTGGAATTACGACGTCGACCATAAGACCATCGTCCTCACTGTTTCAGGAATTCAGCCAGCGCAAGGGCCAGGCATGATCGACACGGAACCTGCCGGACCTTCGCGCGTGTATCTCATCGACATCACAACAGACACGAGTCGTCTTGCAATGGAAAACGAATTTTTCTACATTGCAGAGGCTCAATTGAGTCCGGATGGCACTGCTCTTGCTTACGGTTTCACTGTAAACCCGGATCGCATTTGGGTTACTAAGATCGGGGTGCGAGCTGAAAACAAAGACGCAATCATCTCGGGAAAATTGTTGGATTGGGTCGACTCCATACTCGTTGTACAGCGCGACCAAGATCTTCTTCTTTACGA
>CAYJWY010000012.1:0-21731 GCA_964374035.1 uncultured Gammaproteobacteria bacterium
GTCAACGGCCTGGCCAACTTGGTCAAGGCCGTGGACACCGCCCGCCTGCTCGGCGAGGATCACCTCGAGTGGCCCGCGCGCTTCACCGCGTCGCAGGTCAGCCAGATGGTCCACGACCTGCAGAAGCGACTCACCGCCCGCAAGACGACCGACGCGCTCGTCACCGAGGCCATCCAGGCCGCCGCGGTGATGCAGATCACGGGCTCCCCGCCCGCCGCGTTGATCGCCGAGCTCAAGGTCCAGGGCCCCGCGCCCGTGACCGAGATCGTCGACATCTTCGCGGAGATCGCGCTCGAGATCGCCGTGCTCCCCGAGCCGGTCCTCGAGCTCCCGCCCCCGCCCGCCGTCGTCTTCGAGACGGTCCCGCCCCCCGCGCCCGCCCCGGTCAAGGCCCGCATCATCGTCCCCGAGACGATCGTGTCGGCCAAGATCCTCGGCACCACCACGATCCACGCCCAGTCGACCTGCAAGGCCGGCGACCGCGTGGTCAAGGAGGATGGCTCGGTCCACTTCGCGTGCACCGGTTACAAGTGCGCGAAGCTGGTTCCCGAGGCCAAGGCCTGGGTCTCGACCCGCCGCGAGTTCGTGTACCGCGCGTACGGTGTGCCCTTGAACCGGCACATCCTCGCGTCGGACATCGACCGCGACCACGGCCACCCGGTGTTCTGCCGGACCTGCGCCGAGCGGGTGCTCAAGGACGAGGACGACCGCGCGCCGCTGAACGAGCTCAAGGCCACCGTGGCCAAGCGCACCGACAACGAGCTCATCGAGATCGGTCGCAGCATGGTGCAGACCACGTTGCGCAATCCGACCGCGAGCGGTGTCGCGCGCAGTCTCCTGCGCGAGATCGGTCTCTGGCAGCCCGGTGTGGAGAAGGTCGCCGCCGACTTCTTCGCCTCCGAGGCCGGCCAGCCCTGGCGCGAGCGCGGCAAGCTCGTGCACCCGTCACTGCCCGCCCCCCGCGCCCTCCAGATGGCTGGGGGCAACTGGTCGCCCGACCAGCAGAAGCCACAGGCCCCGGCGGCCAACCGGCAGAGCAAGGGCACCCAGCCCGCGCCCGCCGCGAAGCCCGCCTCCCCGACGGACGGCTTCGGTGGCACGCTCGCCGACGCCATGCGTCGCGCCGGCATCATCGTCCAGCCCGCCTCCCCGGCCCAGCTGACGATCGTGACGCGCGGCCGCAACGGTCAGCGCACGGTCGAGACGGCGCGCCGCGGCATCCCGGACCACGTCCACGTCATGGCCGACGACGAGGTCGACACCATCGACCTCGACGCCCCCATCGCGATGTAGTCCCTCCTTTTTCCCTATGCTACTTGGACGGAGTCACTCTCGACTTCGTCCGCCTGCCAAAGTTCTTGACCACAAGCCTGGCCCTAACAAAGCCATGCGAAGTGGGCTCGAGACCTTCGGCGGGCCACGCACGCATCTACCACGCACGCGCCCGACTTTCGCTCCAAATCGCGTCCCCTCCTCACTAGAGACCTCGATCGGCCCATGCTTGCGCATCGAGTACTGTTAAGAGGAACCAAGGCTATCGTCGTACCCCAACTCACGACAGTCACCTGTCATGGACTGGTCTTACGACCAACACTCTCTCCCAAACAGAGGAACAAAAAAATATCCGCAAGGATATCTTTTTGTAAGGAACGATGCTGTTTCGCTTGACAAAATGACCAAAATCGATTATTCTTCTTTCTCGTCTGTTTGAGATTCAGACGTATTGTGCCGATCGTCGGTAGAAGGATTCACAGTTGTACCATGTTTATTTCAAGAGATTCATTCGCCCACCACAACGCAGACAAAGACGCAGACAAAGAAGCGATCCGCGCGCTTCTTTACGGGAGTGACCGACAAAAAGATCTAGCACTAGATCCCCATCGGTTTCAGCCCACATACATTTGTGCCGTTGGTGGATAGTTTATCACGTAAGACGTCACCGACGTTATTATGTGGGTAGCTTGAATGAATCGCTTATGTGTCCCCTGAGCCCACACACAAGGGCTTCTTTTTTTATCCAACTTTTTTTGTCGGATGTTCGCTTGCACCCATCCACGCAAGATCGAATAACGCTCGAACAACGTCGGCAATTTCTTTGCTCACAACTACAACAGACAAGATGGCGGATTTATAGGAATAGAGAAAGACGTGATTCGCACGCACGGTAACAGATCCATGGATGGGAAATTTTTCATGAGAAAGGAGACGAAATTCGCCCGTTCCCATTTCTGGAAGTGTGAGGCCATCCATCTTGTCAACGACAAGTAAAACACGGTGAGGTGTTTGCTGATTTCGAAGCGTCACGTGATGTTCGCCCTGACCATGAATCAACTCCTCAGAGGCCTGCACTTGGTCATGTGGATAAATCTGCACAAACTCGCCCTCAAGTTTTTCAAACGTACCGCGAACCGTTTCCAGACCTTCAGGTCCTTCCAAATACCGAATCTGCGGCTTGGCGCCTTCCGCGTTAAATAACGCGTGTAACATGGGCATGACGCCCTCGAGCTCTTTACGTTTTGCATCCAGTTCATTCTGTCGCTTTTCTAAAATTGAAAGAAGTCGATCCGGATTCTCCGCCGAATAATACCGTTTCTTTCCTTTGATGAACGTAGAGATAAGCCCTCTGGTCGAAAGCGATTCAATCATCACATACGTCGTTGCGCGATTCACTTTTGCCTTGTGCGAAATATCTTGCACGGGTGACGGGCCCAGTTCGAGCGCGGCAAGATACACGGACGCTTCTTTGTCAGACAGACCAAGGTGCTTGAGTTCGTTCATGAGAGCGTCCATAGATGGGGGCCGGTGGCCAGGGACCGGCTACCGGTAAGTCAAAAATTCAATCCCGGTCCCTGGCCCCTGGCCCCCGGTCCCGATTTATGTAAATTATACCAGGCTACGTAAAACGTCCCAAGTCTGGACGGCTGTTCGATCCCACGAAAATTCCTGCACGCGTTGAGCCGAGCGTTCGATCAACTGCTGTTGTGCTGGGGCGTTGTCGATGATCGCCGTCATCTCGCGCGCCCAGGCTTCGGGATCATTCGCTTTCACGAACACACCTGCATCTGCAACAACTTCACGATGTGCGGGAAGATCGGACGTAATGAGCGGTGTTGCACACGCCATCGCCTCAAGGTTCGGAATCCCAAATCCTTCAAACCAGGAGGGAAAGACGTACGCGGTCGCGGCATTCATGAGTGCCGCGACTTCCTCGTCAGGTAGATAACCAAGTTCACGAATTTGATTTTTGTGCGGCGACGCGTCGATGTACGATTTGATTTCGCTGTAACCATAACCCGGCGCACCGACAAGAACCAGTTCATAGGGATCCCCGCTTCCGCGATGAGCCTTAAACAAATCAAATGCACGGATGAGGGTGGAGATATTTTTCTTCGACTCCATGCGCCCGACCGTCAAAAAAAAGCGTTGGGCGATGCGATACTTCTGTTGCACCGCACGCACAACCTCGGCGTCAAGTCGTTTGTAAATATTCGTATCAGCGGCGAGCGGCGTGACCGTCATCCGATCGGGTGCTACGCCGTAGTGCTCTGTGAGATCTCGCTTCGTCGCCTGCGACACAACCATCAAGTGCCGTGCTCGTGCAATCGCCGACC
This sequence comes from uncultured Gammaproteobacteria bacterium, assembly GCA_964374035.1. Classification (GTDB taxonomy): domain Bacteria; phylum Patescibacteriota; class Patescibacteriia; order UBA9934; family GWF2-40-263; genus CALRGL01. Next base: position 3,612 of record CAYJWY010000012.1, read on the forward strand.
CGGTTTTTGAAACGAGACGTTTAAGCACGGCCGGGTCGTAGACTTCGGGAACGACACGAAAGCCAACGTCGTGGATCGTTGTCACGATGGGAACCTTCGAGGTTGGAATGGCTTGCGCGGGAACAAAGAAGACATCCGGACGATCGCGACGCAAGGCAAAAGTAACACGAAACGACATCCATCCCATACGAAGCGGCCACTTCAACACCTTCGATGACCAGCCCGCGGGCAAGATTCCAAGCTCTGCACGAAGCGGCTCATACGAATACAAAACCACTCGCTCTCCATCCTGGAGCGGGTGGTTCTTCATCGCTTGAATCAAGTGAAACGCATAGTTCTCCACGCCCGTGCGCTGAAGTGCGTTTGCGCTATGCGCGTCCATGGCAAACAAGATGTTGCTAGATGACGTTGGTAGTAAGTTGAACGACTGACTCATAAATGATGCGCTTGGTAGATACGCTTGGTAGATACGCTTGGTAGCCGCAGGCTTTCGCCTGCGCGTATCGTACAAAACAGATCATACGCGCAGGCGAAAGCCTGCGGCTACCAGACAGGCAAAACAATTTAACTCGTAAAAATACTGCGCTTGTACGCCTCCAAATTTTCCAACGCAATACCGGTTCCCTTCACAACACACTGCTGAGGATCCTCGGCAACAAACGTTGGCACACCCGTTGCCTCGGCAATCAGCGTGTCCAAGTTGCGCAACTGCGATGAACCTCCGGAAAGCACAATCCCCTTGTCCATCACGTCAGCCGAAAGTTCCGGAGGTGTTTTGTGAAGCACTTCTTTCACCGTAGCAATGATCCCTTCGAGTTCGTTTTGAATGGCGGCCGTTACATCATCGCTGGTCACGTCAATCATCTTTGGAAGCCCCGTAATCATATCACGACCTTTCACTTCCATTGAAAGTTTATCCGGCAAAAACATGGCCGCGCCGATCTGAATCTTGATATCCTCAGCCGTGCGCTCACCAACCGCGAGGTTGTATTTACGTCGAATATATTCCGAAATGGCGAGATCAAATTTCACCCCGCCGATACGAACCGATTCGGACGCAACAATACCGCCAAGCGAGATCACCGCCATTTCCGAAGTGCCACCACCGATATCGATAATCATATGACCTGAGGGTGAACCGATGGGAATGTTCGCACCGATCGCCGCCACAATTGGTTCCTTGATAATATACGCGGCTTTGGCACCCGCCGCGAGCGTGGCATCGATCACCGCTCGTCGTTCGGTCGATGTAATGCCACCAGGCACCGCGACCATAACTTCCGGACGGAAAATACGCACACCGCCAAGAGCCTTGTTGATAAAATAACGGAGCATGGCCTCCGTTGTTCGATAGTCTGCAATCACACCATCCTTCAGTGGACGACGGGCAACAATCGTGTCGGGCGTACGCCCAAGCATATCCTTGGCTTCCTTACCCACGGCTAACACTTTTTTATCCGTATACGAAACAGCAACGACCGAAGGTTCGTTGATGATAATTCCACGCTTTGGGAGATAGACAAGAACCGAGGTGGTGCCCAGGTCAATGCCAATTTTTTTTTGAAACATGAAATAGGTCGTTACGGTATAGGTCCAATAAGTCCTATCGGACCTATTGCAGTGAAACACTGAACGACCTATCTTGCGCTAAATTTGTGTTCAAGTCGTACCGTTCGTTTCCCCAATCCTTGCGATCCTCCGAGGGCACGGCATCAGCCACCTTCTTACCAAAATTCAGACTGAGCGTCAACGCGTAATCGCGCGCGCCGTTTTGTTTTAAGACGCTCAAATCGTACGCGCCTTTTTGAATGGCCGCAACAACATTTGGCGCTAACTCATAATCAAACGAGAGCTCGCCGGTTTGTCCTGGTTCGATGGAAATGAACGCTCCAAAAACCGTGAGATCAAGATCTTCTGAGATGTCAACGCGGCCGGGCGCAAGCGTCGCGTTTTTTGTTTTGTCGTTTGCAAGCGAGCCCTGCGAACGAATGAACCGTGTTCCTTTTGGAACATACAAACGCGTGTACGTACGATACCGCGTGGTGCGCCAATCAAATGAACCTTCGTGGCGATAACGTATCGTTGTACGACCAAGATATTGACCTGTCGAATTTTTTGAAATCTGATAGCTGATCGTTCGTTTCACCTCGGGATCGGATTTCAAACTTGCGAGGTTTGCATCGACCACAAGCTGTAGGTCCGATGTGGCTGGCAGGACTCGACCCGCCCATCCAACACGCGTAAGCACATCTTCCGTTTGCGAGTTCGCGCTGTAAAGAAAAAGTTGTTTTTCTCGAAAAGAGGTCTCGACAACGCGGAAAACTCGATCCCATTCTGAAATCGGCAGAGCAAGAATGTGAAGACGCAACGTTGAGACGAGTTCCGAAAGAATCTCCTTGCGTTGATCGTAGGGAATGCCATTTTCTGCAAACCCACGTTCAACCTCATATTCGATCATTTGTGCAATCGTATCAGATCGAAAGACCTGCCCGGAAACCGTGATGGGGCCGGTGATCGAAAGCAGGTCGGAAACAAAATCTGGCGTCATGCCAATCACTCCATCCACGCGACTCGAAGTTGGAATGACACCACGATCCGCCTCTGGAACATTTGCGGATTCCTCAAGAAACAACCCAATAACCGCAAGCGCACTCACAGCAAAGTCTGGCGACCAATTTGCGTCTCTCAGAAAAAGGTTTTGCGTTTCGTTGTACACGCGCATCGCTTCGGGAGGAGGGATGGTCATCGTTGCTTGCGATCTTCGATCGAGCGCGTAGACATCCTTTGTCTTGAGAGAGCGAATCTCGCCATCTTGCATGCGAAGCAATCCATAGGTTCCAATAAATCCTCCTCCGGGTCGCAGTTCGTCGTTGTTGAGCAAAAGAAGAAGATGCGTCTTCTCTTGTAGAAGACCCGCAAACTCCGGAAGAATCCGCGCAAGCGTGGTGAGCGTTCTAAGCTGAACTTCAACCTCTGCCAACTGTTTAGACATATCATCCATAAATCTAAACAGCGATTCAAATCCTAAATCCAGACGCAGTAGCGCAAACTCTTCACGTGAAACACGGATGCGGGTTGCGAGAAGTTCAAGATCTTCTGCCGATGCACTCAATCGTTGCAACAACAAACGTTTTGTTTCAAGTGGTAACTCATCATACGAAGATGTCGGGGAGGCGTGCTCTGCAAACGATTGAACATAGTTCTCACTCAATCCGGAGAGTTGTACGAGATCTTGTCCGATCGTTAACAGCTGTGTGAGAGAATCGACAACATCAATCTGGGAAGACAACAATCTGTCCAAGCGATGGACGTATGCTCTGACAAACGGAATCACACCAAGCGTCTTGACAAAAACAAGACCATTGCTCGCAGCCACTAACGATCGTCTGGCACTGGCGAGTTCGGATTTGGCCGAGTCGAGTTGCAACGATTGACCCGCATTTTGCGCGCGTTCAAGCGCTTGTCTGGCATCGAGTGTATTTGCCGCGGTCTGACCAAGCGCAATCGAAAATAAGATCAGCCAACCCGCACACACGGAAACGACCGTAACCCAAAACGCATGAAATCGTCGTCGCTTACGATGACGTTTGTGAACAAGCGGGGACTCGGTTGATTCAAGAAAAGTTTGATCGTGCACAGGTGCGGGGATTATCTTCCCCGTGGTACTTCTTATAATAGTACATCGCGCTCTTAATCTGAATGCGCGTCAGTGGATTTCTCAATTGTTTCAAAAAGCCTCCATCCGCTGTCTCACGTCGATGGTAATGCACAAACCAAGCATCCGGATGATATACAACGCGCCAATTCGCCTTCCAAAAACGTCGGCACCAATCTTGATCTTCAAAATAAACGAAAAACGCCGGGTCAAATCCCCCAACGACCTTGTAGGCCTCTTTACGCACAAACATCGCCGCGCCCAGAAGATAATCCACGTCGCGCGTATCGCCATGATCCCAGTCAGCCATCAAATAATGAGCCACACGACGCTTGGCAAATGACATGGATCGCAAAATCGGCACGCGGCGGAATGGAATAATCCACGGATCGATGAACACATAAGAACTCAACTGAAGCGAACGATCAGGATTCAACAATTTAGGACCCACCATGCCAACGTCCGGATGTGCATCCATAAATTCCACGAGTACATCAATCTGTCCGTCGAATGTTGCGATGTCAGGATTAAACACAAACAGATACCGACCGCTCGCTTGATCGAGTGCAAGATTCATCCCCCCACCAAAACCAAGATTTCGATCCGTGACGATCACTCGCACCTCGGGAAACTCCTTACGTAACATCTCGTGCACACGCATCAACGGGCTGTTGTCAACAACAATAACCTCTCTCAGAGCACGTTGTTTTGACGCAAAAATCCCCTTGATGGTTTGTCGCAAGAGTCCGGGAGTGTTGTAGTGCACGATCAGCATCGAAACGTCCTTCATACAAACAATGTTCGTAATTCTTTTCCTTTTCGCTTACGATGTTTCATCAATTGACGACGTTTTTTCCATATCCTCGGCAACAATCGAATGGCATCGAAGAATGCACGAACATTCCTCATCTCGAAAAAAAATGTATACAAGATGCGCAACATCTCGCTCACAAAAATTCTTGGAAACCAGAGGATCGCGCTCAGAAAACTCAAATTCTTCCAAAGAAGAAGCCATTGATTGCGAGTCGAGTAATAGCTTAGGGAAAGAGATTTATTGCGACGATTCTTAAAACGTTCCCACAAACCCATGCGCTCTTTTCCGTACATCCCGCGATAGTGGTAGGCGACGGCATCTGGAACAAATCGTGCATTCCAACCCAGATGTTGTAAACGCCATGCGAGATCGACGTCTTCCTTGTAGGCAAAAAAATCTTGATCAAAAAACTCATCTTGAAAGCGCGCGTCCTGAAGGGCGCTCGCTCGAAACAGGACCAGTGCGCCGGATACACCAAAGACGTTTGTTTCTAAATCGTACTGACCCACATCCATTTCTCCGGCTCCACGATCTGAACAGGTTCCGTTTTTTTGAGGACGCAATGCCGTTGAGTCAATGAGGTCGGAACGGACGATTTCACTCAATGTTTCGTCACGAAGATTCTCGCCAAATGCTCGAAGCAGAGTTCCACCGGCGGATCCAATCGTCTGATCCAGATCAACACAATGAACCAATTGCTCGAGAAAGGTTTCCGTCAGAATGATGTCCGGGTTGGTAACCAGGACATAGCGAGTCGCGTATGTGGAAGGTTCCCATCGATCCAACGCATAGCGAATACCTTGATTGTGTGCAAACGAGAATCCAAGATTCTTGGCATTTCGCAAATAGGCGACACGCGGATAGTTTGCACGAACAAATGTCTCCGTGCCATCGTTGGAACCATTATCAATCATCAACACGTTAAAATCGCGATATGTTTGCTTTTCAATCGACGCAAGCAACTCAGGCAAAAAACGCATGGAATTCCATGCGACAATATGGATGGAAACCTTTGGATAATGTCGTTCCATAGTGTTGGAATCCTACCTTGATTTCTTCGTTACGTTAAATCCCAAGTACTTCCCAAGCATTAACCGAGTCTGGGCGTCGATGGCTGGAAAGGAACCGAACACAATGAAGGTCACGGGCAATAGCGCCCATTGCAAAATCATCACGATCCAGTTATACGTTTTCACCTGCTCGGGACGACGAGGTAACAACGACAGTCCAACAACAGCGGAAATGAGAATACCGATCATCGCGAGTTGCATCACTTGCTCAAGCGCAAACGGCGCGGCTTTCACGATGGAGTTTGATTGACCCTTGGCAAGCCAAAGTGGCAACCAGCCGAGCACAAACATCAAGACCGGAGCCGTTGCCCACGTGTACATTCCTTCAATGTGGTTGAACACATATTTTACTTTCTTTCGGAATGGAATGAGCCTGTCCTTTTGAAAACCATCGATGAGATAGGGAAGATGTTCTACGCCCCACGCCCAACGGCGCATCTGAAAATACAGAGCCGCGAGTGACTCACGATACGTTCGACCCGTGACCGCGTCCATGGATACCGGCATGAACATCGGAGTGACTCGGTAATCGCCGTGATAATGCATGAAGGCCTGCATGAAGATGCGCGAATCTTCACTCACGATATCTTTCTGCCAATACCCAACATCTTTGAGCATAAGCCATGGCATGGAATGTGAAGAAAATGTCCACAAACGATGCGGCCGCGTGAGTTCACCCAACAGCCAGAACGTTGTTCCAAACGCGCCGATTCGCACGGGAGCGGATGCCGTCCAAATGTTGTTTGAAAACAAGGCGATGGGTTGATAGGAAGAGCGTGTAGGATTGTCGATCGTGCAGTACAAGTACGTGAGATAGGAAAAGTATTGTTCGTGCGCGATCGTATCAACATCAAACGCGCTGACGACAAGATCGCGATCCTCAATGTGAGGAAACGACGAGGACAAATAGTGTTCAACCTGTGTTCCCATCCAGTTCATGTTGGAACCTTTCCCAGGAATTTCACCGGACAAGCCGTTTGGATGCTCTGTGATAATAAGTCCTTTGAAAATCGAACCGAATTCTTCCTGAATAATTTTCGATGTTCTCGAAAATGCTTCGTGATCAGCCGCTTCTCCTCCCAAGACAATGAACATGCGCTCATTTGGAAAAGAATTCTGTGAAAGTGAGCGTATCGTCGAGCGAATAATCTCAACGTCCTCCTTGTAGGTCGGCAAAAAAACGAGGTGATAAATGTTCTCAGAACCAGCAATCGATGCGAGACGCGCCTGCCAGTCGATCTGAATCGTCCTGCGATATGTCTGCCATGAGAGAATCAAGAAAATGTTGAAATAGATGACACGAAACAACCAAAGCAGATCGAAGAGAATGATAAAAATGATCACCCATAACGGTTGAAGAAACGAAAGAATCAAGGCCGAAACAAAGGTTCCCCAAACCAAGAGGCCGGGGAACATCTCCCAAAAACGCCGTTGTCCGTAATAATAGCGATCCATTATTGGTTGGAAATATCCTTTCGTAAACGATCCAGCACACGCGAGGCGTGTTCCTTGCCACCAAGTCCAAACGCGAGTCCACCGGAAAGCGCCAGCATGAAGACAAGTCCGGTGAACAACGTCTGAATCAGCTCAGGGGCTATTTGCAGTTGTACGAGCGCGGCCATGAAACTAAACGCAAGAATGGCCCACTTGGAAAGGCCGGAAAGAAATCCTGCGCTCTCAAGTTTTGCCGCCTCAACAGAAGATTTCACAACGCGTTGTACAAAATTTCCAAGCAAAATTCCCGCGAGCAAAATGATTACCGCCACGATGACGTTTGGAATAAAGAGTACGACTTGCTTTAAATAATCCGTCACTTGCTCCCAACCAAGAATATCCGTAGCCGCGATGAGCGAAACGACAATGAAGAACCACTGCACAGTCCAGCCGAGGAGTTTGCCGATGTGCAATTGAAGACCGGCTCGCGAAAATTGCGTGGTGATCTCGAGCTTTTGTGCGAGGTCATCGATGTGAAGCACTTTAATGAGTTGTTCAACAACCTTTCTAAGCACACCGGCAATCGTGATCCCCAATATAAAGATGATGATCGCCCCAAAAAGATTTGGAACATATTGCAACAAACTCGTCCACAAATCCAGCAACGGAGCCTGAATGAGGTCGGTAATTTCCATAAGGGGAAAGTTAATGATTACTTAAATGATTACTTTGATGATAGCATTTTTTGATGTACGATTCAATGTTTTACAGCGTGTACGCCTATGTAATATGTGCAGGTCGATCGTACACGGGAATGGCAAACTCGGACTGCTTCGTGTCGAAGTCAATGGACTTCAGAAGCTCCTTGACCGCAAGTCGATCGGGATTTTCAACGGCAATCATCGGAAGGCTCAATGCAAAACTAATCGCGTTTGCAATGGTGACCGTCAAGCGACTCGATGTGAAGGAGCCTGGCCCGGAAACAACAATAACACCCTTCAACCGGGCGAGTTGCGTATGCCAGACGCTCAGCTGGCTGTCCAGCACAGATAAAAATTGTTCCGGGGTTGTTTCCACGCTTGTTTGTTCTAACACATGCGCTGTGTCAACGAGCGCGAGATCTAGCCTGTGAAGATCCTGTGAGCAAAGAAAAAGATACATAACTTACAGTCGATCGATCATCACGATCTTTTCGCCTGTTAACACAGACGTGAGGAATCGATCAGCCACCTGTTTGCGATCGACAAATTCGGCCTTGGGCATCAAGGTGTAATTAATTTCGTAGGGAACCTCAAGTTCAAAGCGTGAAATCAACTTCTGTAAATCAGCCTGATTGATAGAACCGACGATCAGGATGTCGGTTTGAATACTTGGATCATTGACGAATCGACCGGTAAACGCAAAGAAATCAATACGTCCCTTCTCATCAATCTCCGTGACAAGATTCTGTTTGATCAAAATTTGCATCTTTTGAAAAAGCGAACGCAGATCTTCAAAAAGAATAAAATCCGTATTCGCGCAATAATACTTTTTCTTGTCGCCCAGCGCCTTGGACTTAGGTTCATCCTTCGCAAGTTTTTCAAGGATAAAACCCATTTCGATGAGATTTTGAAGCTCGCGTCGTACAGAATTCAACTGTGCGTCGATTCTTCGCGTCAATTCTCGAACAAAAAAGGATTCTTTTGGATGTTGTAAAAATAAACCCATCAAACGAGCGCGCGTCTTAGATCCAAACATCTGTTCTACGTTGAAGACATTTTTTGCCATAGTTCCGGTTGCATGAGCACGCCGACTGGGTATAATGTACACAAATGGTACTCACAGGGCAAATACCGACTTTTCACTATGGCACCCAACATCAGGGCCGCACACTATGAACCTGAAACTCCCATTGAACGTATTCATGGGATTTCAATGCTCTTGCCCATCGAGTCAAGAAATGGCTTCGTCTTTTTGATCGCACACACCATCAATAGAAACGCCGATATCGAGATGTTGTATCAAATTCTCTCTGAACAACTTCATCGACTCGCAACGGCATTTGGAAAAGATGCAAACCCACAACATCGCTTCGAACAATTTTTGGGATCACTCAATGAAACACTCGCACAGCACGTACGGGAGGGAACGTGGAATCTTCAAATCGATCGATTCAATGCTGTTTTGGGTATTGCGGTTGAAGAACAAATGTATCTTTCAGGCACAGGTGAACTCACAGCGCTCTTTCTTCATAAGCAACCCTCTCATCGCTACCAGCTCCTAAATATTTCACGAAGCATCCAAACGGAACAGACGCTCCCGACTTGGGAAAAAGCTTTTGCCGTCGTACTCGATGGAGATTTACATGAAGGTGACGTCTTTTGTCTCAGCAACAAAGAACTCCAACGAGAAATTTCCTCCGACGAATTGAATGGATTGTTAACAACCCTTCCTCCAAGCGGATCCATTGAAAAAATTCGACAATATTTCTCGATGAAGGAACAGGTTCTCATCATTGTCCTAAAAGTTGCGGAGAAAATGACACAGATGAAGGAAGGTTACGCCAAACCTCTTTCCGATCTTTCGATCCACAACATGACCAACAATGAAGCGGAAACGAGTTCGCTTCTCGAAGATCGAAAACCAAAAATAGGTCGCATGATCGTTTGGTTATTCGAGAAACTGCTTGAACGAAAAATGGCTTCTCGTTTGCTGAGTGACCTCAAAAAAACACAACCCTCTTGGAAGACGTACCTTCAGCTCCTACAAAAACTCGTGAGAAGTGCCTCCAAAATAACGAAACGTGCAATGGAAAAAATAACACGGATACTGAGCCATCTTGGAAAAAAAGAAACGCGCTCTGGATTTTTGAAAAACGTCTCGAGAGGTTCGCGGGATATTTCAACGTCCATATCCAATGTTCGCAGGAACGTTCTTCACCTTCCTCGATCAACCAGGTATCTTGTGGCCGCTACCGTTGCGGCGATCATTCTGCTCACCTTCAGCGTTTCATTTTTATCGAAGTCAAAAGCGGAAGAGGAGGCATTGAAACAATACACGGATAAACTCTCAACCATCGAAGACACTATGCAACGCGCGGCCGGTGCAGTTATTTACAAAGATGAAAACCAGGCGCGTAGTCTCTATGTGAATGCGACCGCACTGATCGACAGTCTTCCCAAAGACACGGAACAACAACAGGCCGAGGTCGCCTCCCTAAAACAAGAAATCGAAATCGCGATGAATGAACTGCGCCGCATTGTGACAATTCCAAATCCGGCGTTACTTGGCGACCTCGCGTTAGTGAACGATGGAGTCTTTGCTCATGCGCTCACAAAGATTGACAGTCAGTTGTACGTCTTTGGATCTGACGGTCGAGTATATGCGCTGAACAAGACACAAAAAGTGTTCAAGGCTTCTGGAGCCGCCAGAACTACAACGTCTCCAATCTTAGCGGCCTCATCGGACAATAATCAAACGTATGCGCTTTCCGCTGACGGAGTGATTCAATTGGATACGCAGACACAAGAGCAAAAATCACTTGAACTCTCTGATGCAACGGGCTCAGTGGATTTAATGGCATACGCAAACCGTCTCTACGTACTGCAACCCAAAGGCTTGGGCGAAGGTCAAATCTACCGCTACGCGCGCGCAGGAGGCGAATTTGGTTCTGCGACAAAATGGATCGAGGCAAAAACAACCGAACTAGATAACGCGGTTTCTTTTGTGATCGATGGAAGTGTCTTTGTCCTGAAAAAAGATGGAACAATCCTGAAATATGTCAATGGAAGCGAGGTCGGTTGGAACACAGGCCTGGTGGATCCCCCGATCACCACAGCCTCAGACATTTGGACAGACCCCGATAGTCTCTTCATCTATGTTCTTGAACCAGCGACAAAACGCCTCATCGTCTTCAAAAAGGAGACAGGGGAATTCGTCTTACAATACCGATCGGACACCTTCCAAGAACTCACAGACTTTGTCGTCGACGAAAAAGACTATACAATTTATCTCCTCACAGGATCAAAACTTTATTCGATCGCCGCAAGTCATCTGAAATAATCACCAAACAAAAACACCGGAATGTTGGGCAGGCACCTCTCCTTCGCCATGGCTTCGGAGGGATGATAAGCGAGACCTACCCCTACATTTCCGGTGTTTTTTTACTTAACGGATGCCGTTGCACCAGCTTCTTCAAGCTGTTTCTTGATCGCCTCAGCTTCCGCCTTGGCAATGCCTTCCTTGACCATCTTTGGAGCACCGTCGACCAAATCCTTGGCCTCCTTAAGGCCAAGACCCGTGATCGCACGAACGGCCTTGATCGCGCCGATCTTGTTGTCGCCAGCGGCGGTGAGCTCAACATCGAAGGATGTCTTCTCTTCGACTACTGCGGCAGGAGCGGCACCTGCGGCCATCATCATTTGCGGAGCCGAGGCACTCACACCGAACTTCTTTTCAAGAATCTTCACAAGCTCAGCGAGGTCGAGAACTGACATCTGCTCGATCTTGGAAACGAGATCCTGAAACTTTGCAGGAACCTCGATCTGTGTTGTTTCGTCTGACATAGTGGGGTCGAGAGTGATTAGTGACTGAGTGACTAGTGACTAACTCAGTCACTTAGTCACTAGTCACTCAGTCACTTTTTGATTTAATTAAACCTTAGCCTCCTGAATCGCACGAAGAACATGCACAACATTTCGCAAGTTCCCTGCAAGTGCATTGACGAATCCGGAAACCGGAGCGTTCAACGAGCCGACAAGTTTCGCGAGCAACTCTTCCCTGCTTGGCAGGGTGGCAAGCTGTTTAACGGAAGCCCCGTCGACCATGCGGCCTTCCAGGATACCGCCCACGATGGAAATTCCATCGCGATCCTTCGCAAACTGTGCCATGAGCTTGGCCGCAGCGATTTCGTCGCCGTAACCAACCGTGGTCAGAATGCTTCCATCGAAGTCACCGTCTTTGACCATGAATCCGTTGGCCTCGAGCGCACGAGCGAGGAGGGTCTTCTTGGCAACGAAGATCTCGACGTCTTGCACGTGACCTTTTGTCCGAAGCGAGTTCGCATCTTCCATGGTGTATCCCGACACTTGGGTAAACACCGCAGACTTCATGCGAGCCAACTTCTTGGAAAGCTCAGCAATAATCTGCTCTTTCTCTGAACGTGTTTTTGGCATAGTGGATGATTAAGTCGTGGAGTCGTGGAGTTCTAAACAACTCCAAGACTTTATGACTCCACAACTCCATGACTATTCTTTCGACCTTTACGTTAACAAAAAACTGCCGATTCGCACCGCAGTTATGATCGAAAAGCGTAGACGCTTTTCTTTCACCTCGACGGGAGTTATGCGATCCACCTTCGTCGAGCTGAGCTCGACTTCGGCGGACCTACGGCCCGTTGTCTACGGCAAATCTTTCGTTTGAGGAGAGTATAAGAACAACGGCTTGATCTGTCAAACATGCAAAGCCTCAAACATACAAACAAAAGCCTCAAACATACAAAGCATGGCTTACACTCGTGTAAGCCAGGCTTTGCATTTTTTTGCATCTTTGGCTTTAATGTTGCTTAAATTCCAATCATCGTCCCCACAAACGTCTTGCCACTCAACAGCGCGTCAATGTTTTGCAAATTCTTCCCATTCAAAATCGCCACATGGATCCCGTTGTGGTGCGCGAGGCGTGAGGCGACAGGATCGAACGGGACGTTCATTCCTGGATCCCACTGGTTGCCAACCATCTTGCGAAAATCCTTCCACGAGATGTCACAAACCCGCTCCGCGTCCTTGTGTTTGTTGGGATCTTTATTGTAGAGATAATCGATGTTCGATAGGTTGATGACAACCTTCGCCTTCAACCGCTTCGCAAGTCGCGTTGCGACATAGTCGGTCGACCACCCAGGTTTCCACCCCGCCGCGACGAGGACGGGCTGTTTCCACTTCTTGAACTCACACGTTGGATCCTTAATCATCACTGGATGCGCAACATCGCGTAGCACGGTTCGCATCAAGTGGCCGTTGAGTCGGGTCGAGTGAATGCCCAGCCAGTCGAGGTCATCGCGCGTGAGCTTGCCTGCTTTGCGCGCGGCTTGTTGATACTGTCGTGCGGTTGCACCACCACCAACGACGATGACAAAACGCCAGCCTTTTTTTACGTGCTTTTGAATGAGCTTCTTAAAATCACGCAAAAAGTCGTGGTCAATTCCCGCGCTCGGCACAACAAGGGAACCTCCGACAGAGATAACGAGTATTGAGGGCGAAAGCGTGTTCTTGTGCGCCATAGATGTGCGACGAAAAAAACAGTCGAGCTGAGCTCCACTGTTTTACGATTCCTTCACTTGATCGATAAACCAATTGGTGAGCATGGAAATAACCCAGAGCACCAAGGCCCCGAGTAATGCCGGCACGAAGCCACTGATCTCGAATCCTTTGACGATCGAGGAAACAAGCCAGAGCATGAGCGCGTTGATGACAAACGTGAAAAGGCCGAGCGTGACGATGGTGACCGGAAGCGTGAGAATAAACAAGAGTGGACGCACGAGGGCGTTGACAAGACCCAAAACGAGCGCGGCGATCAGAGCGCTGTAGAAGGTCGAGACCTCAAAACCTGGGACGATGTTGGCAACCAGCAAGAGGGCGAGCGCGTTGATGATCCAACGAAAGAGGATGTAGGCCATACGATTAGGATTCAAACTTGAGTTTGATTTCTTCAACCTTGTTTTCGACTTCCGCGAGTTTCTTCTTGAGCGAACTTGAAAGCTCCAGTCCGCGCTCGAACTTTTTCAACCCTTCATCAAGATCAACATGCTCCTCGCCGTCGAACCACTGGGTGATCTGTTCGAGCTCTTCGAAGGCACTCGCGAAGTTAACGATTTTTTTTGTGGACATAGAGTTCTCTGTCGTCCTGAGCAGTGAAAGACCTCTTAAGAGATCCTTCACTTCGTTCAGGATGACAAACAGGATGACAAACAAGATGACAAACAAGATGACAAGCAGGATGACGAGGGAGGATGACGAAATTGTTTAAACAAGAAATTGCTGACCCTTTCCATTCAATCGCTTCACTTGCGCGTCCAGCGATCCTGCCGCAAATTGTACACTGATTGGACAGCCGACTTCAAGCGTTGAGGCGTCTTTCACAACCGAGCCGTTTGATGTAACGATGCTGTAGCCACGCGCGAGCAAACGTTTGGGATCGATTTGGCGAAAGAGCGCATCGAACGATTGGAGGGTTTCTTTAATCGAAGGAATCCAGTCGCCCACGCAACGCTCGAAATGATCGCGAATGGTTTGCAAGCGAGCCTTCTGGCGATTCAGAATCACACCGAAGATCGACATGGCGCGATCGATGCGATGATGATACTCATCCAACGACAGCTGTAAACGATCGCGGATGAAACGCTGCATGTTCTCGAGTTCTCGATGCACTTCGCCCCGACTCGGTACAATGCGTTCGGCCGCGTTCGACGGGGTTGAGGCTCGAACATCCGCAACAAAGTCCGCGAGCGATTCGTCGCGTTCGTGACCCACGCCAACAACCACAGGAATCTTCGACTGAAAAATGGCGCGTGCAACACGCTCATCATTAAACGCATGCAAGTCCTCGAGTCCCCCGCCCCCGCGCGTGAGCACGAGCACATCGGGCCGTTCATGAAGATCGAGACGATTGAAATACGAAAACGCCGCAAGAATCTCGTCGACAGCCTCGCGACCTTGGACATGCACATGCGCGTGTTTAATCGAAACACCGCCCCAACGATTTTTCACCACGCGCAAAAAGTCACCATACGCCGCCGCATCGCGCGAAGTGATAAGGCCGATCGTCTCGACGAATCGTGGAAGCGTGCGCTTGCGGGACACATCAAACAACCCCTCGTCCTCGAGTTTCTTTTTTAACAACTGATACGCGCGGCCAAGCGCGCCTTCACCCACCGGTTCGACCGACTGCACGTTCATCTTGAACTGACCAAAGCGTTCATACACTTTGGCATAACCTTGAACACGCACGCGCATTCCATCTTCAATCGCAACCGAAATCTGCCAGGCGGTCATGAAACATTTAAGCACGGCTTCCCCACCCTCATCTTTCAAGTCAAAACTTACCCACTTCTGCTGAGCAATCTTGAAATCCGACACTTCACCCTCCACAACAAAATCCTGCGAAGGAATGATTCGCAAGGTCTCATTGATCAGTTCGAGGTATTGCGCTACGCGCAGAATGCGAGGTTCCCTCACAGAGTCGGCATGAAATAAAAGGGTTGATAATACTGCACCAGCAACCAAATGGCAAGACCAAGAAGCAAGTGGGAAAGTAACGTTTGCAACCAAACGTGCGAGCCTTCTTTGTGCGCGAACAGTCCCATGTTAAGTAATGGATACAGAATGATATTGACAACGACCCAGCTCATGACCGCGTATACAAAGAAGGATTGAATCGTAAACGGCGCGAACGAGGCGAGCGACCACCCTTGTTGAACAAAGACAATGTAGACAAGCCCGAATAAAAATCCAACAACGATGTGCAACAAGAGGCTCACCAAAAAGATTTCTGATTTTTTCAGCTTGAGACCGAAAATCGTTTTCACGTCCATTACAAGCGGCGTGTCTTCGATCTTGCCATGTGATGTGTATTCAAGCACAATCGCCGGAATCGAAAACACAAACGCCACAATCGCACCAAGCGCACCACCCAAGAGATAGTCCATAGAACTGCGGTCATCCTGAGGAACAAAGCGACGAAGGCTCTCCGGAGATCCTTCCCTTCGTTCAGGATGACACAATTATGTTTCAGGATAAATAATCAAGATACGTTTCTTTCCTTGTGTGATATCGTCGCCACCATTCCAATCATGGATGGCATTCATGAGTGTGTCAAAATCGTAGAGATACGCTTCGCCGCGACGCGTGCCCGGATCGTTGGTAATGAACTGACCCTTATTTGTATATCCACGAATCACGAGCATGTGGTAGACCGGGCCCGGTTGTTGAAAGTTGGGATTTTGAAGAAGACGTCCGGCCGCGGGAACAATAACAGGTCGACCCTCGGCGAGTTGAGTTTTGATTTGTTCAACGGTTGGATCATCGATCACCTCGACGTTTCCATAGCCATACATGGACTCGGCAAGCGTTGCGACTTGCTCAATTGTCGTATCTTCATAGTAACCAAAAAGTTTTTGCTCGAAGGCGATGATCTGGAGAAGCTCTTTTTCCGCACTCTCGGCAGAAATCAAGCCTGGTGAGAACTTCTGATAATAAGCATAAACCATATAAAGACTGGCCTCCTCGCAAGCTTCTTGATAGGGCAGGGACCAGTCCGCACGCGGAGCTTGGGGAGTAAACGGCACGGCCAGGTTGATGGAGGCGGGAAGTGTTGCTGTGTCATCCTGAGGAGGTTCCACCGACGAAGGATCTCTTTGCGTATCATCCAGAAGAGGTCCTTCGCTTGGGCTCAGGACGACAGGAATAGCTGGGGACGGCACTTCCACTTTCGTTTCCTCTTTCGTTTCCTCCTTCGCTTTTTTTTTTACTTCCTCAAACGCAACCGCCTGGGGCAACTCTGCCTTCATTTTATTTTCAACCCATTCTGTAATGAACACGCGTTGCGAAAACAGCGCGGCCCCAAGGGCAATCAAAATGATCAAGAACTCAATGAAGAATCGAATCTGGCGTTTCATAGGCAGGCGTTCTCACGAATCCAGCGTTGCAAATGGTGCGTTGCACGAACGTCGTCTTCATTGTAATCGAAAATCTTTTGCAGAAGCATCTTCTTGCTTTTATCGCCGAGGTATTCTTCAAACCACAAAACCGAATTCGCGCCGGAAGCGTCCTCGCTACGCCAATTGAATCCTAAATAGTGGCAAATATCTTTGAGTGAATAGAACGAGAGCGGGAAAATGACGGCGGGACGAACGAGCGCGAGGAGGTCGATCATGTTGCGATCAAGGGCTTCGCGCGCAAATTCGGAAATGCCGTACTTGGCAGAAAAGCGTTGAATCACTTCCACCTCAAACCAACCGTAGTGGTAGATGGGCGCGTCGATGTGTTGCTCAATGAACTCGACGAAGCTTTTCCACATCGCTTCTTCTTGCGATGGATCGTCCGCGAAAAACGGATGGTACGTTTGTTGATTGTTTTCAACCTTGAGCACACCAAACAAATAATCGAAATCTCGCAGGGGATCACTTTCGATGTCAAAAAATAATTCCGTTTTTGCTTCGATCATCTCGACATGTTGTCGAATGATATGTCGACCATCTTTGATCGCTACGGCTTGATCGCGCATGATCTCCAGGCGACTCGAACTCAGATCCGGCGCAAGCGTTTCCAGATCCGCGACGGACTTGAGCGCAAGATCAGAAATCGTTTTTACACCAACCTCGCCGAGACGATGAACCTCTTCACGCCAGACGCGGTTCAGCAACGAGATGTCATCACACTCTTCCGATTCACTCCGACACTGTTCAAACCACGGCGACTGCTTGCAACCCGACGTCACAAAATGCACCGGACGTTGTCCCGCAATAATCTTTTCGATTTCGCTGAGCGTGAGTTTGTAATGATGCGCAAACTCTTCGATCAAGTACGACATCACCACGCCGTCGGCATTGATGACGTAGCCTTGCTGAGGCTTCACCTGCTGAATCCTCTCGAGGAGTTCTGCGTAAAAACATCCCTGAAACTTGAAGTCGTCGCGCAAAAAACGCGAACGCTTCAAGTCCACGGCGACGTAGTAATAATTGCCAAGCCGCGAACGACCTTCCACGCGCTCAAGCAAATCCGGATGACCGACCCAGTGCTTATCCACGAGCAAGCCGCCCACAATGGTTTGTCGACCTTCACGCATGAACGCGAGTGTTTCATCAAACGCCGCGTCCGGATCTTCGGACGTGACGCGCGCGACGTTCTGACGATCCGAAATCAAACTCGCTTCTTTCTCATCGACCATGTCGTCAGCAATCAACTTCTGCATGATTGCGTCGTGCGCCTTTCGATCGTCTGTATGCGCATCAAAATACACCCAATTCGGGCACTTGAGATATTGGTAAAACGTTTTTTCGGTGATCTTGGAGAACATGGGGTGAGTATAACATAATCGCCGCGTATCATCCTAAAAAACCTCAACGCGTGTGTCATCCTGAGGAACATCGACGCGTGTGTCATCCTGAGGAGCATCGA
>CAYJWY010000012.1:21831-24342 GCA_964374035.1 uncultured Gammaproteobacteria bacterium
ACGCGTGTGTCATCCTGAGGAACATCGACGCGTGTGTCATCCTGAGGAGCATCGACGAAGGATCTCTTAAGGGATCCTTCACTGCGTTCAGGATGACACGGGAAGGATGACACGGGAAGGATGACACGGGAATTTGCATTTTCGGTGCCGCATGCTAACCTCCCCTCGTTGCCTCTTGCAACGTGGAGGTTAGACATGTCACCACTTCGACTTCGTGAATTTTCCATCGAACCCGTGGATGTTCAGGTGATTCAATCGGGTTCTCCGAAAATCGCCGTCGCCCGCGAGCTCGCGAAGTTTCGTGCGCAAGCGCTCGAGCTGAACCTCGCTGTCCTGCGCTTTCCCACAGTCCTCGAGGACGACAACGATCGGTTTCTCAGGATGATGGAACGCTACTTCGCTCAAGACGAGCAAGCTCTGCACGTCGATGTGCGACAACGTGTGTACCGCCAAGTCGGCTACACCGAGCCGTACATCGAAGAGGACAAACGCTGGTTCGCCGAAATGAAGGCGTTCCCCGAAGACTGCCAACCCTACGGCAGAAACCACACGGGCTCCAATCCACTCGCGCGCTTCTTCTGGCGCATGGGAGATCGACCCAAGCACTCCGCGTTCGCCGATCTGCAAGCCGACCCCGTGATCCCCAAAGCTTTCGCGCCCGAATGGGAATCGACGATGAACGACTGGGGAAACTTACTGCTCAAGGCGAGCTACATGATCGGTTCGATCACCGAAAGCGCATTCGATCTCAACCCTGGGACGATCTCTCATCGCTTCAAGGAAGCGCCGCATCTGCTCGCTCCCACGGGCTGTGATCTGATGTGGCTCCTGAGCCACGCAATCAACATCAACCGACTTGAGCTTGCTCGACGCATCATGGAGTCGGAAGATCTCCCGGCGCTCGCGAGCGATCTGAACCTTCTGGGCCACGTGATCAGTCGCTTCCATCTGGATTTCAACGGTGGCGCAACACTGCATGGCAGAAGCAACTTTCCCGGCCTCATCGGCTGGACGCGAAGTGGCGCACCGTTCCAGGTAAAGGTTCCCAAGGGCTGTCTGCTCGCGCAGTTCGGACAACAGATGGAACATCTCTTCGCGGGAGGTATGAACCAGGACGGCATCATGGCCGGCTTCCACGAAGTCGCGATCATTCTGCCCACGCTCACAGCCCTGCAAAGAGCATTGCGCGAAGGACGCTCAACAGTGCGCGTCAGTTCCACCTTCTTCCCGCACTTCGCCATGGACGGCGAGCTGAACGTTCTGCCCCAATACCGCGGCCTTCCCGGAGCGCTCGAGCGCTATCCCGACACGCTGGTAGGAACCCACAGCGCCGAGGTGATCGCATCGATCGGCCTGGGCAAAGAAACGCTGAAACACTGAGCCACTCGCTTGACCAACCGGTCAAGCTTTTTTGTTTAAACAAATCCAAGCCAGGCTAAGACTTAAGAGCTTTGTTGAGCAACAAACCAAAAACACAGGCACGTTTTACGTAGACCTGTGTTCTTTTTGTGTGATTACTTCGCATTCTCAACCGCAACGGCCGTCATCACATCGCCAACCTGAATCTTGTCGACCACGTCCATCCCTTCTGTCACTCGACCAAAGATGGAATAGGCCTTTGGTAGCGGTGTATCACCAAGCATGATGAAAAACTGAGAGCCGTTCGTGTTTGGCCCGGCGTTTGCCATCGCCACGATGCCTCGTGTGTACGTGTAGCTGTCCTTCAGCTCATCTTCAAACTTGTATCCAGGACCACCCGAGCCGTTACCGCTTGGATCGCCACCCTGAATCACGAAACCTTCTTCTCGACGATGGAACGTGAGGCCGTTGTAAAATCCACCGGTTGTAAGATAGACGAAGTTAGAAACCGTCTTTGGTGCAGTGTCGGCAAAGAGCTCGAAGACAATCACCCCCTTACTTGTGGTCAATCGAATTTGTTTCTTTTCAATTTCCTCTGGAGCAAGAACTCCAGGGAACTCCCACATGGGGACAGTTGTTTGTTCTTGCACAGGTGGTTCTTGATTAAAATTCACCGTTAAATCCTCCGTTGGAGCCGCCCCTTTAAAACATCCCGCGCCCGTCAAGACCACGACGGCCACAAGCGCACCAAATTTCACAGTTCGCATAGTTATGTTTGAGCAACGATTTGTTCGATGCCCGTCGAATAGTTACTTGTCAAAAGATTCTGCCAGTTTTGTGGAAGTGGCGCAAGTGCGACGACCATGCCCGACAGAATCGCTACAAGAATCGAGAGTGTGCCAACAAGCGCACCAACACGATCAGGCATGTGCGCGCAGTTCGTACACGTCTCGTACAAAACAACGCGATGATGCGTCACCGTTTTGCCATGCACCGGCTTGGTTGCGGGCGCAGGCGTTGCTCGACGTTTGGACGCAACGGATTTCGCAACGGCTTTTTTAACAACCATCTTTTTAACCGGCTTCACAATTTCTTTTTTCTTCGTTGACATACCTCCAAAGGAACAAATTATGAATTCATTGTGGGTTATCC
>CAYJWY010000013.1:0-24205 GCA_964374035.1 uncultured Gammaproteobacteria bacterium
TTCGGATGCACTCAGGATGACAGACAACGATGAAATCTTGTTTGTTCCTAAATTAGGAGAAGATACGGGATAACCCACAATGAATTCTATGAAAACTTCAACAACCACAAAGACATCTCTCTCAAGACAAATGGCGCGGCTTCGTCGCGAAGTCTCTGCGTTGCGATCGTTGATGATCGGCGTGGTCGGAAAAGACAAAGAGGGCAACTATCGCCCACAGGTCGTTCGCGAGATCCTCGAGGCAAGTGCGGAGTCCGCGACGTATCGCTATACAGGAAAAGGATCCCTCCTCGCCAAGCTGAAAAAGCTATGATTCAGATCGAGACTGGAAACAAATTTTTAAAATCCGTGCAAAGACTTCCTGTCGAACAGCAAGAAAAATTGGATGATCTCTTAGAACGCGTTTCAACAAACCCTTACGACTCAATCCTGCACACAAAGAAACTCACCGGCACATTAAGTGGATTTTTCTCCTTTAGAATCTCACGTGATTGGCGCGTGATTTTTTGTTTCATCGACCCAACAACGATACGACTCGTGCTTGCAAAACATCGAAAAGATATTTATCGCAGTTAACCAGTAACCTCCCACGGAAACCCCACGCGACCGAACTGTCCGTAGAGCGCGGTTGCTCGGTAGATGGGCTGTAAGAGATTTAATCGTTCGACGATGGCTTCTGGGCGGAAATCGAACTGGCTTTTGATGACGTTTGTGAGATCCATCTTTGCACCGCGAGATTTCTCGCCCATGCCAACAACGTGGAGTTGGACGGGCTCGGATCGGCCCAGGGTGTAGACGACGTTTACGAGTGCGGACGTACACAAACCTTGTTCAACGAGATACCGTGCGGCGTGTCTTGCCATGTACGCGCCCGCGCGTTCTGCGCGCGTTGGATCTTTTCCTGAGAGCGCGCCGTCGCCGTGGGGAATGAGTCCGCCGTAGGTGTCCACCGCGAGCTTGCGTCCGTTTGCGCCCGAGTCTGCGCGAAAGCCGACGATGGTAAACGAGCCAATGGGGTTGATGTAAATCTGAACGGCCTGCTCGCCAACAAAGGGCATGACTACACGTTCAAGCAGGGCCGTGCGAACGGTTTTTTCGTCAACGCTGAGTTGGTGCGAGACAAGCAGGGTGAGCGCGTCGACCCGATCGCCGTCCATCGTAAGCTGAACCTTTCCATCCGCACGCAACCACGAAAACGCAGGATCTGTTTTGCGTAAGTCGTCGATGCGTCGTGCAAGGTTGTGCGCAAAGACAAGCGCGCGCGGCATCAGCTCACGCGTTTCCGATGTCGCGTAGCCGTTAATCATCACGGTATCGGCCGCGCCGCTTTTTGATCGCTTCATTTCAGAAGATTGATCATCGACATTCACAAACACCTCAACATCATCGGGATAACCCGTTTCCTGATACACCTGCTTGGCAAGCGCACCGAGATCAAAATCCGCCGTCGAGTTCACTTCGCCGCCAATCATGATCATGCCGTGACTGCCAAGAACATTGATGTCCACGTGAGCGTCCTTATCACGACGCAAAAATTCATCAACGATGGCGTCGGCGATTTGATCGCACAATTTATCCGGCTGACCAGCGAGAACGGACTCAACAGTTTTTTTCATAGGGTTTCTGTGTCATCTCGAGCAACGTCGACGTAAAGTCGCGTGGCGACCACGTCGCTTTACGCGAGAGATCCCAAGAACGCATGCAAGAGTATCAAAATTTGAGCGGATGCTCAATGATTACTTACGCACTGTTTACGAGACAACTTATCCACATGTCATCTCTTGCGTTCGCTTTTTGTTCGATGTAGCATACGAACATAAGTCGAACAGAGTGATTGAGTGACTAGTGACTAAATCATGCCTCAGTCACTAGTCACTCAGTCACTTCTTCACCTCTTTCACGCTATGACCCTAACAAAAAAACAAGCCGAGGTTCTCGCGTTCATTCGAGAACACATCGAAGACCGCGGCTACGCTCCGTCGTATCGTGAAATCGGAGACCACTTCGGCCTCTCGTCCCCTTCCACCATTCACGCGCACGTCCAAGCGCTGGCCGAAAAAGGTGAAATCAACGTAGGTGACGAAGGCGAGGCGCGATCCATCGAAGTGGTAGAACGCTTCCCACTGCTGTCATCCATTGAGCTACCGCTCGTAGGACTCATCACGGCCGGTATTCCCATCGAAGCCGTCGAGGAGCGCGAAACCATGGCCGTGCCCGCACAGTTTGTTATGGACGGCGCCAACTCCTTCGTTCTGCGTGTCAAAGGACGCTCCATGATCGAAGATGGTATTTTAGATGGAGATTTCGTTGTCATCGAACGCAACCCGTCGCCAAAAAATGGCGAGGTCGTCGTCGCCCTGCTCGACAACGCCTACGCAACACTCAAACGCTTTTACCGAGAACGCAATCGCATTCGCCTGCAACCAGCCAACAGCACCATGGATCCCATCTTCGTCCAAGACTGCATCATCCAAGGCGTTGTCCGCGCCGTGATTAGAAAATTTCAACCGGTGTAAGAATGAAACTTCTGAAAATGCGTGAGATGCGCCGGGCTGGAGGGCGGAAAGCTCGTTAGCCCC
The DNA here is from genome assembly GCA_964374035.1 of uncultured Gammaproteobacteria bacterium. GTDB lineage: Bacteria > Patescibacteriota > Patescibacteriia > UBA9934 > GWF2-40-263 > CALRGL01. The sequence continues at coordinate 2,580 of CAYJWY010000013.1, forward strand.
GCCGTGGCGGGGTGAACGAGTTTCCGACCGAAGCCCAAACAGCTCACCATTTTCAGAAGTTTCACAAATGAAAAAGCGTTGCGTGTCTTTTGAGGGACGAGAGCAACGCCTTTTCACAAGAGCCACCTTTACGATTCAGGGCGTGTCCCTGATGTATGGCGGCTTTTGAATTGTAAAAAATTCATAAAAAAATAGCAACCCCTCCCTTCGTGAAGAGAGGAGTCAAATCTATGTCTACCGCCACATTGCGTCATCAAGCGATCACCCTCTCCTTTCTTCCTGGTCGACGAGATCGACAAATCAGTCACTCCTTCAAAACATTGTGTATGCGCGCAAGTCGAAGACGAATCAAACAAGTTGTCCGTGGATTTGTCGCCAAGTATACAAATCAAAACGGACACCTTGCCTCCTAAACCAAATTTATCCAAACCCTCTATGCACGAATTCATCCATGATCCAGTAGACATGGTCGTCTCGTTCTGCCAAAATCGTGTCCTTCCCAAGGTTATGCGATGGAATGAACGCGACTACAAAATCGATTCCGTGAATTTGGTGCACACGGCGCGCGAAGGCCAAAAGCGTGTCTTCTACTTCTCGGTAAGCGACGCCACGAATTACTTTAAGTTAAAACTGGACCCAGAATGTCTCGAATGGCATCTCGTTGAATTGTACACCGATGGATAATCGCATCTTCATTCACATCGACCCACCTTCGCATGGCTTCCACCGTCGCTAAGTCCACCGTCGCTAAGAGCTATGGTGGACAAGAGCTATGGTGGACTGGATGGCGGGCTAGCATGAATTCTTTATGAATAAAATTTATATTCATATAGACATGAATTCGTATTTCGCGTCGGTCGAACAACAAGCGAACCCGTTTTTGCGGGGGAAAGCTATTGCAATTACAGGGAAAAATTTCAACGGACAGGAACAGACACGATCCGTTGTTACGACGGCGTCGATCGAAGCAAAGAAGCTTGGCGTAAAGACAGCAATGTCGACGTGGGAGGCAAAACGTATCTGTCCGTCGTTAATTTTGTACCCAGGCGATCCCGAGAAGTACTCAGCGATCATGCATCGATTCAACGGAATCTTTCGTGACTTCACCCACATTGTGGATCAATTCAGCGTCGACGAAAGTTTCCTCGACGTGACCGAGGTCGCTGGCGATTATCTTGGCGCTTCGTTCATCGCGCAGGCGATTCGGACGCGTTTGCTCGAGGACTGTGGCGAGCGTATCACCGCATCGATCGGGGTGGCACCCAACAAGCTGATGGCCAAGCTTGCTGGTGAAAGTGTGAAACCAAACGGACTCACCGTGATCAAACCCGAGAACATCATCCGCTTCATCGACACACGCGAACTTCAAGATCTTTGCGGTATTGGTCACCGCATCGAGGCACGACTCAACAATCTTGGAATCTATACGTTTCAACAGCTCCGCGAGTTCCCGCTCGATCGTCTCGAGAAGGAATTCAAATCCTATGGCATCTGGCTACATGAAGCCGCACACGGCCGCGACAGTTCAGCGGTCTCGGCCGCGATTCAAACGGGTGTCGTCGGTTCAAAGACCACACAAGAACGCGCAGACGATCCCAAGTCGGTGGGTCATTCCTACACGCTTCCACAAAATTCCTATGACCCCGTTGAAATTCAACGCTATCTCCTTCGCCTCTGCGACGCGGTCGGCTGGCGATTACGTCGAGACGGTTTCGTTGCTCGCCGTGTGAGCGCCTACGTTCGCTACGGCGACTTTTCGAGTGCAGGCCAACAACACGTCTTTAAAGAACCAACCGCCGATGGATTCAACATCTTCAAAAACGCCTGGCGCATTCTCCAAAACCTTCCCTCCTTTCCAAGGGGGGACACAGGGGGGTTTGGCATGAAGCCCATTCGCCTTGTCGGCGTCAGCGCCTCTCATCTAAGCGACGGACCCGCCCAACCTTCCCTCTTCAAAAAAGATCGCAAGCTTGCCGCCGCCATCGACGCCCTCGATCTCATTCAACATCGCTACGGCCGCGGAGTCTGGACGCGCGCCTCGCTCGTGAACACCCAAATCAAAAACCGCTCAAGCGGCTTTCATTTCGATCATGAAATCTAGCCCTCATCGTCCTGAGTGCATCCGAAGGACCTCTTAGAGATCCTTCGTCGGGGATCCTCAGGATGACACACTATTTCCCAAACTCTCCTTCTGCAATCTTCACATTGGGATCCGGCGATCCTGTCTTCTCTTGTCGTGTAATGACAATTTGCACGTAGCCAGAATAGTCCGCATCTTTGTCTGGCGCCTGCCACGCAAGAATAAACTTTCCATCCTCATCTGTGGTCATCTCACCAATGGGCAAGAAATCATACGGGATCGGTTGCACGAGCCAGACTTCGTAATAAAAAATCTCCCGATCGATTTCTGGTAATGTCAGGGTAAGTTCAATATGATATGCGTCATCTTTTTCTCCACGTCGGGCACGTCCAATGGACTCAGCTGAATTGAGTGGATGCATCGTCGCATGTTCCGACTCCGTGTCGATGGCTCCCGCGATCACTGCCGCACTGATCGGATCGGGCGTCATCACGTCGGCAATCGAGCCAACGCGATCTTGAACCGCTTCTTTGGGTTTGCGAAACTGGAACACAGCAAAAACAAAGACAACAAATAACACCACAACAACGAGGCCTGTGATTGCCGTTGATCCTAAACGTCTCACTGATTGTTTGTCCGAGGAATAGAGCATACGAATGCCTTCGACGTCAGCTGAGCTGGGCTCTGCAGGCTCAGGCAGTATTTATTTATCCCTGAGCGAAGTCGAAGGAGTAGTTACAGATCATTAATATCTCGCAAAAAACTTAGCTTGGAAACATCCACGTGACTCACACGCTCTCCCAAATCATTAAGCACAATCGTTGGCTCGTTCGTGTCGCTTGATCGATACGGAAACGCCGGCGAGGATTTGAGCTTCACCGTTTCATACAACTTCTCAGGCAACTCCTGCAAAAACATCGAGGGCTGACTGATCGCAAGTGTATCGTACCCAGACGTAATGGGATACGTGTAGAACAAACGTTTCCGCGCCCGCGTTGTTGCCACATAAAAAAGTCGACGCTCTTCTTCAACTCCGCCTTCTTCTTCAAGCGCCCGCAAATTTGGAAACTTGTCGTCGACGAGATGTATCACAAAGACCGCGTCCCATTCAAGACCTTTCGCCTGGTGAATCGTCGAAAGCACCATCTTTTCCTCGTCACGGATTCCCTCTTCGCGCACTGCCCCATAGTCGGACGTGAGCGAAACTTCGTCGAGGAATGTTCGTAAACTCGTGTAACCTTCCGCGAATAATGCAAACTGCTCAAGATCCTCGAGTCGATCCATGAAATCGGGATACTCGGCTTCAAGGTAGTCACGGTAATCCCCAGAGATCACCGCGTGAATCAAATCTGCCGGCTGTTGCTCGAGAACAAGCTTCTTGATCGTTCGAAGCAACCCCAACCAACCCGCACTTGCTCGAGCAGAAAGTTTGAGCTCGCATCCAAACACTTCCGCAAGTGATTCGATGTGCTGAATCTGCACGATCAACTTCTGTGCAGTCACAAGGCCGATCCCATTTTGCAATCCCAAGATACGCATCCACGCCATTTCATCTCGCGGATTAAGCGTGATGCGCAGATGCGCGATGATATCCTTCACGTGTGCGCGCTCAAAAAACTTCATACCGCCACGATACTCGTAGGGAATGTCGCGCTTCATGAGCTCGAACTCAAGCGCCTGGGAATGAAACGCGGCGCGAAACAACACGGCCATCTCATCCATACGCATCCCCTCTTCGCGAAGCTCAAGAATCTGCTGGGCAATATACTGCGCCTCTTGATTCGCGTTTGACGAGGCAACAACACTCGGTAACTCGTCGGACGGCCGAACCGCAGTGAGATTCTTTTCAAACTGATCCACATTGTTACGAATCGAGGCGTTGGCAATCTGTAAAATCTCCGGCGTTGATCGATAATTCACAACAAGACGAAACGTTTGTGCGCCCGGAAAGATCAGCGGGAAATCCAGGATGTTACGAATCTGCGCCGCGCGAAACGAGTAGATCGACTGCGCATCGTCGCCGACGACCACAACGTTGTTGTGCACACGACTCAGCTCACGAACGATCTGGGCTTGCACCACGTTCGTATCTTGATACTCATCGACAAGCACATACTGAAACTGCTGACTGAGTCGGTCACGAAACACCGGTGAGGCAAACAACGCATCGCGCAACTTCACAAGCAAGTCGTCAAAATCCATCGCGTCCGATTGTCGTTTGTGATGCTCGTACAGCTCCGCGATACGTTCGATCGTCGCAATCAAATCAAAAAAATTCGCATAGCGCTCCTCGATCACTTTGCGAATCGAGTCCGTTGAGTTACGCGCATAACTCATCATCGCCTGCAACTTCGCGGGCGAAGGGAATCGTCGTGCGCTTGTGTCGATTTGTAACTCGCGAATGCAAACCTTGATCATCGATCGACTATCCTCCGAATCAAGAATCGTAAAATTCGGCGAGAAGCCGAGCTCGCGCGCGTATCTATGCAAGATGCGATTCGCAATCGAATGAAACGTCCCGCCCCAGAGTCCAACCGGATAGCAACCAAGCAGGATCTCCACACGCTCAAGCATCTGCTTGGCCGACTTGTTGGTAAATGTCACGAGAAGAATGTTCTCTGGCGAAACACCATTCTCGATCAAGTATGCCACCCGATAGGTGATCGTCCGCGTCTTGCCTGATCCGGCGCCAGCAAGAACCAACGTCGGTCCATCGCCTTCAAACACAACCGCCCTCTGCTCGTCGTTCAGCTCAGCTTTGTAGTCAATCTTCAAGGTCGGATTTGCGTTTGGTTTAAGGAAAAATTCTTTCATAACAAGGCCATTCTACCACAAACAAAAATTCCCCAATTCCATGGCGGAATGCAGGGGAAAAGAGAGAACACGTCGACAACTTAGACAGGGCACCCAATGGTCGTATATGCACGAACCACTGGCATGGCGCGGTAACAGTAATGACGTATATGACGAGCGCCGCCAAGAGAAACTTTCCCTTCGCTGCAACTGATCTCAGGGGCGCCAGTCCATGTCCCAAAATCAGGAAGTTCCGTTTGCATCTTCAGGGCGGTTGCAATGACGAAGGGAACCGTATGTCCGTCCATCTGCAAGACCCACTGCGGACTCTGGCAGACATTGAAGAGTGTCTCGAATCCCGCAAGCACGTCGGCTTGTTCTTGTATGACTCGATCCATGGACGTTCGTTTGGGATAACCCAGCCAGTTGCTAGCGAAATCCACAGCCGCCACCGTGATGCTGTTTGGTTGAAACACCCGAGAACCCGGAATCAGGCTCACTTGATCGTGTCGCAAGCCAGGCAAGCAGAACAGATCCGTCCACTCGTGGTAGTTCCTACCCCATACTTCCATCAGGCGTTGACGCACGTAACAGAGTGTCTCGTAAGGATTCTCACGAGAAACACTGAAAACCAGATCGATAAACGGATTGTTCTCGCGTTCCCCTTCGTATTTCGCAATGGTTCCGTTCGCCCATGCGATTTGTACCACAGCATTCACTCGTGAAAGAGTGTACCCTGGCCAGGATGCGACCATGGCGATCTTGTCGCTCAGATGATTGAAACGATTCACAATGTTTTCTTTCACACACGCCTTTCTTGTGTCATGTCACAGGGGTCTGCAAGCGGCCTTGAGCTGAATACGCAGATCCTTGAGTTTGATGGATTCCTGAGACAGAAGAGCGATGCATGAACGCAGGCGCAACATCGTGTCCTCGACCGTGTCGGGACGCTTGAAGCCCGCGTGAATGAGCTCGCCGGTGTGAGGATCAGGTCTCTCAAGATGCCCGAGAACATCAATGAGTTCGTCCTTCATCATCACAACCTGATCGGTCTGAAGCTTTTTGCGTCGATGAAAGAGTGTGCTGACGGTTGTCAGAATATCCTCGATACGCCAGTGTTGCTCGAGCAGACACATCGATCGATACGTGGTCGCAAGCTGAGCTTTCGCAAGATTGGCATACGTGCCCTCGCGAGCATCCGCGGCCAGCGTGAGCAGTCGTGACGCTTCAGTGAGTTCATGCGATGCATGACGAAAGGTTCGATTGAAAGGCCGTGCGCGAATCGTTGCGAGTTGTGTTGCATAGTGCGCCATGCGCATGGCGAGCTTGCGCATCGCAGGAGCTGATCGACTTCCAGGCTCGAAGATGGCCTTGGTGATAAGCGCACTCTGCGCGCAACGACGAAGCAGAAAACATTCCTGACGCAGTTGATCGAGATAGTGCTCAACCACAACCGCCCGCCAGTCCATGCGCCGACCAATGCCGCGCACACTCTGTACACGCCGTTGAAGTCCACGTTCGATCGCGCCGCACATAAGCGGAATACGTCCGATGTTGCGTCGACCCGTCACATCCGTTTCAAGGGCGACGCGTCTAGTGCGTCCTTGCGCCGCAACCTTCTCCTGATTACGATCGCGTGCATGCTTGTTCGCGCGATCCCCGGCTCGCAGGACAAACTGTGACCTTCTCTGAGAATCGGCTTCGTCGAGCGTCCAGGACTGACGCAAGAGCCAATCAGCATCCCACTTCCAGTTGACGAGTTCAGGAATCTCCACTTCGCGATACTGCGGATTGATACGACTAAACGCACGCCGCGCATCAAAGAGTGAATCATAGACGATAAAGACTTGCTCTGCGTCAAGATCTGGATTGTACCCGATCTCGCGTGTGAGCTCGAGGTTGCGCGAGAGCACTTGTCCCTCACGCAGGCCGTCCTGTTTCTCGTGAACAAGATACAGACAACGTCCGATCAACACGACCACGCGAACCGTGACGACACGATTGTCCTTCTTGGACAGCGACAAAACCAGCGTTCGCTCGATGATCTGCGGATTGTGCAAATCCGGCCACTTGAACCACACGCAACACCTCCTCGTTAGAATGAAAGAACGAAATGAGACATTACCTCAATAAAAACGCAACGTCAATCAGCTAAGGGGTCAGGTCCGACTACCGACTTTTTTAGTCGGTAGTCGGACCTGACCCCTTTTTGTTTGTTGCTAGTATAAATACTTCTGCTTATTCTTTACGTGCTGTGCAAACGTATCTGCATACATCACTTGCCCATCCTTCGTCGTCAAAAAATAAAGGGCATCCGAGTCCACAGGATCCATCACCGCCATGATGGCGTTCATCCCTGGATTACTAATGGGACCTGGCGGAAGACCGAGTTGCTTATAGGTGTTGTATGGAGAATCCGTCCGACTATCTTCGAGTGAAACAGCGGCGTCTTTTTTTCCCGTAAGATAATTTACCGTTGAATCCGCTTGCAATGCCATGCCGATGTTGAGGCGAGTCAAAAATATTCCGGCAATTTTTTTCATATCCTCAGGCGATCGGACTTCACGTTCAACAATTGACGCAAGCGTTAGAATCTCGTGAAGCGTCATGCCGTTTTCAAACGTCAGATTTTCAGGAACAACCATGCCCTGTTGCGCGAGGCGACGCTTGAGCGTGATCACCATCGTATCGACAACGGTTTTTGCATCCGCATTTTCTCGAAAACGATAGGTGTCTGGAAAGAGATATCCTTCAAGCCCTTGACCCGAGGGAATCCCCGAAAGAATATCTTGCCCGGCCACGATGAGTTTGCCCTGCGGGCCACTGATGGTTGCAAAATCCTTCGCACTCACACCCGGTAACTTCTCGTCCAAACGTTCACCAATCTGTGCCGAAGACCAACCCTCTGGAATGGTCACCTCAACTTCTATGGCCTCGGCCTGCGTCAATGCCGCAACAATTGTCGCAATGTTTGATCCCTCTTGAAACGAAAAACGTCCTGCCTGCAAGGCATTGTTTGGATGAAACAGTTTCACGTAAATCTTAAAAAAAAATGCGCTCGTAATGATGTTCTGTTGCTCAAGCGCTGAACCGATTTGTGCGACTCCCATTCCCTCTTGAACCACAAACTCGTTTGACAGTGCATCTTGTTTGGGACTGATCACAAAGCTGTCCCAATAAAAACTCCCGGCCATCGCGATGCTGACGATCATGGTGATGCCAATGAACAAGCCAAATAATTTCATAAACGTTGAAAAAAACTGATAATGGTCGAAAGTTTCCAAAACCTCACAAAACCCCATCGTGTCCGTTTTCCCGCAAATGTTCAACCAATTCCTTCACGCGTTGCGCGTCACCCTTTTTACAAACCAAGAGCGCGTCGCCTGTGTCCACCACAATGATATCGTCCATCCCGATGACTGTCACGACTTTATCCTTGGGTGCATAGACGAGACAACGCTGTGTATCAAGAAGAACCGTCGTTCCCTTTGTCACGTTCTGCCCATCGACACTGAGTCTCTCGTGCAGGGTATCCCACGCGCCGATATCGCTCCAACCGAAGTCCCCCTTGATGATCAAGACATCGTCAGGATTCAATTTTTCTGTGATGGCATAGTCAAAAGAAATTTTTGGAAGTTGCGCGTACACGTCGTGGCGTCGTAGAGTCGTGGAGTTCGCAGACACTTCGGACTGAATTTCACGGAGTCCACGACCGATCTCCGGCGCATATCTCTCAAACGCTTCCATAAACTTCCGCGGCGTCCACATGTAATAGTTTGCGTGCCACAAGTAGGAACCGTCTTGAAGATACGCGCGAGCGACGTCAACCTCCGGCTTTTCTTTGTGACCAGCGAATCGAAATATTTCGACACCGTCGATCGTTTGAAACGGCTCGCCGATTTTTGTGTACCCAAGCACGGTGGATGGAAACGTTGGTGTGATGGCGATGTCGAGTAACTTCCCTGTCTCGAGAACCAACCGCTCGCCGATTGCAAGACAACGCAAGAACAACTCATCATCGCCTATGTCATGATCGGATGGGATGAACACGATCGGCTCATCTGGGTCATCGAGTTCAAGAAGCGCCGCGACATAACCCATCGCTGGGCCGGTGTCGCGTTTGTCTGGTTCGATCAAAATGTGATCGTTTGAAACGTCTGGAAACTGCTCGTGAATGAGCGCGTCGCATGTCGGTGAAAGAGAAAAATAAATCTTCTCAGCAGGAAACCATCGGAGAAGTCGTCGATACGTGTCTTTAATCAACGACTCATCGCCAACGACATCGTAAAATTGTTTTGGTCGAGATGCACGGGACATCGGCCACAACCGCGTTCCCACACCGCCCGCGAGTATAACGGCTTTCATAAGAAATTTTTCAGAAAGGCCTCGAGAAGGATGACAATGAGTAACGTCGCGGTTGAAAGCGAGAACCCGATCAGTGCGCCGACGAGAATATCACTGAAGTAGTGCACACCCGCGGCAACACGCGAGAGTGCGACGAGCATAGCACACATAATCACAATGAAAAAAAACGGGCCGGTTGGAATGAACACGGCGGCGATTGCAAAGGCGATCGTCGCATGTTCTGAAGGAAATGATGCCGTCTCTACCGATGGCCTCATCACGGGCTCAACGTCGTAGGATTGATACGGTCGAGGTCGTTGAATCCACGTCGAGAGAAGGAGAGATACACCCCAGGGCAAAAATAAAGCAGGGATCCAAAAAAACGAACGAAAATACACAACGAGCATGAGGATCATGAGCCAAATCAAATACACGGCGCCAAATCGCGCGACCGGTCGCCAGAACGGCGACGCGTTCACGTGTTTAAAAAACCGAATGGATTGTGCTTCACTGAAAACATTCATAAGACCGCTTCTCGTAAAGCGTTGAGGACACACTCACGTCGTTCAATGTCCGCGAGAATCTCCGACGCGTTCTTCGGCGCCACCAGATGCTTCTTTTGATAGGCACACAAATCTCGAATCGGACATGCCCAGCAACGTGGAGTCGCGATGCAAAGATAACGTCCGTGCTTCACAAACACGCGATTCACTGTCGCTTTCAATGTGTCCGGCACGATCTTCCGTAGCGCCATCTCTGTTTTCTCCGATGTCTTCGTCTTCACCCATCCAAGCCGATTCGTCACACGTAGGACATGGGTATCCACGGCGATCGCGGGAGTATCGAATGACGCAACGAGCACCACACTCGCGGTTTTTCGACCAACACCCGCCAAGCTCACAAGCTCGTCCATCGTCGAAGGAACGTCGCCATAAAACTTCTCAACAATGTCGATGGCTAGCTTCTTCAAGTTCTTCGCCTTTTGATGATACATCCCGATCGTATTGATCCTTTTCTCGATCGAACGAATCGTTGCCTTCGCAAGCTGATCCACGGTCGGAAACGCTTTAAAAAATCCGGGTAATATCTTCAACACCTGTTCATCACGCGTGCGCGCAGACAACATCACCGCAACCAAGTTGCGATACGGAGTTCCAAGTTCCATGGCCCCAGGATTGGGCCAGCGCATTTTGAGAATTTTTAAAACACTTGCAACCTGCATACCATAAGTCCTATAAGTCTGATAAGTCCTATTGGATTTATATCAATGGTTGTCCCTCCATTTCCTCCGGCTGTTCAATTCCCATCACCATCAAAATCGTTGGGGCAACGTCTGCAAGCATGCCCACCGGCGGCATCAAGGACAAATCTCCATCCGGGACTTCACCCGCAATCGACGGCTGACCTTCGTAGGCTTTTCCAATGATCACAAACGGTACGGGATTCGTTGCGTGTTCTTTCAAAATACTCCCCGTCCGTAAATTTAACTTCTCTTCAGCGTTGCCATGATCCGCCGTGATAAACACGTGACCATCTCGACTAATCGTCTGATCCACAATCTTTCCAAGACACTCGTCGACAACCTGCACAGCCTTTATCGTCGCCTCAAGATTTCCCGTATGACCCACCATGTCTGGATTCGCAAAATTGATAACGTAAAAATCATACGCGTTGCCTTGTAACTCCTTCACCACGCGTTCGGTAATTTGCCGCGCACTCATCTCCGGCTTTTCATCGTAGGCAACGACATTTGGTGAAGGAATAATCGCCCGGTCTTCGCCGGGAAAGGCTTCCTCGCGTGTGCCGTTCATAAAAAATGTCACGTGTGCATACTTTTCTGTTTCGGCGATGTGGAGTTGTTTCAGTCCTTTTTCAGAAAGAACCTGTGCGAGACAATGCTCGATCAACATCGGTGGAAACGCGACGTTCACAGGAAAATTTTTTTCAAACTCTGCCATCGTCACGAGACACAATCCGTTGCGACGCGTGTGCGCAAAACCCGGAAACTCGGGAAGTGCAAACGCGGCTGTAATCTGGCGCATGCGATCAGGACGAAAATTAAAAAAGATGACCGCATCGTTGTCTTGAATGATGCCGACCGGTTCACCCGCGCTTGTCATCACAACCGGAACAAGTTGTTCGTCAAAAATTTCTTTTGCGTACGAGTCACGAATCGCTTGCAAAGGATCTTCCGCCGTACGCCCCGCTCCAAGCACCATCGCGTTGTACGCTTTCTCAATGCGATCCCAGTGATGGTCGCGATCCATCGTGTAGTAGCGACCCGCCATCGTTGCGATCGCACCAATCTTTAATTCGACAATCTTCGCTTGCAACTTGGCAATAAAGTCTGGGGCGGAATTTAGAGGTGTGTCACGTCCGTCGAGAATAGGGTGAATGAAGACATCGCGCACACCCTGTTTTTTTGCCATCTCCATGAGCGCAAAACAATGTTCGTCCATCGAGTGAATGCGCCCGGGACTCATGAGTCCAATCAAATGCAAACGACTTCCCTGTTCTTTAACATGTTGCATGGCCTTAAGAAACGCCTCATTGTGAAAAAACGTTTCGTTCGCAATCGCCGCGTTGATGCGCGAAAACATTTGATAGTACACACGCCCCGCACCAATCGCGAGATGCCCCACTTCCGAGTTGCCCATTTCGCCCCACGACAATCCAACCTCTTCTCCAGAAGCGCGCAACGTCATTGTTGGATACGTGCGAATGTAGCGATCGAAATTTGGTTTCTTTGCCAGAGCAACCGCATTACCGGGTCCCGCAGGCGCAACGCCAAACCCATCGATAACGATGAGAACGCTTGGATGTTTTACTTCTTCAGCCATAGATTAAATTTTTTGTCATCACTTGTCCTGTGTCATTTCTCTGTCTGTGTCATCTCGAGCAACGTTGAGAGATCTCGAATTATTGATAGGTGTGGGATCTCTCCATTATGCTTCGCTTCAGTCGAGCTGACACGAGTTCAATTATCTGTGCAACAATTCTTCTTCAATCTCCAGCAGACGATTGTATTTCACAAGACGCTCTGAACGCGAGAGCGAACCCGACTTGATGTAGTCCGCGTTCACCGCAACCGCGAGATCCGCGATCGTTGTGTCGCATGTTTCACCAGATCGATGTGAGACGGAAACTTTGTATTTGTTTTGTTGCGCAAGCAAGATCGCATCGATCGTTTCCGAGAGTGTGCCGATCTGATTAAGCTTGATGAGAATCGCGTTGCCAGCGTGCATCTCAATGCCCTTTTGCAAACGCTCAACATTTGTTACAAAAAAATCATCGCCAACAAGTGCAAGCTTTTTCCCTAAACGTTTTGTGAGCTCAACCCATCCCTGCCAATCATCTTGGTCAAGACCGTCTTCGAGCGAACAAATGGGATACGTTTTCACCCACGACTCCCATCGATCCAACATCTGCTCACGTGTCGCAACTTGCTCATCAACCTTCAAGTGATAGCTCTGATCGGTTTCGTTATACAACTCCGATACCGCCGGGTCGATGGCAAGAAAGACCTCCTTCCCCGCCTTGTAGCCCGCCTTCTTAATGGCACGCATCAACATCTTCAACGCGTCTTCGTTCTTCTTAAACGCAACCGCATACCCACCCTCGTCGCCTTTCAATGTCGAGAGCCCCTCCGCTTCCAGCATACCACCAAGCACGTGAAAAATTTCCGCGCCGCAACGATACTTATCGCGAAACTTTTTCTGCATCGGCACAATCATGAACTCTTGAAAATCGAGCACCCACGAAGCGTGCGCACCACCGTTTAACACATTCATGGTCGGCGTTGGGAGTCGATAATGTTTGTATGGAAGTTCAAACGCAGATCGCAAATACACATAGAGCGGCACACGCTTTGCTTTCGCACCAGCATGCGCACAGGCAAGCGAAGCACCCAAAATCGCATTCGCTCCAAGACGACTTTTGTTCACGGTGCGATCCAAATCAATCATCCGCGCATCAATCTCACGTTGCTTGGTCACGTCCAGTCCGCGCAACGCAGGAAAAATTTTTGTATGGATGTTGTGAATCGCTTTGAGCACACCCTTGCCACCGTAGCGCTTCGGATCATTGTCGCGAAGTTCAAGCGCTTCATGAATCCCCGTCGACGCACCACTGGGTACACTCGCAGATCCAATCACCCCACTCTCAAGCATGACAGAAACATGCACGGTCGGGTTTCCGCGAGAGTCAAGAATTTCATGCGCGTGAATGTGTTCGATTTTTTTGGACATAGTTGTTTGCCTCGTGTCATCCATTGTGTCGTCCTGAGCGCAGTGCCGTGCCTGCCAGCAGGCATCGCGTTCAGGATGACACACACGCCGATGACACAATGGAATAATCTTATTGCAAAACCTCTAAACACGGTAACGTTTTATTCGCGAGGAACTCGAGCATCGCTCCGCCGCCTGTTGACAACAACGTGAACTTATCGGCGACATGGAGGGCTTCGAGAATCGGCATCGTGTCTCCGCCCCCGACGATCGTGGTTGCGGGCCCCGTGCGATCCGTGATTGCTTGGGCGATCACTTGTGTGCCGTGCGCGTAGGCATCGACTTCGCAGTAACCAAGTGGACCGTTCCAGACAATCGTCTTCGCGCGTGCGATGACTTGGCAGAAGCTTTCGATTGTTTTCGGTCCGATGTCGAGAATAAAATCTTTTGCACCGACCTCATCGATCATCTTTATGGACTTCTTTGCATCCTTTCTCAATGACAACGCAACGATCACATCAACGGGGAGCACCATCTTCTCCAGAATCTTTTTTGAAAGTTGATCGACGATCTGCTTTGCGTCCTCGTCATGAACCGAACGGCCGATTGGAAAGCCACGCACCGCGAGCACGGACGTCGCAAGCGCACCGCCGAGTAGAACGTGATCGACATCGTGCTGAAAGCGACGAATCACCGGCAACTTTGTTTCAAACTTCACCCCGCCCATGACAAGCACAAACGGATGTTTCATGTGCGTCTCGAGTCGACTCAAAATCGCGACTTCATTTGAGAGAATCGGCCCAGCAAACGACGGAAGTTCTTTGGTGATCGTATGCACACTTGTATGTGCTCGATGACTCACACCAAAGCCGTCATTGATATAGAGGTCCCCTAGCTCCGCAAGCGCTTTTGCGAACGTGGAATCGTTCTGCTCTTCACGTTTATCGAACCGGACATTCTCGAGAAGAAGCACGTCGCCGTTTTTCATGTTACCAACCGCCTTGAGTGCGTGCGAACCGACAAGATCTTTTGAAAGTTTCACGTTGGTCCCAAGCAAGCTCGACAAACGTTTTGCAACAGGCTTGAGCGAGTACGCCGAAACACGACGACCATTTGGACGAGCCATGTGCGCGAGCACGATGACCTTCGCGCCGCGATGCGCAAAATAATTGATGTCGACGGCGGATCGCGCGATGCGACCATGCGGTCCGTCGACAACTTTCCCATTCTTCACCGGCACATTTGCATCAATGCGAATCAAAACACGCTTGCCCTGAAGCTCAATCGTCTTTGGAAGCGTTCGTAATTTCATAGAGCCTAGAGCTTGCCAACATGCGCGCACATGTCGAGCAACATCGTCGAATATCCCCATTCGTTGTCGTACCACGCGAGCACTTTGACAAGATCACCGTCTACCACGCGAATCATTTCAAGATCGACGACGCAAGCAAATGGTGTCGCGATGAAGTCTGTTGAAACAAGCGGAACATCGCAAACGCCAAGCACGTGTTTCCAACGCGCAGACTTGGCCGCCGTGCGAAACGCTTTCACGACTTCTTCAAGCGTTGTTTTCTTGTTTGTGACAAACGTAAAGTCGGTAAGCGAAACATCCAACGACGGGACGCGCACCGCGATGCCGTCGAACTTATCTTTCAAGGTAGGAATAACTTTCGTCGCCGCCTTTGCCGCACCGGTACTCGTTGGAATCATGTTCACGAGTCCACTGCGCGCGCGTCGCAAATCCGCGTGACGACCCGGCGGAAGTCCATCGACCAAGTTCTGTTCAGCGGTCACCGAGTGGATTGTGGTCAGCATCGCCTTCTTCACACCAAACGCTTCTTCCATAATCTGCGCAACCGGCGCAACCGAATTGGTCGTGCACGACGCGTTACTCACAACCCCCTGCGACTTCTTACACGTCTTGTGATTCACGCCCATCAAAAACGTCGGCGCATCTTCCGACGGCGCACTGATCACAACTTTCTTCGCGCCCGCCGTGCGATGTTTCTCCGCGTCGGCCTCCTTCGTAAAAAATCCGGTCGACTCAATCACCACATCAATCTTCATCTCGTTCCACGGAAGCATCGCCGGATCTTTCTCCGCGAAAACAGGAATCTTACGCCCGTCGATAATCAGATGTTTTGCGTCCGACTTCACGTCGTGTTGAAACGTGCGAAAGACAGAATCGTACTTTAAAAGATGCGCAAGAACCTTCGGCTCACTCAGATCATTGATCGCAACAACCTCAAGATCCCTGCGACCAAACCCCGCGCGAAACGTCGTGCGGCCAATACGACCAAACCCATTGATAGCAATGCGAAGCATAGATGGTAGCCCCAGGCTCTTGTCCACCGAAGCTTTGGCGAAGGTGAATCAGCCTGGGTTCATGAAAGAATAACAGCCTCATTCTATCACAAAACACAAAACACCCGGCACTCATTGTAAAGGCGCCCTGTGTGGGTGCCCTGGCAAGAATACCGGGTGCCTACTATTCTAAATTGTAAACCGCGCAATCCTTCTGACTTGCATGTTCTCGCCCATCGAGGAAATCTTTTCCTTGATGAACTCTTCCACCTTCTTTGCGTCGTCTTTGATATACACCTGCTCCATGAGGACGATATCGCCAAGCCACTTGTTGATCTTGCCTTCGACGATTTTCTCGATGATCTCGGCTGGCTTCGATTCGTTCTGCATCTCGGCGCGAAACAATTCACGTTCTTTGTCGATGAGCTCAAGGGGGACTTGGTCGCGGGTCACGTAGAGCGGATCCGCGGCACTGATGTGCAAGGCCAGGTCGTTGCAAAAAGCGATGAAGGCATCGGTACGCGCAACGAAATCCGTCTCGCACAAGACTTCCACGAGCGCGCCCAGCTTTCCGTTTGAGTGGATGTAGGCGTGCACGCGGCCTTCGCCGGTTTCGCGATCCGCTTTCTTTCCCGCTTTCAAAATTCCTTTCTTGCGAAGCTCTTCCGCGGCTTTCGTAAGATCGCCACCGGTTTCCTCCAGAGCTTGTTTGGCATCCATCATGCCAGCCCCGGTTTGCGCACGCAACTGCGCGACGAGTTTTGCGTCAACGGACATAGGGTATAGGGCGAAGAGGGCTAGGAGGGCGCAGAGGGAATGAGAGGTAAGGTCTTCAACCTCTTCGCCCTCCTAGCCCTCTTCGCCCTCTTCGGCATCCTCTAAATTATTTTTTATCAACAGTGGCGGGCTCGTCCGCCATAGCTTTAGCGACGGCGGGCTTTTGCTCGGCGGCCGCTTTCAACGCAAAGGCCTTTCCATCTTTCACCGCATCGCACACGAGCGAACAAATCAGATCGATCGATTTCACCGCATCGTCATTTGCCGGAATGACTTTGGTGACATTTTTTGGATTCACGTTGGTATCACACATCGCAATGACTTTCGTGTTCGTGAAGACGGCTTCTTGAATCGCGGTCTTCTCGTTGCGGACATCCACGACGAACATGGCTTCGGGAACACGCGTCATGTTCTCAATCCCACCCATCTTCATTTCGATGTCGGCAATCTCACGCTCCATGAGCAACTGTTCCATCTTTGTATACTTCTTGAGTTCACCCTTGTCGCGCTGATCCTTAAGCGTCTTCAAACGCTTGATTGTTGCATTGACCTGTTTAAAATTTGTAAGCGTTCCGCCAAGCCATCGCTCGGTCACATAGGGCATACCGCAATGATCCGCGTATTTCTTAACAATGGATTTCGCCTGCGTCTTGGTTCCAACAAAGAGCACCACACCACCGCGTGAAACAACATCTGTGACAAATGAAAGGGCATCCTCAAGCTGTGAAAGCGTTTTCTCAAGATCGATAATATGCACACCAGAACGAGCGCCGAAAATATAATTCTGCATCTTGGGATGCCAACGAGATATCTGGTGACCGTAATGCACGCCCGCTTTGAGCATGTCGGTCACACTTGGAAGAGTCGCCATAGAGTTCCTTTTCGAATCGTCGATGGAAGACGGCGGGCCCAATCTTTTCAACTGGGAGGAGCCACAATCTTTGAATCCATCTGAGAGGTTAATTATGGCCGGAAGTGTAGTGGATGGTGGGCGTTGTGTCAATTACACATACCGCCTGAGCCTGCAGAGCCAAGCTCAGCTGGCGTCGAAGGCCGCAAACGCATTCACCTTCGACAGGCTCAGGCGGTATGTGTACAATATGCTTAACTAATCACCTTTTCCTATGTTGTCCGAAAACATGACCAACGAGCACAAACTGCTCATGTCTCTTTCCGCGATCGTTCTTTGCTTGCTCGCCCTTTTCCTCGCCGCAAAGACGTGGCAGTCGGTTCGTGAAGCTCAACAGGTTGGCGAGCCGGTTCCTTATGAATACATGATCTCAATTGAAGGCATCGGCGAAGCCACAGCGGTTCCCAATCTTGCGAAGTTTATGTACTCGGTTGAGTCGCGCGGTTCGACCACCGAAGATGCACAAAACAAAAATGCAAGCATCGGCAACGCGATTATCGAAGGCTTAACGAAAGATGGAATCGAAAAGAAAGACATCAAGACCACCTACTACAATTCCTACCAGAACTACACGTACGATGCGAATGGCAACTCGCTTCCTGGCGGTGACTGGTCGACAACGCAATCTGTGGAAGTAACGATCCGTGATATCAGCAAGTCATCCTCGATCCTCACGCTTCTGGGTCAGCTAGGCGCAACCGGCATTAGTGGTCCAAGTTTCGAAGTGGAAGACGATACGCAAGCAATGAACGCCGCGCGCTTGCTCGCCATCGATGATGTGAAATCGAAAGCAGAACTTATTGCGTCGAAATTCAACCTCAAACTCAAAAAAATGTCTGGCTACAGCGAATACGCAGACGCACCATACTATGGCTACGACGGAAAAGGCGGTATGGGTGCGATGAACACGCAGGCGACAAATCCAACCATTTCTCCAGGAGAGCAAGAAATCAAACTACGTGTAAGCGCAAGCTACACATTCGAGAGCTCGGGAGAGTAATCGATTCGAGATCTATCGACGTTGCTCGAGATGACACAAGAGAATTTTTCAACGGTCTCAAACAAACCGCCAGCAATGGCGGCTTTGTGTTCCAACAAAAGACTGAGACGAGTCTCAATGGGTCATGTCCAACCAAAATCGCGCATACGAGCGATTTTGGTTGGACATGACTTCACGCCTACGCCTACAAAAAAGAAAAAGTGATCAGAAGATTTCCGATCACTTTGAGGATACGCTTAGGCTGCCTTGGTCATGAAGTACGCCGCGTGTGCGCCCAGCATGTGGGCCATCGCCGCGGTGAAGTTGATCGCGTAGTCGACGTGGAGCATCTCGTCGGGTCCATGAGCGTTTGAATCTTTACCAAGCACGCCGGAGATGACGAACTGCGCTTGTGGGTATGCCTCGGTGAGCTGGGCCATGAACGGAATGGCTCCGCCCTCGCCCATGCGGCCAGCGGGCTGATCGAAAATCTCCTGGCTTGCCGTGTTCACGATCTGTGTGAGCCACGGAGCCTCCGGAGGTGAAAGCCAGGAAGAACGACTGACGATCGTGTGGGTGATCCTCGCCTGAGGGTTCTGAACGACAACGCTGTTGATCACGCGATCAAGAGCGGCGGCGGCGAGCGCATGATCGACCGTCGGTGGAATACGGATCGAGAGCTTGGTCCGCGTCATGGCACGTAGCACATTGCCAGCGTCTTTCACCGCGGGAAGTCCGTCGACTCCGGTTTCCGTGAGCGCCGGGCGCCATGTTCGATTGAGCACAGTTTCGCAGAGGACGTTGCTACGTGCGTTCGCATCCTCTTGAAACGTCGGAGGCGTTCCGGCCCAGTGGTAGCGAGTAATCAGATCCTCGCCGATGGTCTCGCTGGTGATTCGAGCCTGCTCAAGAATCGCCTCAGAGATGTTTGCATGGAACTCGGGAATCAGGAAGCGACCCGTGCGCGCGTCGCGGATTTCCTGGACAATCCAGTCGCGGATGCACGAGCTGTCTGGCACGACCCCACCACCTTCTCCGGAGTGGATGCCCTTCTGCAGGACGTGGATCTCGAGCACGACAATGACGAGTCCGCGCAGGCTGTTGGTGAGCCAGAGCCGGTCGTACGTACCACACCCGGAGTCGAGCGCGGCAATGAACGACGGCGTACCGATGGTCGGACGCAACATCTCGAGATAGAACGGCAGATCCGGGCTTCCGGATTCCTCACCGGTCTCCACGAGGATCACACAGCGGGCGTGAGCAACGCCCTGGTTCTCAAGACAGTTGATCGCGGCAATCGCGGCGAAGACGGCGTAACCGTCATCCGCACCACCGCGGCCGTAGAGCTTGTGACCATCGACTTCATGGATGTCCACCGGCTTCCATGGCTTGAGTCCACGGCTGGCATCCCACGGATCCTTGCCTTCCGGTTGCTTGTCAAGATGACCGTACAAGAACGCGGTCTCCTTGGAGCCACCGGTAGCGGGGATGTCGATCAGCAACACAGGCGTGCGATGCACCGAAACCTGCTTGCGCTCTCCACGCTTAACGACTTCGATCGTCTTCATACCGCCGTCGATCACCTCGATGGTCGAACCCTGCGGAGCGTGTTGCGAGCACCAGACGTTCGCGTTTGCAATCGCCTTGGCGATGTGGCCGTGTTCGTACCAAGCTTCATCGAAATCGACGCTCTTGGCACGAATGCGAATGTGGCGGCGCAGAGCCGCGAGGATTGAGGTTTCCCAAATCTTGCGCGCGTCGGCGCGCAACTTCATCGCGTTCATCTCCATTTCCTTCAGTTGTGCGTCTCATTGAGACCTTTTTGTAAAAACACTGGTAAACCAGTGTCTGTTGGACGTTATCAGGGTCGACTGGTCGCGTCAATCAGCAAATCAACATCGCGTCACCAAATGAAAAAAATAGCAACGTTGGAAGACATAGCACAAAAAACCTGGGCTAATCACTAAAAAAATGCTAAGCCTTAAAAAGACCGCTAAAAAAAATACTAAACCTGGCTTACATGCGTGTAAGTCAGGTTTAGCATTTTTTTGGAATATCATCGAATAAACATGACGTCGCCGAAGGAAAAGAAGCGATAATCGTTCTCGATAGCCGCCTGGTACGCATCAAGAACATGTTCTCGACCGGCAAATGCACTCACAAGAACAAGCAGAGTCGATTTTGGCAGGTGGAAATTGGTGATCAAGCCGTCGATCACACAAAAGTCGAAACCCGGTTTAATGAAAAGATTCACATCGCCAGAAAACGGTCGAATGCCCCCACTCGCTGCCACCCCCTCGAGTGTCCTGACCGTCGTCGTGCCAACCGCGATCACCCGTCTCCCCTCTTGCTTCGCAACAACAATCGCCTCCGCGGTCGACGCCGAAATCGAAACAAACTCCGCGTGCATATCATGCTCTTCGATTGTTTCACTCTTCATCGGTCGAAACGTTCCAATGCCGACATGAAGAGTTACGAACGCAAACTCGATCCCTTTTTCTTTGAGCGTCTTGATGAGCGTCGACGTAAAATGAAAACCGGCCGTGGGCGCCGCGACCGAACCGGTCTCACGAGCATACACGGTCTGATACTTGTCGATGTCATCGAGACGTTCGTTCACATAAGGAGGAACCGGAATCTCACCGTGCGCGTTCGCAAAATTAACAACAGCCTCCGGCTCACGATCGAAGTCGACAAGCACAACCCCATCGCCGCGCTTCTCAAGCACACGCCCAAAAAGAATGTTGACGTTTGTGTCCGATCGAACCGTTTTGTCAACAGTTGTTTTCATCACGATGTTGTCGCCGACGTGAATCTTTCGACTGGGTTGCATCAACGTCTGCCATGTTCGGCCAACGCTCACTCGAAGAAGAAAGACCTCGACCCCATCCACCGTCTCCAGCCGCGCGCGAAACACCTTTGTATCATTCATGACAAGCAAATCCCCCGCTCTCAGTTCGTCGACAATCTCATAAAACCGTTTATGCTGAGTCGCTCCCGTTTCCCGATCCAAAATCATCAGCCGCGAATGATCACGCGGCTCGACGGAGTGCTGGGCGATGCGCTCAGGGGGAAGATCGTAGTGAAAAAAGTTCGTTGACAAAGGCATAGATATCCAATATGAAACAAGAAAATGAGGAATCGGACAAGTAAAATTATGTCAAACGGAAGTTAAAATGTCCTACTCTACGGGAAGTAGAAATGTCCGGGTTA
>CAYJWY010000014.1:0-23334 GCA_964374035.1 uncultured Gammaproteobacteria bacterium
TTCGGATGCACTCAGGATGACAGACAACGATGACAGACAACGACGAGTTTCCATTTGTCATCCTGAGTGCACCAGAAGGATGACAGACAACGATGAAATCTTGTTTGTTCGTAAATTAAGAGAAGATGCGGGATAACCCACAATGAATTCATTGGTTGCATCGATCGGCTACGGCTTATCGATGCCCTTTCGGCAGATACACATTGAGAACGTGGCAGGGCACGACTTGCCATGGAGGATCTGTATCGTGCCAAACAAAAAAAGAAAACCACCCTTGCAATGGCTTGGGTGGTTCTTTGTTCTTTGGTGCCTGACAGACAATGCGTGCTTGAGGAGGTAGATTCTGCGTGTGTCCGTATTCTCGATGTGGTCGCGATGATGGTAGCTTGTCAAATCCACCAGGTCGTCAACGCGTATCGTGCACCTTGAAAGTTCGTAGTGTGTTCTTCGAGCAAACACATCTTCTGTCAGGCATAATCAATGTAGCACGATGAAAAAGATGTGCAAGTCTGTCAAACGACGATTGTGCACCGCTCGTCCACAGAGTTATCCACAAAAGAAAAATCCACCGTCGCCAAGAGCTGTGGTGGACAAGCGCAGAAATGTCGTTTCCTGCGCCAGTTAGTTGAGCGTGTCGAATGCGCTAAATTCTTTGAATTCGGGAGTTTCACGCACGGCCCACCCAAGCTGGGAAATCTTCCAAGCTCGAAGTGTTCCCCGTACGCGCGGATTGGACCAGTCGACATCATAGAGCGATGCAGGCCACAGCAGTGGGAGCCAGCAGTTCATCGCTTGCTTGAGCTTGTAGAGCTCGTGATTGATGTCGTTCAGCGCACGCAGACCGGAGAAGTGATCGGCAAAGGTTACGAACTGAAACTCGATCTCAAGCCCGTTCCAGAAGACCGCGCCCTTTGCACATTTGTATTGCGCAGAGGAATCCCCGTTCTTCTCGTCGTTTGGTGTATCGACGTCATAGTTGTGTGTGAATGCTTCGGTGATCACGCCGCCGTGTTTCACCAAGAGATCCAGCACTTCCTCGCCGATTTCCAGCACCGTCTGCACAGCGGGCACAACCAGTGTGAGGCCACAACGATCTGAAACATCGTATGGATCCTCAACCTTTCCTTCCTTGAGCTGTCGCTGAATCTTGAGCCAGGTACGAAACGGATCCTTGAGACGATGGTGCAGAAACGCGATTCCATCGTCGCGAATACGACGACAGTTCAATCGCATCTTGCGCCGGCACGTTCCGGGTCGATTCAAGGGGCGATTAAATCCCACGTTACCCGGAGGCACGACGTACGCATCCTCGGGATCGTGGTGGGCGTAGAAATCGATCTTGTCGAAACCACCAACGAAGAATTCTTCGCTGAGCAGTTTGATGAGACGTTCCATGGTGAGACCGACGTGTTCCATCGGTTCGTTCTGCTCGATGAGCGCGACGCTGAGCGCTTGATCAAACATGCTGATGGCCTCAAACCAGACTTGATCACCCAAGTACTTGCTTGAAAGCCGCTGATCGGCGATTTCGAGCAATCGACGCATGCGCGGAGTGGAAGCCACGCTTGAGTCCGGCGCGAGCTGATCAATGTAGCCGAAGCAGTAATCACGTCCGAGCCGAGCGTGCCCCTCTCGCACATGGTTGATGCCGTTGACGAGCTGACCTTTCACGTTGGACGATCGACGATCATAGAACTCACGGCGTCGAACAACAGCTTGCTGTGATGGTGCTGACCAATCTCTTTGCCATGAATAGAGTGTTTGCCACTCGATCATCCTGCCTCCCCGATCCGATCTATGTGAAAGATAAACAACAATATGCTTCGCGTCAAGGGATAAAAAAAGAAAAGAGTCCCGAGGACTCTTTTTCATCTCTGATTAAATTCCCTCTCCAAACACGTACTTATCCGTAATCTTCTCGTACTGGAAGAGCTCTTCGTTGCCAAAGAAGCGTTTGATTTCTGTCTCAGCATTTTCGAGCGAGTCGGATGCGTGGATGAGGTTTGATGGCACAGCCATGGATAAGTCTGCGCGAATTGTTCCGGCGGCGGCGTTAAGTGGATTGGTTGAGCCGATGAGCTTGCGGACTTCTTCAACGGCGCCGAACCCTTCAAGCACCACACCAACCACAGGCGTCTGCATCATGAATGTTTTCACGCTTGGGAAAAACGGTTTGTCGGCAATGTGTGCGTAGTGCTCGTCGAGCATGGCGTCGTTCAAGCGAATGAATTTCATGGCGACGATTTTGAGACCCTTCTTCTCGAAGCGAGAAATAATTTCTCCGAGGAGATCGCGCTGAAGCGCGTCTGGCTTAAGAAGCACGAGAGTTTTTTGAATGTCTGACATAGATATCTTTATTGAACAAAAACATAACAAAATTTTCTCAGAATGGCAAGGGCTGAGGTTGCACCGTGGGCTCGCCAAGCGAACTCGTGAGCAAGATATCGCCGTCTTGATCGGTGCGATACACGGTTGCGCGGACTTGTGCGAGCCGACTCAAAATCACGGGATGCGGATGGCCGTAGCGATTCCGAACGCCGCTTGAGATTGTTGCGATCTCGGGTTTGATCTTCTCAAGAAACGGCATCGAGGACGAGCTTTTGCTTCCGTGGTGGCCAACTTTGAGCACGTCGACGTCGGTGAGGGTCGAGAGCATTTGCGACTCTTGCTCGATCTCGGCGTCGCCCGTGAGCAAGACCGAGGTCTCACCATAGGTCGCGAGCAAGACAACGGAAGTGTTGTTTGCGTCTTTTGGTTTTTGATGTTCGTACGTTTGCATCGGGCCTTCCACGAGCAACTGCAAATCGTCAAAGGTGAAGCGGTCGCCCGCGCGCACAAAACGATGATCGCTGTCCTCTTCAACCATGCGAGCGGCAAGCGCGTCCATGAACGAAGTGTCGGATCGCGCGCCGGTCTCGATGATCATCTTCACCCGGTACTGTTCGAGCACGCTCACGAGACCCGTGATGTGATCCGCGTCCGGATGCGTGATAATGATCGCATCAATCGTACGATCCCACGGCCACATCACGCTTGAAAGTTTTTGCAGGACAGTGTCGTCGGGTCCGCCATCGATGAGAATTTGCGAACCTTGCGGCGTCTGAATAAACGTCGCATCGCCCTGGCCGATATCAAAGAACCACATCTGCAGTTCGCTGGCGCGGCGATATTGGGAGAACCAAATCGTTGGTACAAACGCGATCAAAAGTATCACAAGTGAAAGCACGAGGTGCTCGGCGTAGCGTGAAAGGCGTCGGTTGCTTTTATAGCGACTCTCGGCACGTTGCATAGCTTATTTCATTGTCCCTTCCTGTGTTCTCCCATCTCATCTCGAGCCTGAGGGCTCCTCAGAGCCTCGAACGATCAGTCGAGAGGACACAGAAAAAATTAAAAAAGAGAACCGAAAATGGTGATTAATTGTAACATCACGCTTGAAAACGCAAACGCCGGTAGCGCGACGACTTGGCCGAGGGTTGTTGAAACAAAACTGGCGGCGATCGCGGCGGTGGTGAATACCATGGCGTAGGGAACAAGCGGAAGGACGAGTATGTTCACAAGCGGCGAGATGAGCGAGATCGTGCCGAAATGCCACAGAGTGATGGGGAACGTCGCGACGCTTGCGACGAGTGAGGCGACGAACGATTCACGGATGCCGTAGCGATCTGGGAGGAAATCGAAACGGTCTTTCCACGCAGGAACCAGATAGAGAATACCGGCGGTCGCGATGAACGAGAGTTGGAATCCCGGATCGTCGAGGAGGATGCGTGGGTTTGCCACGAGCATCACGCTTGCGGCGAGCAGAAGCATGTTGAGTCGGTAGGGTTCTCGACGCACCGCGTGTTGAACAAGCACGAGGCCTGCCATGAGTGTTGCCCGAACTATGGAAGGCGTTGCGCCGGCGATCAGCATGTAGACGATGAGGAGTGCCGCGGCCACGATGAGCGAGTTTCGACGCTTTAGGTTCGTCGTCAGAATCCAACCAAGGAATGCGACAGAGAAAAGAGACACGTTGAAGCCTGACGCGGCGAGGATGTGTGAGGTGCCGGTTTTCGAAAAGTCGTCTTGGAGATTTTGCGAGAGACTCGAACCACCGCCGAACAACAGGCCTGCGAGGAACGTTGCGTGCGGCTCGGTAACGACCGCGCGAAGATCATCGATGAGTGTACGCTTTATCGCGAGCAGAGTTGCAAGAAACGAAAACGTCGTCGATCTTCGAACGTCAATGTATTGCGGGAACGAGCAGGTCGCGAGAATGCCTTTCGACTTGAGGAAACGATCGTAGGCGAATCCGCTAAAGGGTTCGGGTTGTTCGATACGACAACTCAGCTGGATGTGATCGCGCGCTTGAACGATGGGGTAGAGCGACATACGCACGAGGAGTTTTCCGTCGACAGGTTCGTCCGCGACTCTGACGCGGTCAAGAACCACAGACTGTCCGTTGATCTTTTGCTCGACTTCGCCGCGGACGATTCCCTCCACGCGGATGGTTTGCCCGGTTCGCTCAGCGACGGTTACAACGGAGGATGGGATCTCGGATTGGGTGTAGCGCAGGATGCCAAGGAGAAAGGCGAAGAGGATGCACACGAAAACCCCTCCCCTTGCCAAGGGGAGGTTGGGAGGGGTCTGCCCCGCTTGCGCACTCGTTACGAAAGACCCCCCTCTATCCCCCCTTTGCAAGGAGGGAATTCGAGTGAAGACAAAGACGATCGCGAGTACAGCCAACAGTCCAATCATCCACGCAAACGGCACCTCGATACTAAGCGGTCCCACGAGCACGCCAAAACAAAACCCGCCGAGGATCGCGGCGAGTCGTTTGGATGGCGAAATTAGGATTTGGTTGAGGTGCATACACCCACACCGTGATACTCGAATCCGTGCGACGGAAGATGTTTGTCGACGAGACAATTTCTGCCGTCAAAAATAATCGGACTGACCATGCGCTCGAGCAAGGTTGCGAACGAAACATCTTGAAACTCGGGCCATTCGGTGAGCAGAACAAGGGCGTCGGCGCCGTCGGCGGCATCGATGGCGGTTGGTGCGTAGACGACGGACTCGGGAAGCACACGCTTGGCGTTGTCCATCGCTTTTGGATCGTAAGCGACAACGTCTGCGCCGTGGCCGACGAGCATTCTCACAAAATCGATCGCGATCGAGTCGCGTGTGTCGTCGGTGTCGGATTTAAACGCGAGGCCCCAAACCGCCATACGTCGACCTTTGAGCGAGCCGAATCGGTCGACGATTTTTTGAAAAAAAACTTCGCGTTGTTTTGTATTCACTTCAATCACGGATCGTAGAAGTCGAAAGTCGTAACCGTGAGTTCCCGCGAGGGACTTGAGCGAGGATACATCTTTTGGGAAACACGAGCCACCAAAACCGATTCCCGCTTTGAGAAACTTGTGTCCGATGCGAGGATCAAGTCCGATCCCGCGAGCAACCTCTCGCACGTCGGCGCCGGTGCGTTCGCAGACGTTGGCGATCTCGTTGATAAAAGAAATCTTCGTGGCGAGAAACGCGTTTGCCGCTGACTTGATGAGTTCCGACGATTCGATCGTGGTTCGCACAATGGGAGCAATCAATCCTTCGTGGAGTCGCTCGATGGTTTCAAACACAACGTTGTCGTCCGCGCCAATAACGATGCGGTCCGGATTCAAAAAATCGTTGAGTGCGGAACCTTGTCGCAAAAATTCCGGAACGGAAGCGATTGAAACAAGCGTTTGCAAATCCGATCGACCCGACTCTGCCAACACTTCGTGAATACGCGCGAGGATCTTGCGATTCGTTCCGGCCGGCACCGTACTCTTGATCACAACGATCGCCTCATGGTCGAGTGAACGCCCGATCTGCTCGGCAACCGCATACACAAACGACAAGTCCGCTTCGCCGTTTTTCTGCGGCGGTGTTTGCACGGCAATCATCATCACGTCCGCTGAGCTTATGACTGAGGACAAATCTGTCGTAAAGACAATGTGACCCAGCTCTTGCTGGGTCTTCAACATCTCGGAAATGCCTGGCTCATAGAACGGCGCCTGACCGCGGTCGAGCAGAGAAATTTTTTGCGGGTCAATGTCAACGCACGCTACTTTGTGACCGAGGCTCGCAAAGCCAAGCCCCGTTGACAGTCCCACGTATCCGGTTCCAATCATCACGATGTTCATAGGAGGAAGTCTTGGAGTCGTAAAGTCGTGTCGTTAGCCTCCTACAATTTTTTGTTTCAATGCTTGATACTTCTCTTTATCATAAACCGCGCGGATGCACATCGCTCGCAAATCTTGTTCAATGCGTCGCATCTTTCCGTCGTTTACCAGATGAATAAACTCATCGAACGTCACTTCACGAAGCTCGATCTTCTCGCCTGGATCGAGATCTTGTGCTTGAACGCGTCGAATCGTTCGCGCGATAAAGACCGACATCTTCCATTCAATCTTGTTCATCGGTTCAACGACATGTAGCAGTTCCCACACGTCGGCAACATATCCCGTTTCCTCGAGCATCTCACGTTTCGCCGCAACGAGTGCCTCCTCCCCAAGATCGACACGTCCGCCAATCGGACACAAACACGACTCAGGTTTATCGGGTTGCGATTGCTGTTGAATCATGATCTTCCCGTCGTCGGTCACCGCGAGTACCTCGACCGTGTCAGGACGAACGAGTTTCTCAAACGTTTCTGTCGTCCCGTCATACATCTCCTGGTTCCATTGATAGACATCGAAAATCACGCCGGAGAAGACTTTTTTCGCTTGTGGTGGAATCATAATCTTCTCTGTGTCATCTCGCGTTACTGGTAACCGAGTAACCGCGCGGTTACTCGGTTACCAGCAAAAATACATTCTATACTCCCTGAGCCTGCTTGCCACTCGAAGCCTCGGCGAAGTGTGGCAAGCAGGCTCAGGGAGTAGTTAGTCACGCCGCAAACCTAGATGACCATGTTAAGAATTCTACCAGCAACATACACAACCTTTTTGATCTCAACACCTTCGAGATACTTCTGTACGTTCACATCCGCTTTCGCTACCATCATCGCGGTCGCTTCATCTGCATCTGGGGCAATCTGAATCGTCGCGCGCGCCTTGCCGTTAATCTGCACAGCCATCTGAATCGTGTCTTCGACGACAAGCTTCGCGTCAAACGTTGGCCATGTTGTCGTCTCGAGCAATGCGGTGCCGCCGATTTGTTCGAACAGTTCGTTTGCGAGATGCGGAGCGAACGGACACAGGACGCGCAAGAATGCCGTGAACGATTCCTTCGTGATGGCTCCAGCGTCTTTCACCGTGTTCACAAAGATCATCATCGATGACACGGCCGTGTTGAATCGCATCGCCTCGACATCCTCAGAAACTTTTTTGATCGTCTGATGCAGTCCTCGCGTGACCGCTTGCGACTCCACGTCGCTGATCAACTCGACGATGTTCGTCACCTTCTCAAGAAATCGTCGCATGCCAATGAGGCCGTTCGTTTGCCACGGCACCGGTTCACTAAACGGACCCATGAACAGCTCATACAATCGAAGCGAGTCGGCGCCATAGTGTTCAACGACTTCGTCTGGATTCACAACGTTGCCTTTGGACTTCGACATCTTCGTTCCGTTTTCTGCAAGAATCAACCCGTGACTCGTTCGCTTTGCGTACGGCTCGCTCGTCGGAACATGGCCACGATCAAACAAAAACTTGTTCCAGAAACGCGAGTAGAGTAAGTGCAGTGTTGTGTGTTCCATGCCGCCGTTGTACCAATCGATGGGCATCCACGTCTTCAAGACTTCCTTATACTTCGACATTGGGAACTTAAAGTCATTGGTGTGCACCATGGCGTACGCGAGAAAATACCAACTCGATCCTGCCCAGTTCGGCATGGTGTCGGTTTCACGGCGCGCAGGCGATCCACACTCAGGACACGCGACCTTCACCCATTCTTCGATGGCGGCAAGCGGCGACTCTCCCGTATCGGTGGGTTCATACTTCTCGACGTCGGGGAGACGAACCGGTAAATGTTCGTCGGGAACCGCGACCCATTTACACGACTCACACCAAATAAGTGGAATCGGCTCGCCCCAGTAACGCTGGCGCGAGAAAACCCAGTCGCGCAGTTTGTACGTGATCTTGGCCTCTCCGGCACCGTTCTCTTTTAGAAATGCAATTATTTTTTCTTTCGCCGTGGCTGTGGCAAGTCCATTCAAAAAATCCGAGTTGATTGCGTTTCCGTCTTCGGTATAGCACCTATCGGTCCCATAGGTTGAATCGGACTTATTGGACGGATCAACCACGGTAAGAATTTGTAATCCGTACTTTTTTGCAAACGCAAAATCTCGCTCATCGTGACCCGGCACTGCCATAATCGCACCCGTGCCGTACTGACCAAGCACATAATCCGCAACCCAGACGGGAATCTCTTTTCCATTGGCCGGATTCACCGCCTTCACACCCGTGTCAACACCCGTCTTCTCACGCGCATTATCTGTGCGTTCGGTCTCGTCTCGTTTGAGTGCGCCATCGATATACGCTCGCACCTCATCGCTCGCGTTCCAACCAACCGAGATCCACTTCTGTGCAACTTCTGGCGATACGACTAAGAACGTCGCGCCAAACAAGGTGTCGGGTCGCGTCGTGAAGACGCGTTGAACGTGCTTGGCGTCTGACTGGCCGTCGACGATAAGCGCAAACGTGATCTGCGCGCCCTCACTCTTGCCAATCCAGTTACGTTGCTGGGTTTTAATCTTCTCGAGATAGTCGAGCGTGTCGAGATCCTCGAGTAATCGATCCGCATACTTCGTAATGGCAATCATCCACTGCTCCTTATCACGCTTCTCGGTGGGCCCTCCACATCGCTCACACTTGCCGTCGACGACTTCTTCATTGGCAAGACCAATCTTGCACGACACACACCAGTTGATCGGCATCCTTGCTTTGTACGTGAGGCCTGCATGAAAAAATTCGAGGAACATCCACTGCGTCCACTTGTAATATTCAGGATCTGTCGTATTTACTTCGCGCGACCAATCAAAACTAAAGCCAAGCGACTTCAACTGGCGTCGAAATGTTGCGATGTTCTCAGCCGTAACGTCTTGGGGTTTGCGTCCGGTCTTGATCGCATAGTTCTCCGTGGGCAAACCAAACGCATCCCAGCCCATCGGATAGAGGACATTGAAACCCTCCATGCGTCGTTTGCGTGCGATCACATCGATCGCTGTGTTTGATCGAAGATGTCCGATGTGCAAACCCGCGCCTGAGGGATACGGAAACTCGACCAAACAATAATACGTTGGCAACGTCACGTTGTCCTTGGCATGAAAGACATCGCTCGATTCCCATCGCTCCTGCCACTTTTTTTCGATCGCTCTGTGATTGAACGCCATAGTGAATGGATGGTAACAGATCTTCTTTTTTTCTCCAATCTGTTGACAACGCAACGTTTTGTCGATAGGGTTTCTATCTGTTCATTCCAACATACAGATTGGTAGGATCCCATGTCAGACCATTTCAAATTGGATCATCAACGTGTTCAACCTCAGCTTAAACGTGTACCACTTTCTCGCACGTTTATTGAACAGCATATCGTTTCGTTGAGTCAAAGTCCCTTGGTCGTTGACAACGAGCGACGCATCAGAAAAATTTCGAATGTGAAGAGGCTTGAACAGGAATTCAAAATAATTTTGAAAGATACCTTTCAAGCCCAAGAGATCAGCCATCTCAAGGGTCATGAGAAGTGTGTGGCAACGGTCATCGTACTACACAAACTTCAAGGACTGATTCAAGAAGATCCGCTTTGGAAAGGCATTGCTAAAGGCATGGCGACCGTCGTTGCAGGAACAATGATTCAACGTGCGCTCACCATGGCGATGTTGTTGCTCAATGACGAAGCTCGATTTCAGGTGCTTGGTTGGGGAACCTTGTTTCCTTCTCTCAACGCTCTGCATTGGAGGCTGGCGTTTAGTGGGGCGACCTCTGTTGCCAGAACCATCTATGCGGCGCATCTGTTTGACCATGCACGCATCTACCTTCCCTCCACATACGAAGATGCGATAAAAGGAATCGATCTTTTCATGCATCTGGATCATACCGATCTCGCGCTGAGCGTAAAAACGTCCGGTTACGGAACGGAATTTCTTGTGCTGAACTGTCAGCTCAACGGACGGAAACACTTGAATTGGATCGCTAAGGAATTGGAGCACATCCGTGTTGGAGCCGTTGATATCTCGAAACGGTATGATCGCAAATTTCATGGATTACTGGTCATTGTCAATTGTCCTGAAAACAGCGAGACCTTTTTTCTAAGAGAGGACGATCCGATCGCGCTTCACTATGCGATCAAAAAGGTGACCGCACAGGCTATCATCTGAATCTCTTTATCTGAATCTCTTTATCTGAATCTCTCCTCAAGAGAGATTTTTTCTTTGTGCTTGCGCTAATCGCTCAAAGGCAACAAGAAAAGCCGTGCGACGCATATCCGTTTTGAGTGATAAAGCGTGTTCGTAGATTGCGATTGCCTCGCGCTGAATGCTCGTCCTAAGTTTTTCGAAAACTTGTTGCTCGGTCCAATGCTCGCCGTTCAAATTCTGTTGCCATTCGTAGGTGGAAACCATGACACCGCCGGAGTTCGCCAGGATGTCTGGGATAACGGGAATGTGTTTTGCAAACAAAACGTCGTCGGCTTCTGGCGTGGTTGGGCCGTTTGCGAGTTCAAGGACAACGCGCGCGTTGATGCGTGATGCGTTTTCCTGCGTGATCACGTTTTCTAATGCCGCGGGGATCAAGAGGTCGCATGGGACCTCTAGGATCGATGGAACGGATTGTGAGCCGGCGAAGCCCATGACAGAACCAGTAGCTTCTTTGTGCGCGGCAACTGCGGCGATATCCAGTCCGGTTTCCGACCAACTCGCCCCTTTTGAATCTGACACCGCGATAATCTTGTGACCAGCCTTCGAGAAAAACTCGGCCGCGTGCTCGCCCGCGTTTCCAAATCCCTGAATGACCACACGACAAGACTCCGGCAAATTCAACCGCGTCTTCAGCGCTTCAAAGACATAAAATCCACCAAGCGCTGTTGCCACACCGCGACCTTCCGACCCCCCACCTCCTAACGGCTTGCCCGTAATCACCGCGCCGCTCGTGTCACCTGTGATCTTGCCAAACTCATCGGCCATCCACGCCATGATCTGCGGCGTGGTGTTTACGTCTGGCGCCGGAACATCCTTGTGCGGACCAACGACGTCGGCCATCACCCTCATCCATCCACGCGCGAGTCGCTCCTTCTCACCCTCGGACAATTCTTTGGGATTGATCGTCGCGCCGCCCTTGCCGCCGCCCATGGGAATGTTTGCAACCGCGCACTTGAGCGTCATCCAAAGTGCGAGCGCTTTCACTTCGTTGATGTCCGTATCTTGATGCCATCGAATCCCGCCCTTGAACGGGCCGCGCCAGTTGTTGTGTTGCACCCGATAGATCTCGACCATCGTGAGCGATCCGTCGTCGCGACGAAGCGGAACCTGCGCACGAATTTCTCGCATCGGTGTACGCAAATACTCAAGCAATTCCGCGTTGAACGGCTGAACCGCATTGGCTCGGCGAAGTTGACAAAGCGCGTTTTCGAAAGGATTGGACATAAAGAAAAACAGGGTGATTAACCCCGTTATCTTACGCTTATTATTCCTGAGATGACAACCATCGCTCTGCGTCGAGCGCGGCCATACATCCCGTTCCCGCGGCCGTGATCGCTTGGCGGTAGCTGTGGTCGATGACGTCGCCGCCTGCGAAAACACCCTCGACACTCGTTCGTGTTGAGCCATGTTGAACGACAATGTACTTCTTTTCATCAAGCGCAAGCTGGCCGTCGAAAATCGACGTGTTCGGTTTGTGACCGATCGCGGCGAAGACGGCATCGGTCGCGAGCTCGCTTCCCTCGTTGGTTTGATTGTTAAACAGTTTTACACCAGTGACCTTTTTCTCGTCACCGAGAACCTCTCGGACTTCCGTGTTCCAGATGAACGCAATCTTTGGATTGTTCATCGCGCGTTTCTGCATGATCTTTGACGCGCGGAGTTCTCCCCGTCGATGAACCACCGTGACCTTGCTCGCAAACTTCGTGAGAAACGTCGCTTCCTCCATCGCCGAGTCACCGCCGCCAACGACAACAACGTGCTTCTCCTTGAAGAAGAATCCATCACAAGTTGCACAAGCGCTCACGCCGCGGCCTTGATACATCTGTTCGCCGGGAACGCCGAGCCAAATGGCTTGCGCGCCCGTTGCGATGATAACCGCTTGGGATGTATAGGTCTGGTTGGACGTATGTATTTTGAAAGGGCGCACAGAGAAGTCAACGGAAATGACGTCATCGGAAATGATACGGGTTCCAAATCGTTCTGCTTGTTTCTTAAACTTCTCCATCATCTCGGGACCCATGAGGCCTTCGGGAAAACCCGGGTAATTTTCAACCTCGGTGGTGAGCATGAGCTGTCCACCCGGTTGACCGCCAAGCTTGAGTCCTTCAAACAACAGCGGCTTCAACTCCGCGCGGGCCGCATAAATCGCCGCCGTGTAACCCGCGGGACCCGAGCCGATGATGATGAGCTGTTGGGTTTCATTCATACAATAAGTCCTCTAGGTCTTATCAGTCCTATGTGACCTATTGGATATGCGCAGAAATCCGCGCACGCAATTGCTCCAAACTCATGAGTCCAGAAAACTGGTCTGCAACCTGGCCACCTTTAAAAACAATAAATGTTGGGATAGACAAAATGTTGTAACGCATTGCAACATCACTGGCTTCATCTACATTCAGTTTTCCAACCGTGACGGTGTCGACTTCGCTCGCAAGCTGTTCAACAAGCGGCGACATAACCTTGCACGGACCGCACCACGGCGCCCAAAAATCTACAAGCACAGGCTTGTCGGCTTGCAAAACAGATTCGTCGAAATTTTCGGATGTAAGGTTCAATTTAGACATAAACGAGTGATAAAGTGACTGAGTGATGAATGACTAGCGTAAATTAATTCCTTCGATCTTGAACTCTTTTTGAATCTTTTGTTCGCTGTAGGCTTCGATGATGTCGCCTTCTTCTGGTTTCACCTTTCCTTTGAAGCTCATACCGATCTCCTGGCCCTCGCGTGCGTCTTTCAGTTCGGAGCGGCCGAGCTGTAAACTTAGAATCGAACCCTCGCCGATGTACTCGCCGGCTCGCGAGAGACGCAGTAAGGCTTTGGGAATGAGCTTCCCGTTTCTCACGCGTCCGCCAATGATCCAACCGTTGTCGAGCTTTTTAAAGTTCTTGAGCACTTCGAAGGTTCCAAGCTCGGTGATCACGATCTCTGCCGGCGCCATCGCCTTTAGGTCCTCGAGCACGGCTTCGAACAGTTTGTAAATAATTTTGTACTCACGAATCTCGACTTCCTTATCGCGTGAAAGTTGCATCGCGGTCGACGTTGGCTTCACGTTGAATCCAATCACGATCGCCTTGCCCGCTTCCGCACTCATGATGTCTGCGTCCGTGATGTTCCCGAGTCCTTTTTGAATCACCTTCACGCCGACTTGCTC
Source organism: uncultured Gammaproteobacteria bacterium (assembly GCA_964374035.1). Taxonomy (GTDB): domain Bacteria; phylum Patescibacteriota; class Patescibacteriia; order UBA9934; family GWF2-40-263; genus CALRGL01. The sequence continues at coordinate 13,522 of CAYJWY010000014.1, forward strand.
GTGATGCACTTTGTCGAGCATACCGAGAATCGCCTCGAGCGAACCGAGCACGTCGGAGCGGATGATGAGATTCAACATCGCCTTTGGAGCCGACATATCCGCATCGCCGGAATCAGGCGATGGTTGCACATGCTTGATGGATGCAACCTCGTCTGTTGCGCGGTTCGAGGAATCCGTTGACTTCATCTTCTTCAAATCCTTGATGTTCTGCGGCACTTCCATAATATCGCCAACGGATGGCGCGACCTTCCAACCAAGAATCTTCACCGGTGTCGATGGAGGTGCCTCCATCATTTGCTCTCCTTTCCAATTTTCCATGCGACGCACGCGACCGTACTGCGTGCCGCGCACTCCAAGATCATCGCCCACACGAAGCGTACCGCTTTGAACGAGCACGGTGGCGACCGGACCTGAACCCGAATTTACATTTGATTCAATGATCGTGCCAATGGCTTTGCGTGCGGGATTGGCAACAATGCGTTCCTTTTCCATGTCGCGCACGAGAATCAACATGTCGAGCAATGTCTCGATGCCGGTTCCCTCTTTTGCGGAGATCGGCACGACAATCGTTGTGCCACCCCAATCTTCCGGGACAAGGCCAAGCTCGGAGAGTTCGCCTTTCACGCGGTCGATGTTTGCTTGCTCACGATCGATCTTGTTGAGTGCAACAAGGAATGGAAGTTTTGCGGACTTAATAATGTCGATCGCTTCTTTTGTCTGAGGTTGAATGCCGTCGTCGGCCGCCACCACAAGAATCGCGATGTCGGCAACCTTGGCTCCGCGAGAACGCATCACCGTAAAGGCTTCGTGACCTGGCGTATCAATAAACGTAAGTTTCTGTTCGCCGCGCACAACTTGGTAGGCACCGATGTGCTGAGTGATGCCGCCGGATTCTGTTTCCATAACGTTGGTACTGCGAATCGCGTCGAGCAAACGCGTCTTTCCGTGATCGACGTGACCCATGACAACAATAACCGGCGCACGAACAACGAGATTCTCTGCTGTCTCACTCGAAACGCTTTCGCGAATGCGGTCGAGACCATCCATATCTTCTGCGGCACCGCCTTCAATCTTCTCTGCGAGAAAACCAAGGTCACCACCGATGATGGACGCGGTATCAAAATCGATCTGTTGATTGATGGATGTCAGAATACCGTTTCGCATCAACTCTTGCATGACGCGAGGAACAGGGAGATCGAGAAGTGATGCGAACTCGCGAACCGTGATCACGGCCGGGATCTTCACCTTCTTCATCTGATCAAGCGGCATGTCACGGCGTCGCTCCGCGGAAGACTTCTGCATCTCGACTTTTTCAGCGAGGCGCTCCTTGCGCTTCATCTCGCTCCAAGCCTCGATGATCTTCTGGGCTTGTCGTGTGTCGATCTTAATCGCGCGCGCACCGAAACTAAAACCGAGCTCCGGCAATTTCTTGCGAAGCTCTTCCGGAGGTGCTTTCAGTCGACGCGCTAATTCGGTAATATTCATAAAACTGGTCAAACTTTAGCTGAATTTCAAAATGACGTCAATCTATTGTGCTTGAATTCAACGTTAAAGTGTCATTCTGAGCAAAGCGAAGAATCTCTTGAATTGAGGCGTTCTACACAATGAGGAGATCCTTCACTACGTTCAAGATGACAGATAATAGAGACTTCTGAAAAACGGCGATCTTTCGTCTCACCATTTTTCAGTGGTCTCAATACTAAGTTCTATGGAAGGATTCTTACTGATCGATAAACCCGAAGGTCTCACCTCCCACGACGTTGTCAATCGCGTGCGACGACTTACTGGAGAAAAACGTGTTGGACACGCGGGAACCCTGGATCCGTTTGCAACCGGACTCTTGATCGTTGGCGTTGGACGAGCCGCCACAAGGGAGATGGACAAGCTGGTCGGGCTGGATAAAGTGTACGAGGCGGAGTTTGTGCTTGGGGCGAGGTCGGACACGGACGACCGAACAGGAACCCTCACTCCGGCTCTCCCCCTTGCAAAGGGGGAGTTAGAGGGGGTCGCGATCGAACGCGAACTCAACAAATTCCTGGGCACCATCGAACAGATTCCCCCAGCCTATTCCGCAATCAAGATAGGTGGAAAAAAAATGTATGAGGCGGCGCGTGAGGGAAAGCCGTTGGCGGCGAAGGCGCGAACCGTGACAATCTATTCGATTGAGATCCTTCGCTTTGCTCAAGATGACAACAAGGTGACCGTCCACATTTACTGTTCGACCGGAACCTACATTCGTGCGATCGCCCGCGACTTGGGTGAGAGCCTTGGTGTTGGTGGATATGTCGGCGAATTGCGCCGCGAGAAGATCGGCCCCTTCTCGATAGACGAGGCGAAAACCCTTGAAACATTGCACGACATGGGCGTTCAGAGCGCTCTCATTGCCGTCGAAACCTTGCTTCAACGGCTTTGACAGTGTGCTGACAAACTGCTAATCTCCGAAGCGTAATTCATGATGATTAGACTCTCGACAAGAAGTTGAACTTGTGCAACCCCTCCGAAGCTTTTAGTCACCGACGCGCCAAAGCGCCATGGCGACGGCACGCGAAGGAGGGGGCCGTGATTTCCCTATGATTCAATCCGTTTCCCCACTGAAACAAGGGCCACAAAAAAACGATCATGCATCGTTTGTTCAACTTCTTGTCGAGAGATAAGAAGTTTTATGTTCACCATATCAACGGTTATTACCGCACTGATTGCGTTGCTTTGCGGCGCCGCGGTCGGCTATGTTGCCCGCAAAATGCAGGCGAAGGTGTCGGGCGACGAGGCCGAGCTCAAGGCGGAAAAAATACTTTCCGAGGCAAAGAATAAACAACACGAACTGCTCCAAGAAACAAAAAACAAACAACAGGAAATGCTACTCGACGCGAAGGAGAAAGCGATGAAAGTCGTTGAGGAAGCAAAGCAGACCGAACAAGGTCTTCGACGCGACATTCAGGATCAGCAACGACGTCTGGAAAAACGCGAGAGCTTGTTTGATGAGAAACTGCTCGAGATCGAAGACAAAAAAACACAACTCGAGGAAAAGGCGCAAGAAATTCGTGACGTGAAAGAAAAGGTGCTTAAGATCAAAGACGAACAAGTGGCGAAACTCCAAGAGGTTGCGGGGCTCACCCACGCGCAAGCTGAGGAGCGACTCATGAAACAGGTGGAAGTTGATGCTGAGGAAGTGCTCATCAGCCGCATGCGCAAACTTGAACAAGAGACGGAAGAGGAACTAGAACTGAAGTCTCGCAAAATCCTTTCACTGGCTCTCACCCGTTTCGCCTCGTCCGTTTCTACGGACTCGACCACAACCGCGGTTGAGCTACCAAACGATGAAATGAAAGGACGTATTATCGGAAAAGAAGGTCGCAACATCAAGGCGATCGAGATGCAGACAGGAACGGAAATTATTGTCGACGATACACCAAACACCATCACCATTAGCGGCTTCTCCCCCATCCGCCGCCAAGTTGCCAAGATGGCTCTGGACGCGCTCATCAAGGACGGCCGCATTCACCCGGCCCGCATCGAGGAAGCCATCGCGAACTCGAAGAAACTGCTCGCGCAAGATTTACGCAAGGCTGGTGAGGACGCGCTGTATCAACTCGGCGTGCCGGTCTCGTCCATCGATCCAAAGCTCACGTCGATTCTTGGACGCATGAAATATCGCACGAGCTACGGACAAAATGCGCTACAACACTCGATTGAAGTAGGAACCATCGCGGGCATGATCGCGGAAGAATTGAAAGCCGACGTGTTCATCTGCAAAAAAGGTGGGCTCTTCCACGACATCGGCAAAGCGGTCGACCACGACATGCAGGGCGCGCATCCAGAAATCGGTTACAACATCATGAAAAAATTTGGCTTCCCCGAAGAAATCTGCTACCAGTCAATCGCCCACCACGAAGATCGCCCTCGCACCATTGAAGGAGCGATCGTGAAGGCGGCTGACGCGATCAGCGGAGCTCGACCGGGAGCACGCAAACAGTCGCTGGAGCAATTCGTACAACGCATGGAAGAACTCGAGAAGACGGCGTCTGCGTTTGGCGGTGTTGAGAAGGTCTATGCGATTCAAGCGGGTCGAGAGATTCGCGTGTTCGTTCATCCAGAAGAAATCAATGACCTCACGGCCTACTCACTTGCCAAGGACATTGCCACCAAAATCGAAGCCGAGTTGAACTATCCAGGTGAAATCCGCGTGACCGTGATTCGCGAGACCCGTGTGATTGAATACGCAAGATAATTGTGCTAACATGAGCGCACATTATCCACACCCGTATGAACAAGGCCGACCTCGCATCTCAACTCGCTGACAAGCTCAACGTCTCAAAAAAACTAGCCGAAGATTTTGTCGCCACCTTTGAAGACATCGTCACAAAGGCACTCGTCCAAGGCCAGGAAGTGACCATAGCGGGTTTTGGAACTTTCAGTGCCCGCACCCGCAAGGGCCGCATGGGCGTGAACCCACAAAATCCATCGCAACCGATAGAAATCCCGTCCGTTGTCGTGCCGAAGTTTAAAGCGGGAAAGGCGTTGAAGGATACGCTGAAGGGAAAACGAAGCGTGTAGAAAAAAACGACTGACTCTGTGTCAGTCGTTTTTGATTTTGCGTTCAATTCTTTTTGTAATTGCGGCATACTCCGCCTCAAGATTATCGTAAGCTTTTTTGAGCTCCGGATCTTTTTAAAAGTTTGGTTTTAAATTTTTTGTAGGATTCCATAATTAAGGGTGTAATTAAACTTTCGATTTAATCAACTCCAAAACGCGCTTCAATGTCTCTTCTTCAGATTGTTGTTGCGTGTCTATGATCACAGCCTTCGTACGCTGATGCTTCAGCTCGTCAATGTTGTTCCAGAACATCTCGCATTTTTCTGGGGTGAGCAAACCATCTTTTCTCCATCCCCGATCATCGGCACGCTTCATGACGACTTCTTTTGGAGCCCACAAAATAATCTCGTGAACGTCGGCGCCGTACTTCTTGGCCAACGCATAATAGGAATCGATGACACCTGGATCAAAAATCATCTTGTCGATGATGATATCGCGGCCGAGGCGAAGAATGGTGTCGATGATCGCTTGGGAGAGCGCAAGGGTGATTTCCCGTCGCTCTTCTTGGTATTCACGGTAATGACTGATGAATCGCATTTGCGCATCAATATCAAATAAAAAGGAAAGAGGCATGGTTTCGTGCAAGCCGGCGGCGAGCGTGGTTTTCCCAACTCCGCAAGGGCCGTTGATGATGATCATGTTCATAGACGTTGTTCGAGTATACCAAGCCAGCTTCTTGCTGAAAACAAAAATAACGACCCAGCGTGGCTGAATCGTCAGTCGAGAATCACGATGATGGTCAACAAGATGAAACGTTTCATTGCGAACCATTAGGAAGGCTGGGCATTGGACTGGGCTTGGAGGCGGGTCTGGATGATTGATGAAGTCGCAACAACCCAAGAAACGCTGTGATACCGATCATGGTGATTGTAACACTACCGATTCGAGAGGTTTGACCAACCATGAGTGTGGCGTAGATCACTGTTGCTTCAATGAGGTAAAGACCAAGTCGGCGCACCTGTGAAGAACCCTCATCTTTAAACAGAGGTATCCACGAGATCGCGTAGATGTTCACCAGGCACATCAAAGCAACAAGCGTTGCCAGAATTTCGCTCCTGAATTGATTCTGGGTGTATGAGGAGGGTGTTGACAACACAACAGCGGTGCACGCCATCACAGCAACGCCGCTGGTCGTAAAGACGTGCATGATCTTCTCGTTGTAGACGTACAGCATCTTTACGCAGTAGGCGAGCACGAGGATTGCCACCGAAACAGTGAACGGCACGATGATCGCGTTCATGACCGTTGCGTTCATCGCAAGCATGCCATGAAAACAACTGGCTGTCATGAGCATCATCACAATGGCGGCGAGAACAAATGTCTTCATTGAACACTCCATGTGAGGTGGGAAGGAACACCGCGACCTTAGCGCAAAGACGTCTCAACGTCAATCCTCGTAACATGATTATAGAGTTACGCATAACCGGGTTACACGCAGGTAATCTGGTTACGCGCAGACATGCAGACAGGCTCAAACATACGATTATGTTCAGGTTGAATACCGAAACCCTATATTGACAATCAAACAAATTTCGTGTTCTCTTGTTGTGAAACCTTTTCGCGCATAACTGAAGGAGGCATCTTGGACAGAAAAGCCGAGCAGGACTTCGCAGAATTCATCTTGAGATCGTTCACGTATCTGCGTCGGTGGGCGCATCTGTATCGTAGAGAAATTCGATTTCATGATTTCGAACAAACGGTGATCCTCACTGCCGACGAAGAAGTCTACACGTACAGAGGGAAACGAGATGAGGCGATCTCAATTCTCAAAGCCAAACGCATCGTTGAAATCGATCGGCCAGAATCTCGTGTCTACGCTCTGGCGCAAACATTTCGCATCGAACCTGGATTCAACAGCCCTGTTGCTCTCATCGACCGCAACGCGCTCTTGAAACTGATTGCCGTAGATCAAAAAAAATATCCGAATGCCTATCTGCCGCAGGAGGATCTGAGTGAATCCGACATCGAACCCTTCGATCCCGACGGATAACACACACTTCGACCAAGCAAGCCTTGGTCGTTTTTGTTGCAATCGAAAACAGTCGCAGGAGGCGACTGTTTTTTTCCTACAGTCTCAATGTTGTGTGAGATGCGCAGGCGCATGGATCCACATCGAAACGTGCTCGACCACATCGCCCTGCGCAACCATGCGACTCTGCGTCTCATGTCGCTCTTTCCATTCAACCGCGTTCTCGCCTAGAGTCTTCTCACTGACAACGAGGCGCAGTGGAATGCCGATCAAATCCGCGTCTGCAAACTTCTCGCCCGCGCGCACGTCACGATCGTCCCAGAGAACTTCGACGCCGGCGCTGTTGAGATCCTCGACCAGAGACTGCGCAGTCGATTCGATTTGCTCATTCATCGTTGCATCATTACTTCCAATCGTTGCGAGATGCACCTGAAACGGCGCGACGGACTTTGGCCACATCATGCCCTTGTCATCGTGATGGACCTCGACGATCGAACCCATGACACGCGACGGACCAATGCCGTAGCAACCCATAAAGACGTCGAGAGGTGTGTTATCGGGACCGGCGACCTTGAAATCGAAGGCGTCCGTGAAGCGTGTCTTCAGCGGAAAAATATTTCCGACTTCGATGGTTTTTGTTTCTTTAATCACTCCCTTGCCGCACGTTGGGCAGGCATCGCCCGCTTTCACCTCGGCGATCTCGCGGTTCTGCGCGAAGCCGCAGTCACAGTGATAGACGAGATCCTCGCCGTGTTCTGTTGCAACCTGGAACTCGTGACTATACTTCGAGAACACGCCGCCGCTTGCATCAACGACCATCGCGTCGAGACCACAGCGTCGAAACACATTCAAGTACGATCCTTTTGATCGCTCATAGAAACTCCAGAAATCCTCCTCGCTCGTGTGAAAACTATACAAGTCCTTCATAGAAAACTCTCGACCGCGCAAGAGTCCAGACTTCGCGCGCGCCTCGTTGCGGAATTTGTCTTGGACTTGGTAAACCGCAAGTGGAAGATCTTTGTACGATTTCACATACTGCTTCACGAGCGGCGTGACGACTTCTTCATGTGTTGATCCCAGCGCGTATTGCTTCTCGCCGTGGCCAACGAGCTTGAACAAAACATCAATCTTGTCCCAACGCTCGGTCGTGTCGTAGAGATCTTTTGGATGCAGTGCGGGCATGTAAATTTCGCTTGCACCAAGCGCATTCATCTCACTGCGCACGATGTTCTGAATCTTGTTTAGCACGCGCAAACCAAGCGGCAAGTACGTGTAGACTCCGGCCATCAGTTGGTTCACAAATCCGGCCTGCGTCAACAAGCGAGCATTCATGGACTCCGCATCCTGAGGAACCATTTTGTTCGTTTTTCCGAAAAGGGTTGAGTAGCGCATACATGTTTGTTCGAGCTCAACGATAGCGTATCGAGACGGGGTTTGCAATGTTTGAAAACAATTAGGCACTAGCTCGTTTCAAGCGTTTGTCGAGTGTAAGGAGTGACGCATGTTCTTGGATCGACAGTGAGAGATAGGAAGCGTCGTAGATGTTCAACTTTTCTCTATGAGCAAGTTCCAAGACATGCTGTTGGTTGATTGAAAATAAGGCGATGTCCAGTTGTTGAAATTTTTGCAGTACACCAAAGGCCTCCTCTGTTGTGATACGTTTTCGATCAACGGCACAGAGAATTGCATTAGCGATCTCGTAAGGAAGAAGCGTGGGGGCCAGATAAAACAGTTGCCCCTGAATAAACGAAGCAAAAGAAACATTGACTTCAAGACCGTATTCATCGGGCATTAAAAAAGCCAAACAAAAAGATGCATCGATGACGCACCTCTTCATATCTTCCGACGATAATTGATCATGGCCTTGTAATCAATCCGACCTTTCACAGGCTTGGGACGATTTTTCAAAATCCACTCATAAGCCTCTTTTCTCTTTTTCAGTACTTCGTCGTTAGGAAGCTGTTCAACGGCCTCGCGAACCAAATCGGAAGTCGAACGCTTCAAGCGCTTCGCCCGTTTCTGAAGGCGCGTCCAAATTTTTTGATCAAACAAAATGTTCACGCGTTTGGTAAGCATAAGTATGTTGATGTGTATGTTTAGATTCTACCATTGCCTTCTTATCAATTCAACAAACAAAAAACCCGCCGTCGCCTGGGAGGCTATGGCGGGCGAGACCGTTTCACCACGAGGGATGGAACAGCGCAGTGAGTGAGGAAGAGATTCAGGTTGAGCGTTTCGTCGAGGCTCCTACAAGTTGGGGATCACGATCAAGTCTCCGGGCTTCACGGTATTGACGAACACGCGTGGCGTGCCGTCGGGACCGAATCGCAGATGGTTGCAGAATGCGCCTTGTCGATCCTCGCGGTGGGTGTAACTCACACCGAGTCCCCCGCAGTACTCATCGACGTTCATGATGAGCATTTCGCGGTTGATGGTCCAAAGGATCTGCCACGAAACGCGATGATGCTTCGCGATGGTCACGAGCGTGTCGCCGGGTTGAACCGTGTAGACGAGCAGGTCTTGTGAAGAGGGTACGTCGGAATGACGAACCCCCTCCTGCTCCCCCTCTTCGAGAGCCTGGCTCCACTGAGGTCGCCACTCGAAGTGAGGGCTCCTCAGAGCCTCGAACGGCATCGGAAGGGGGAGGGTTTCCGGGGACTTCGGGTCGACGAGGAATGCGTTGAGCGCCCAGACGGCTAGCGCGATAACGACCGCAATGATCGCGGACGTTCGCCAGAGATGCGTTTCGTAGCGTCCAATGACCATCCTGCCCACCTTGTGATGCATACCCCTCCTAACTTCACATCACTGTTTCATCCGATAACGGCGAGCCGTAGTGTACAAGATTTGAGCGAAAAGTCAATGGATTGTGTTAAAATCCACGTGTCATCCTGACCCCGCCCAGGCGGGGGAAGGATCTCTTATTATCCTTGTGTCATTCTAAGCAACGCGAAAGAACTCTGGATAAAAGATCCTTCGCTACGCTCAGGATGACACAAGTAACGACCTGGATGATAATGGTCTGTGTCATCCTGAGGAGCCTCGACGAAGGATCTTTTGTTCCGTGTTTAGAGATCCTTCCCCCGCCTGGGCGGGATCAGGATGACACAAGTAACGACCTGGATGATAATGGTCTGTGTCATCCTGAGGAGCCTCGACGAAGGATCTTTTGTTCCGTGTTTAGAGATCCTTCCCCCGCCTGGGCGGGATCAGGATGACACAAGTAACGACCTGGATGATAATGGTCTGTG
>CAYJWY010000015.1:0-4423 GCA_964374035.1 uncultured Gammaproteobacteria bacterium
ATGACGAATGGAAACTCGTATAGATTCTATTGCCAGTAGTATGCGCCAGGGTTGACTTTTTATCAAAAATCCTCTATATTTTCGCGGTTACGGCGCAATGTCGTGACACTGGGGAATCCCCCCCAAGTCCGTGCAGGCCGTCACACGTCGCCCTAACATAGCTCGACTCTGTCGAGCGACGTGGGCTACGTTGGGGACCGTCTACTGCCCGTTCGCCTTCCATGGCGGGCCGGAAAGGAATGTGTGATGAAAGAGTTCACGTCACAACAGTGTCGCGAGATCATGGAGCATCGCTCCATCCCCTGGGGAGGAGTGAAGTTGATCGGCGGATTCATCCTCACGATGATCGTCACGTTCAGCGTGTCAATGCCTGCTCTCACCTTGCTGTCAAATCCAGCCACGATGCTCTCGCGGTATTCTCCGATGTGGCAAGTCGTGTTTTTCATCGCCATGTGTTTCGTGATCTCGTGCATCATGCTCTCCTTCAATCCTGGATCGTGGATCAAGTCCTACTTCGCCCGCAACGTTCGTGGTTACAGAGCCCGGTTCTGGCTCAATGACGAATGCACGCATAGCCAGATCGTGTCGAGCACCACTACGGCGTTCTCTTGCGTGCGTCCACCAAAGATAGACCTCATCATCGAGGTTCCGCTTGGTGGATGGTTCAGCGGGAAAACCGGCATCATCCGGCACTGCATTTGGACATCTGAGCACTCATCGAATCTGTCCAACTGGAGTGTCCGATTCCATGCCATTCTGGATTCGAACGTTCTATTGGAAGTTTACTATCACGACAAATTGTCAGGCGTCGACACACGACTCGTTTTCGTCGCAAAAGCGGCGATCGAACTGCTCCAGCTCGCGAGGACGCGTGAAATACAACGTTCCCCGGTCAATCCATCGACGGCCATTGTGCACTTGATGCACGAGAATGCTGAGGTCAACAGGATCAGGATGGATTCGGTCGAAAAGCTTGGGCGCTACATGCAGGAGAACACCGATCTGAGCACAGAATGTCGACAGCTGAGTGCGAGTCTTCTGCAGGCGGTCGATGCTCTCAAGCAGGTCGAACACACGATTCGCGGTTTCGATCGTCTCAAGGATCGCATCGAAGGCTGTGAGTTGCGTCTGCGGGTTCTGCGTCACATCGAGGGTCTGCTTTCTGCAAGCGACGTGCAGGGTCGCGTCGTGATCGAGGCGCGCATCGAGGAAGCTGCGGCCGCGCTCGAAGAAGCCAGGCGTCGTCAGCGCCGCAGTGGTTCCAGTAAGCCCAAGGAGACCCGCCCACAGCTCTGATCTGTTCGACCCCTCGCCGGTCATTCACCCTGAAGGCCGGTTTTTTTGTCTACCTGCCACTGAGAGGCGGGCAGACCTTCGGAGGGGCATGCTAAGCCTGGCCTACACATGTGTAAGCCAGGCTTAGCATGTTTTGCAGACTTCGTATTTTTTGCGTCAGAAAAATAAAAAAACAGCCAGAGTTATGGCTGTGAGTGGGTTTTTTTGAATCCTGTGCACCAGCACACGGAATTTCCGTCGTGTTCAAGAATGGATATCGCGCACTGGTCATTCCAATGTTTGAGTCCGACGCCGACGCCCTCGACTTCGTAGATGAACCAGCTTGGGTGAACCCATATCGGCATCTCGCAGAAGAACGTTGCACCGAGTTCCATCACCGAGGCGACGCCGCAGATGTGAGCGTAGAGTTCGTATACGTTTTGGTACACAATCGAGCCGTGCGCGTAGATGAAGTCGAAGGTTGCGCCGGCGAGTCGCTGTGGAAGTTCTGCGTGCGAGGATTCTGTGAACCTGACGCGGTTTGTGAGTTCGAGTCGCATTGCGCGCGCGTTTGCTCTTGCGAGCATACCTTGTGACACGTCGGTTCCGCGCACGGTAACTTCGGGAAAGCGCGTTGCAAGGAAGCAGGCATCGAGGCCAACGCCGCAACCGATGTCGAGGATACGCTTGGGTTCGAGATCGCCGATGATCTGTACGAGCTCGTTCATCGTGGGGCGATGCACCTCGCGCGAGTAGATGTAGGGCAACCAGAGCGCCGCCAGATCGTCGTTGTTGCGGCGTAGATCTTCCAAGGTTTCCCATCGCCGTCGATAGGCTTTCCAAGCTCGACGCGCTTCTTTGAGTGTGCGGTCGCTGTCTTCGCGATAACCTTCCGCAATCAGCTCTTGGGCATGGAACCGATCAACGTCGTCGCCTTCGGGACACGCTTCACTCCACTTGATTTGACGTGCGCTCATTGCTGATCCTTTTATCGTTTCGAACGGAAAGCTTAACAGAATCTAGGGTTCTGTCAATCATCGTGCTACGATATCCGTATATGAAATGGTCAATCGCCCTGGCTCTCGTCGCCGTTCCATTGATCGTCTTTGCCGCAGGAAGTGGAGGAGGTGGCGGAGGAGGCGGTGGTGGCTCGTCGTGTTCGCAGGATGTGTATACGTGTGGTTCGTTTTCGTCTTGTTCGATCGATGGGGTGCAGACGCGTACATGCACACTGACGACCGATTGTCCGTTCGTTGTTGATCCAGAGCCCTCGTCGTCTCAGAGCTGTACGCCGTCGTGCATAAAAGATACATGGTCGTGTTCTGGATGGGGTTCGTGTTTTGCAAATGGGACACAGGCGCGCAAATGTACGAAGACGTTTGACTGTCCCATCGCTGACACACCCTCCCCGATTGTTGAACAAGCGTGTCAACCCGACTGTACCAAGGATGAGTGGTCGTGTGGAGAGTTTTCTGTGTGCACCTCCGCGGGATCGCAAACGCGCAGTTGTTCACTTGTGTTCGACTGTCCTCGTGTAAGCGATCCTTCGCCCGCGACGTCGCAGAGTTGTACGCCGTCGTGCACGCAAGATACGTGGAGTTGCGGATCGTTCGGCCCGTGCGATGGCAGTGGTAATCAGTCGCGAACGTGCGAGTTGAAGAATGATTGCCCCGGCGTCGTTTCGGAAAAACCGCAGACGCAGTCCCGTTGCGATCACGTGCAATGTAATCAGGCGACGACGTATGAGCGTGTGTTGTGTCGACTCAGCTTGAAGCCTGAGGGCGTAAAGCGCGAGCTTGAACTCGAGTTCAATCCCGAGGCTTGTCGCGCGTTTCAAGGCGATGAGCAAGCGGAGTGCCTCACGTATTACAAATCCTACTGGCCGTGTTGGAAGGGGACAACGCTTGAGAAACGCGTCGAGTGCGCGAAGGGTGTGCTCGAATTGAAGGGTGATGTCGCCGCGCAAAAGGCCGCGTGCAAGGCCGATGAGAAGTGTCTCGACGAGCTGTACGAACACGCAATGCATCTGATCGTGTTTCGATTCTACGATCTCGAACAGCGCGCAGAGGCCTGGATGAAAGAAGGTGTGGATGCGCAGTCGACGGCGAAGTTTGTGACCAAGGTGGTCGAAAACAAGATCGCCTTTTTGCAGGCCGACACAAAGGAGGATCGTCTCGCGATTATCGAAACAATGCGATCCGACTGGCGCGCACACGTCGCGCACGCTCGAACTCTTTTGAAACGCTAACCGTATGAAAACAAAAATTCTTTTGTTCGCGTCCCTACTCGCGCTTGCCGGTGCTGGCTGTGCGCCTGCTTCGCAACCGACAGCTCAACCGACTCCCGCGCAAGAAGAGCCTGCGATTGTGGATCAGCAGGCTTCGCCTTCGATTCAGCCGGACGCTGAGATGCCCGCCGAGTTCCAGGATCATCTCGACGCCGCCGTGGACGAATTGAACGCGGCTCAATAAGCAACAAAAAAACGCCTCCGAGGCGTGGTTGTTTTACGTCCCACTTCGCTCTGACGAGATGCGTTGGGGACATCCCACTTCGCTCTAACGAGCTTCGTTGGGGACGTCGTCCCACTTCGCCCTCTTTCGAAGACAATGTGGGATAAAATCCCCAACGTAGCCCTACAGGGCGAAGTGGGATGGTGGGCGAGGAGGGACTCGAACCCTCACGGGGTTTCCCCCAAGAAATTTTAAGTCTCTCGTGGCTACCGATTACACCACTCGCCCACGAGCGAAAGATAGCAAATTCCATCCTTTCGGCCAAGCGGATTGATTATCTTGTCAGTGTCTACGATCAATGTTAGACTTTTCTCGAAATGCGGTAATAGCTCAGTGGTAGAGCGTCTCCTTGCCAAGGAGAAGGTCGCGAGTTCGAACCTCGTTTGCCGCTCCACCAAAACACCTCAGATACGTTCTGAGGTGTTTTGTTTATGGCATTGTGAGTGACTTAGACGAGTCGATTGACGTAGCGAAGCGTTTCAATTTTTCGATCTGCTCGCGCGAAGCCTTTATCCATTTTTTCGTCCAGCTGGATAAAGTTTTGTTGCGTTGTGATCGCAAATTCTTCAAGCCACCGATCATTTTTATCAAATCGTTCGTCAACATCATCAAATCTTTGGTCGACTTGTTCAAATCTT
>CAYJWY010000015.1:4523-23245 GCA_964374035.1 uncultured Gammaproteobacteria bacterium
GGTCGATCTGTTCAAATCGAGCGTCGACTTGTTTGAATCGCGTGTCAACTTGTTCAAATCGAACGTCGACTTGTTTGAAACCTGTTGTCATTGTTAAGTCTAATTTATCGACTCGTTTGTTAAGATCGACGATTCCCTTCTTGAGCCCGCCTACTTCTTGTTTGAGGCTCCACATTTCTTTGCCAACCTCTTCAAAGCCTTTATGCGTCGCCAAGGCTAAGTCCTCGATTAGGATGGCTAAGTTTCCAACCGTCTTGTTTAATGTTTGTATTTCTTGAGACATAGCATTGGAAGTATATCACGCGGCGGCTGGCGCTTGCGAGTCACTCGTTTTGCCTTTTTTGACCTGATTAAACGCCCATCCTGCGCCGGATTTACTTCCGGTTTTGAATTGGTCGCGAGCGAGCGTGATGACGAAGTTGCGAAGATCCGATGTTTGCAAATCGTCGAGCCCGAACGTTTCTGAAAGCGTGTTCACGCGCGAGACCAGTTCTCGGGACCAGTTGTTAACTTTTGTTTCTGCCGACATACGGTTCATGTTTAAGAATATTGACGACGTACTCGCTGAGCAGTGTACTCACGACCGGCGAGATTCCGTACGCGAAGGCTTTATGCTCAACGCATGTCTTGAGGTGTGACAGCGAGACTGTTTTTGCTTGCATACGTTTGGTTAAATTTTGGATGATATCTCTTTACCAGCAACGCAATCAAGACGAGGGCGGTTCCAACACTGATGTATGCCGCTTCCTTCATAAGTTCAGATTGTCGCTCATCTTTTCCGGAAACAATCGTGGTCGCGCTTGTTGTTGTCACTGGTGGCGCGATGAGTTCAAGATCGTTTTGTGATCGAGGTTTGAGTTTGAGTGAATTTGTTTGGCTGACGAGAACGCCACGAACCTTGATGCGATCACCTTTTGCGAAGCGCGTTGTGTCGATGTTGGCGTACTCGCTGATTGCGAGGGTGAGCTGAACGCCTTGGTCTTCCAGAACGATCGAGTCCTTCGATCGCGTGAAAATTTGTCCTTCCGTCGAGATGAGTTGCCCGTGCAAAGAGCTGTTGATGTCTGCGATCGACACGGTTTTTGGTTCGAGCGCGGAGACCGATTCACGTGGCTCAATGCTTCCGAGGGCGGAGACTTTGATGCGGCGTTCGTCGCGAGCCGTGCTGAGTTCGCCGTTTACGCGCACGCTTTGTCCGGCTTGGATCGCGGGGAAGGCGGCGTCGCTCTTGAAGATTTGGATGCCTTTTCCGTTTACGAAGAGGTAGAAGATTTGTTTTCCAAGCACGCCAGGGGCAACAAGCGCGGTGCCTTCGACGCTTACGAACGTTCCATCAGCGGCGTCGATATTTGACGATGCGGCGTTCGAGGAATTTGTATTGGATGATGTCGATGGCTCAACAGCCGCGTGAATCACTGGGGCTGTTATGACCGGTACGGAAATCGGCACGACGGCGGATGCGGGCTCGACGACCGCAGGCGTTGTGTTTGAAATTCCCGGCGTTGGTTGTGACCAAACGTAACTTCCGTTCACCAGTGCGAGCGATGATCCGTCTGTTGTCTTTGTGTAAGACACTTGGTTGATCGATTCGTTATCAGGACTGGTAAGCACGAGTGCGTCCGCGTCGTTGTTGAGCGCGATCTTGCTCGTTTGTCGAGCGATCGACAAGAACTTGCCAGGTTGCAAGAGGACCTGCTCTGCAAACGTAAATGTTTTCCCTGAGGCATCGGTGAGCGACCAGCCTTTGAGTGGCGCGGCGGTGGTTCCGGTGTTTTCAATTTCAATGAACTCGTCGGTGAGATCATCGCCGGATGTATTTGGATAGAGTTCAGAGATGCGCAGGGTTTTTACGATCGGAAGTTGAGGTTCGATGGGTTCGACAGGCTCACCACCTGCGGCGGGTACAGCGACGATTGGTTGTGGAGCTGGTGCAACGACAGCCGGCGTTGTCGTTCGCGTCGTGACCGCTGGGGTCGTCGATGCAGCGACCGGAGATGGGGTTGGCGTTGCGGTCGCGGTAACGACAGGAGCTGGAGTCGCGACCATGACTGCCGTTGCAGGCTTGTTCGCCATAGCTTCAGCGACGGCGGACTTCACGTTGGCCGCGCCAGGCGTTCGCTCCGTCGTCCAAGTCCACTGATCGTTCACGAGCGAGAACGTCGATCCCTCCGTAGTTTTACTGTACGCGGTCTGATCGATCACTCCTCCGTCTGGGCTTTTGAGGAGAACGGATTCGACATCGTTGTTGAGCGAGATCTTGCTCAACGCGCGGTCGACGACGTAGTACTGACCTGGGGCGACGGCGATACTGTCTTTAAAGATGAACTGTTTTCCCGAGGCATCCTCAAGGATCCAGCCTTTGAGCGAGACCGGTTCGGATCCTGTATTTCGAAGTTCAATAAACTCTTCTGCGAGATCGTCGCCAGTGGTGTTTGGATAGATTTCAGAAAGTCGAAGGGTGGTTGGGCTCGGCGCTGTGGCGATGGGTTCGACGGGTTCGACACCAGCTGAGCTGGGCTCTGCAGGCTCACCGCTTTTAGCAGGCTCACCACTTGCAGTAGGTGTCACGACTGCTGGCATGACGAGCGCCGGAGTCAGGATCGCGGGCATTGGAATTGGACTTATCGCGAGCTCGCCCTCCGTAGCTTTAGCGAAGGAGGCAGGCGCAACTACATCGATCGCTCCTCCAGCAGATCCTCCATGAAGCTGTCCTCCAAGATCTGCTCCATTTCCATCAATTCCTGCAGTGACAGGTACGATTCCTCTTGACGAATTTGTTGGAGTACTCGGCTGGGAATTGAGAGGGTCGATGCGTACGTAATTAAGTCCGTTGGTGTTTGATGGTGCTGTGTGTGTGAACCAAGTTGTTTGTGTGTGATGATCGGTTGCATATTGTGTAAGTTGTTGTAAGAGTTCGCTAAAATCTTTTTGTGAAAGACCGGAGAGTTGCGTGGTTTGTGTGACGATTGTGTGCGTGTACGTAAACGGTTGTGCGATGGCGGAAACGGACTGCGCCGCGCGAGCAGAAAATCCAGACACGAGCATGAGACCGGCAACGAGAAAACCCGCGAGCCGAGGCATTCGAGGCATAGATGAGTACGATTAGGGTGAATGAATCTGCGATCGCCCATGCGAGAAAAAAAGAAATCCCGCACGTCTTTAACGTGTGGGATTTCTTTTCTCGTGTACGTTCATGACATCATGAAATGTTGTCCATGTCAAGGTAAGAGGTGTGGATGAAAAGAAAAAAGTTCACTTGTGCGAGTGAACTTACGTTAGATGATGCGCCTGTTTCCAATGACGTGCGTGTAGACGCGCACACCCTCGTAGATTTCTGGGAGGATCGGTTCGGCTGGAAGGGGATCATGCAAGAATACCATGATGCAGTAGTCGTTACGTTCCTCCTCGGACGCCTGGCGATCCACTTCATGAACCTTGAGTACTCCGCAGGATCGCAAGAGCCCGGAATGTGGCATTACCGAGAAATAGCGGCGTTCGAACTCATCCATAAGCCGACGAACTTCATCACGGCTGAGAGACATGGGGACCTCCAAAGATGGGTGTTTCGTGGATGGAATGTAGTCGAAAGATGTCGTTGTGTCAACGTGTCGATCAAAAAATCTGATCCAAGAAGATCAGATTTTTACACTGGCGGCAGGGCTTTTTCAACCGCCCATTTTTGAAAGTCACTGGCGGAGGAAGCAAGAAATTCTTCGGGAGTCAGCCAGATGATTTTGTGATCAGCTTCAATGCTATTTTTTGAATCTATCTCAGCGGTTCTCGCTTGAAAAAACGTTGCGACTTTATTGAGCGGTCCCATGCTCGATGTTTCAAAAAATTGATTCGCCTTTCCAAGATCGCGCAGTTCTTTCAGAGTGCACCCAGCCTCCTCGAATGTCTCACGTTGCACTGCCGTCAGCGGGTCCTCTCCCTCATCGATACCACCTCCTGGAAGATGAAATTTGTTTCTGACATTTAAGACGAGTAATCGTCCCTGGTCATCAAATGCAACCACATACACACTAACTCGTGTTGTGTATGGTTGTGATGGTTCGGTGCCGAATTGCAGAACGTCGTCGGGCATATTATTCGTTCGATGACTGGGCCAGCATCGAACAGAACAAATAACTTTTAGGATTTCCCATTGCTTGATCGATACGCTCACGATCGACTTCCAACGACGGTTTGTTGAGCACAATGCCCGAGTATTCCTTGTTTAAAATCAACGCATTTTCGAGAACGTAGCAGAGCTCTAAGAAACTGCTCTCGTTCTCGTATCTCTTGTTAGCACTGGCGTTCGTCTTAAAATAGGTTTTGAAAAACGTTCTCAAAACTTCCGTGCTTTCATCTGTTGGCAAATTTTTTGGCGCAAGATGGTGTGCCCAGAAAATGAGTTTCGGTTTGAGCGCGACGATATTTTGTCTCACAATGTCGTTTGCCTGTCGGTCGTCTGTTTTTGGTGGAGAAATAAAGATCACGTCGGGCGAACCGATCTCCGTAAGTTGTTCGTCAGTGAGTAAGTGCGCGTTGTCGGCGAAGTGAGCAAGACGCAAACCGTCGACGGTGTAGTGCCAAGCGATGTTCACGTCGCCGTTGTATTCGTAGATGACCGTGCCTCGCAGATCGAGGTGGGGAAATGGGTTGCTGTTCGGCGCTGTTGGGGGCGCGTGTTGCAACCAACCACCAGGTGCGAATGCATGATCCGCGTCCGGCTCGGACATTAAAACGACATTTGTTCCGAAGAGTTTTCCTAGAAACGTTTTGGGAAAGTTCGGACCGAGCTGCCACTCGGGTGCATCATTGAATGGATCAACGAGAATACGAAAGCCTGCTTGGTTTTCGATCAGGAAGCAGGAGAGGCCGATGAAGTGGATTTTCATAGGTTATCTAATCGATTTGTTTAAAAAAGAGTTAATTAAGCTCGGGAGGTGCAGGAAGAAAAATGGGTGTGGGAAAATGAATTCCAGCCGACCCTCGTATTGGCTGAGGGTGTATTTTTACGGAGTTTTCTTCTCTTATCTTCTTGCAATAATTACATCGCCTTTTGGAAACATGTCTGTTTGTATAAGTTGAGCGTCGAAACCAAAACGTCGTAGATAACTCACTCTTGCTTCATCAAGTTTTGTCATCGCTTCCATACCTTGCGCTCTTTTCTTTACGTCTTCACTGTTCGTTTTAGAAGAATCTTTACACCACTTTCTCCAGTCATCTTGCGAGATGTTATATCGTGCAGGTTGATCTTTAGCTTTATCCTGACAGCAGGTCATGATGATGAGTAGAGGACTTTCCGATTGCACCCAGCGTTCAATAATCGTATCGGTAAGATCGCCGCATGAGTGTTTGGCTACAACTAAAGCGTCCGATGGTATTTCGGCTTCTTGAAGAGTTTGTGTTTTATATTTTACTATTTTTTTAAATTGATCAGAGTCAGGAAGTTGCTCTACAATGAGCCGATTAAAAATAGCGAGATCCTCAACTGGATCAACAATGTTTGTCTCGTCTAATTTTTTATTACGAGCCAATAATTCCATAGAGACCGCAAGCCCCAAATCTCCTGCGCCGCCAGCCATATCAATAACTCGCCTTATATTTGGTGGAAGATTGTCTAGCTCCTCATTCATCAAACTGATCATGTATTTTAACTCATCCATTTTTTGAACGATCTTTTCTTGTGTTTGAGAAGCCGTTGCATCTAGGGTGTCATTTGTTATTCTTCCTTGTTTTTTTTCTCTCATTTTCCTAATTAAAATGTTTGCACGGTCTCTGAAGATTACTCTTGATTTTAGAAAAGCCAGTTTATTGTAAAAATTCTCTCTCCTCTTTTCCTTTTCTGATAAATCCTCTGGAACATCCCCCTCGATGATTCTGTGTGTGCCTTTGAGTTTTGTTTCTTGCCCAGATTGACCTTTTGATATGCTTGTTGGGTGATAAATTTTCTGCCCCAACATTTCAGGATCCACACTACTTGAAGCTTTGACAATTGCTTTTGCCAATTCAAAATTTCTTGATAAGACAATGACAAACCCAGGATATAGTTTTTTGATTATTGCTTCGCCTTTTTCGTTTTCAAAAAAAGTGACAATCCTTCCACGGCCATCATCTCGTTGATTTGGCCTTAGTCCCCACCGAGAGAAAACTTCATCATTGATTGTTTCTGCTCCAACAAATAACATTCCGTCCGCATCTTGAATAATACCGGACTCGAAACCATTTGTTGCCATGGCGATGAAACCATTATCCATCTCTGAAATTGGCACTCCTTCTTCCATTCTAAATTTTTTTTGTGACTCTTCTAAAACATGTTTTTGAGTTTGTTCAAAAAATTGATCTGGATCATTATTTGCTTCTCTTAATAGCCCGCTGATTCTGTCGAGATCTTTTAAAAATTCACCATCAGTCATGTCCATTTCCCGCTCTTTTCCTATCGTATTTGCCGCATTCAACATCATCCATATTCTTGTTGTTGAATCCACGGCTTCTCTTAATCGAGAAGAATATTTCCAGGGCCCACCAAGTTGAATTTCCAAAACCATCTTAAGGACTTCATCATAGGAAGCACCTAATTTTTCTGATAATGTTTTTACTTTCGTATTCGTTTCTTGAATTGCAACAATTCCAACCGGATCAAGACCTCGCTTGATCCGATCATCTAGGCTCATCAGATGATGAGCTTTTGAAAAATCTACAAGTTCGCGTTTAACGGTCGCGACCCTCATTTCCTGTAACTCTCCGTTTACTTCCGGGTTATGCGCTGGTTCATTTTGTTTGTTACCTTTTTCCACATTGATTCACACAGGATGAAAATTATTTCTCAAAAATAATTCCGAATGTTGGCGATAGTTGTTTATCAACTCGAACACCAATCTCCTCTAAAGTTTTCTCTTTTGAGCCGACAAACGTCAAAGCCCCTTCCTTCACGGCGGCAAATTCCTCTCCAGACCAATACGCAGAAGCAAAACCGCGGTCTGATGTATATATTCTCATTTTTATACCCCCAACTTCTCCGTCTTCAAATGGAATGTTAAGAATTTTTTGTAATTCTTTTTCTGCCGCTGTTGTCTTTTCATCATCCGTTGCGGTTTCCAGCCATATTAAAGCTCGGTGGAATTGTTTAAATTTTTCTGTAGGTGGTAAATCAGCGGCGGAATGTTCGTCATTAGAAGCTGAAGCTAAAATAAGCCACGCCTCACGCTCTTCGTCTTTAAGCGAACCTGGTCCTGTGTCGTGAGCACGCCTGGTCGACTTGTTAATCGTTCCCTTCAGTGCTAACTCTAAAGAAGCTGGATCCGAACCTCGTGAAATCAAACGATTAGCAAATAAGGCTTCATCGCCTTTCAGTCTAAGTACGGTCGAAATCAGATTTACATTCTCATTGCCTATTAAACCTTCCTGTCTCGCTTTCTTCAGTATTTCTTATATGTTCTTGAGTATTTTTTCTCGTTTATCTTGTTTATTTTTTTCTGCATCCTCATGAGTAAAACTTGGGATTGGTTCTGGCATATTATTGATTGCGGAAAATAGCAAGCTATTTTCGATACGTTACAAATTAATCAAGATTTATTTTAAAGCAAAAAATGCTAGAGGTCTAGATCCATCCCTTTTTTCTGTTTGGTGGGCGAGGAGAGACTCGAACTCTCAAACCTTGCGGTGCATGCTCCTAAGGCATGTGCGTATACCAATTCCGCCACTCGCCCATGAAGAAGAGTCTATCTCACGTCGACCACCTCGACAAGACATCGCCTTCACGCTATTCTTTCGACATTATGCGCGTCATTCTCGTTCACGGTTTCAATGCGGACCCGACCATGAATTTCCATCCCTGGCTTGGCGATCAGCTTCGCGATCTTGGGTTTCAGGTGGTGATTCCCAAACTCTCGCTCGCGATCTCGGAAGAGATCGACTTCAATTTGATTATCGAGGAGATGAAGGATCAGATTGGCTACCTGAAAAACGACGATATCTTGCTTGGGCATTCCCTTGGCGGACTCGTCATTTTGCAGTACCTCGAGGCTGTCGAGATGACCGAGACGCCGCGCGCGGTTGTCCTTGTGGCTCCTCCTTTTAAGGTCTCTCGTCCCGAACTTCGTCGTCTGTTCATCGCCGACCTCGATGCCGAGGTCTTGATGTGGAAGGCTCGCGAATACGTCGTCGTACACTCAAAGGACGACACACTTGTGCCGTTTGAACATGGAGAAAAGCTTGCGGCCCTGCTTCGAGCACGTATGGTTGAGACCGCGACAGACGGCCACTACATGGACGCCGAGTATCCGGTCCTCGTCGAGACCATTAAGCATATCGCGAGCACCCCGTTCGAATACGCCCCAGGCATGAGCCTTTCTGACGATTATAAGGACATTCCTTCGCCTATTTAGCGTGTGGAAAACGTCGGGATACATCTCTTGACAGGGTTTCCCTAGGTGGATGTTTCGTGAATGGAATGTAACTGGAAGTCTCCGTTGTGTCAATGGAGAAATCAAAAAACCTGGTCGTTGGGAATCAGGTTTATCGAGCCATATTCTCGAAAAAGTTTCTAAACGCGAGATACTCTTCGTGGTGGAAAAATTTCCGCGCATTACCTTACCGCTCTTTTTAAAAACGCGCGTTCCAAGTCTTGCAAGATCACTTTGTCTTCAAAAATTATGTCGCTCCTTTCTAGGGCTTCGTTCACGCGAAACCATTTTCCATATTCACCCTCGCCGATCACGATGCCATCTTCCCAGCCTTCTGGCGGAGTGAATGTGTAAACGTCTTTCACGCTTCGCAAAAATTCGTAACGATTGAACGTTTCTACCTTCGTTATGTCGAGTTCAACACCAAGCTCTTCTCGAATCTCACGCACGAGACCTTGCTCCGACGTCTCGCCGCCCTCAACGCCACCACCCCAAAATCCAAAATGATTCGGTAAGACCTTCATGTCCGCGGAACGCTTTTGCAGAAAGACATGGATGACGTCGCCCTCGATGCGGACGGGAAGCAACAACGAGATGAGTCGTTTTTCTAACATAGAATTTTTGGTGGGCCACGCCGTTCGCGAACGACGTGGTGGGCGAGGAGAGACTCGCACTCTCACGCATTGCGGTGTAAGCTCCTGTGTTTGCGTGGTGTCTTATCGACCCGCCTGAGAAGCTCGCGCAAAGTTGAAAAAGTATTTATCGAGATCTACAAGGGTACTCTGATACTCAGAACCTCCAAGGACGGCATCCGCGAGCACTTCTCGAACGCGCAGCAGTTCGCGTAGGCGTGATTGCCATCGTGGGTCTTCGATTGTGAGATCCAAAAGTTCAAACGCTCGTGTGGCTGCTGACCAGTAGCGTTGTTCATCTCCTTGTGCTTTTCGTGTGCGGCTGACTTCCGAACCTACATGTCCAAGTTGTTCAGCAAGCGTGAATTGTTGCCAACGACCAGAAGCAAGATTTTCATGTTGTGCGGTCATATCAGATTCGTGTAATTTTTTGTTGGACGATCTGGAGAATCCTTTCTCTCACAATCGAATCCTCAACGCCACGCGATCGGTTTCCTTGTCCGGGTCGTAGATTGATCATCGAATCAAACTCGACAAAACGCAGCGTATCTCCAAATGCTTCAGGATAGAGGTTGATTCCCCAGAGATCCGGTTGGCGTGACCCATTTTGGAGAAGGATCTCTTCTGCATCCACGTGCAGTTCACACCCGACCGCTATGATGCCACGTTCAACATCTACGACGGCTTTCACAAGATCCCCGAAACGTTCCTTCGAAAGTTCGCCTAGTTGGGGAAGGGAAATGGTTTGATCAATGATGAAAAGTGGCATAGTGGAATGTTAAGCTGGATGGCACGTTAATTTGGTGGGCCACGTCGCTCGCGAGCGACGTGGTGGGCAAGGAGGGACTCGAACCCTCACACCTTGCGGTACCAGTTCCTAAGACTGGCGCCTATACCAATTCGGCTACTTGCCCGTGTAGAGGAGTCTATCTCACTCAGACACCCTCGACAAGGCGGGACGTTCACGCTATTCTTTCGACATTATGCGCGTCATTCTTGTTCACGGGTTCAATGCGGACCCGACCATGAATTTCCATCCCTGGCTTGGCGATCAGCTTCGCGATCTTGGGTTTCAGGTGGTGATTCCCAAACTCTCGCTCGCGATCTCGGAAGAGATCGACTTCAATTTGATTATCGAGGAGATGAAGGATCAGATTGGCTACCTGAAAAACGACGATATCTTGCTTGGGCATTCCCTTGGCGGACTCGTCATTTTGCAGTACCTCGAGGCTGTCGAGATGACCGAGACGCCGCGCGCGGTTGTCCTTGTGGCTCCTCCTTTTAAGGTCTCTCGTCCCGAACTTCGTCGTCTGTTCATCGCCGACCTCGATGCCGAGGTCTTGATGTGGAAGGCTCGCGAATACGTCGTCGTACACTCAAAGGACGACACACTTGTGCCGTTTGAACATGGAGAAAAGCTTGCGGCCCTGCTTCGAGCACGTATGGTTGAGACCGCGACAGACGGCCACTACATGGACGCCGAGTATCCGGTCCTCGTCGAGACCATTAAGCATATCGCGAGCACCCCGTTCGAATACGCCCCAGGCATGAGCCTTTCTGACGATTATAAGGACATTCCTTCGCCTATTTAGCGTGTGGAAAACGTCGGGATACATCTCTTGACAGGGTTTCCCTTCTATCCTAAACTTGCGGAGACTTTTGTGGATACTTTTTAAAACGTCTTTGTCTCTTTGTCCCTAGGAACACCCAAGCCTACTGAGGGATGGAGGGAGGCAATGGCTTACGGAGACCATACATTATGAATAGTGAGTCCCAACCACGTGCATAAGTAGCGATCCCACGTCATTCCCACTGATTAGGATCGCCGATTCGGCGATTTTTTTGTCCTCGGAACCAGAGACGCGTTGCCCGGCAATGGAACTCTGTCTCCGAGAAGAACGCGAGTCCTGCGAAGGAACAGAACAAAGAACCTTACAATTGAAGACGTCTAATAAGACAAACATTGTTCAGCAGAACAATGTCAAAACGAGAAGCACAACCGTAATCCTGATCCAGCGTGATCATGATCCTGCAAGATCAAATATAGGAGCGGTTGTGGAGCATAAATAAGAGCATACGGAGGATGGCTAGACAGAACGTGCCGATGAAGGACGTAGCAGCCTGCGATAAGCTTCGGGGAGGTGGCAAGCAACCTTTGATCCGGAGATTTCCGAATGGGGAAACCTTGTACGAGTTATATCGTACAGTTCCATCCTGAATACATAGGGATGAATCGGGCACCTGGTGAAGTGAAACATCTCAGTAGCCAGAGGAAAAGAAACAATATATTCATTTTACGTTTTCGCGCTTCAGCACGTCGCACGAAAACGTAAAAAATGAATCCATTCCCTAAGTAGCGGCGAGCGAAAAGGGAGAAGTCTAAACCTCTTTTGTGAAGTTGCGCCGAGCATGGAGACTTCGGTCTGTGTGTCAGGGGCGGCGAAAGGTGAAAGCCGTTGCAAGAGAAGGTGTTGTAAGGTGATGTTGTTCGTCTACTTTCATGGACGACGTACGATACATGTGTCAGATATAACCAAAGTTGCTGGAAAGCAACACCAAAGAAGGTGATAGTCCTGTAGGTAAAATATCATGACACCGTGCGAATATTATCCTTGAGTACTACGGGGCTCGTGAAACCCTGTAGGAATCCGCCGGGACTACCTGGCAAGACTAAATACACGTTCTGATCGATAGTGAACAAGTACCGTGAGGGAAAGCTGAAAAGTACCCCGGA
Source organism: uncultured Gammaproteobacteria bacterium (assembly GCA_964374035.1). Lineage (GTDB taxonomy): Bacteria > Patescibacteriota > Patescibacteriia > UBA9934 > GWF2-40-263 > CALRGL01. The sequence continues at coordinate 16,280 of CAYJWY010000015.1, forward strand.
AGGGGGATGAAATAGTATCTGAAACCGTATGCTTACAAGGAGTCGGAGCAAGGCCGCAAGGCTGAGTGACGGCGTTCCTATTGAAGAATGAGCCAACGAGTGTGATGTACGTCGCTGCTTAAGTCCTCCGGGATGTAGGCATAGTGAAAGCGAGCGTTAACCCGCGAAATCTCCGCAAGGAGAGGGTGGCGTGCACACGACCCGAAACCGGACGACCTATCCATGGCCAGGCTGAAGCGAGTGTAAAAACTCGTGGAGGGCCGAACCCACGACCTGTGCAAAAGTCGGGGATGAGCCGTGGATAGCGGAGAAATTCCAATCGAGTTCGGTAATAGCTGGTTCTCCGCGAGATAGCTTTTGGGCTAGCGTCGGTAAATAGTGGACTGGGGGTAGAGCACTGAATGGGTTTTGCGGCTTCGGCTAGCGAACCTAACCAAACTCCGAATACCAGTTCACGTTCCCGGCAGTCAGACGATGGGGGCTAAGCTCCATCCGTCGAAAGGGAAACAGCCCAGATCTCAAGCTAAGGTCCCAAAATCATCATTAAGTGTAAAAGGTGGTGAGGATTCTCAAACAACCAGGAGGTTGGCTTAGAAGCAGCCATCCTTTAAAGATAGCGTAATAGCTCACTGGTCAAGAGTCCTTGCGCCGAAAATGTACCGGGGCTAAATGATGTACCGAAGCTGAGAGTTTAACCTCTATGAGGTTAAGCGGTAGCGGAGCATTCGTATTGCGATGAAGTTGTGGGGTGACCCATGGTGGAGCGATGCGAAGAGAGAATGTTGGCATGAGTAGCAAAAAGACATGTGAGAATCATGTCCGCCGTAAATCCAAGGTTTCCTGGGCAACGCGAATCGTCCCAGGGTTAGTCGGGAGCTAAGGCGAGGCCGAAAGGCGTAGTCGATGCACAGCAGATTAATATTTCTGCACTTCTTATCAAACTGATGCGGGGACGCTTCCTGAAAATTCCCGCGTTCTATGGCTATAGCGTTGGGGGCACATTGGTGTTGCGTTGGAAAATCCGCGCAGCTGAGGTTCGACCTCAAACAGATGTGTCAGCGCGATTCTCCGGCTTGCCGGAGGAAAGGGGAAAGGACAGGGAGCCAAGAAAAGCCGCTAAGGTTAATTTGATAAGAACCCGTACCGGAAACCGACACAGGTGGGTGGGTGCGAAACGCACTAAGGTGTACGAGAGAACCATCGTTAAGGAACTAGGCAAACAAGCGGCCGTAACTTCGGGATAAGGCCTGGTTGCCCTCGGGAGAGGGCGACCCACAGCGAAAGACTTCCAACCGACTGTTTATCAAAAACACAGGTCCCTGCTAAACCGTAAGGTGATGTATAGGGGCTGATGCCTGGCCAGTGTCCGAACGTTAATTGAGGCCGTTAGCACCTTCGGGTGCGAAGCGGCTGATAGAAGCGCGGATGAACGCCGGCCGTAACTATAACGGTAGTTATCGCTACGCTCCCTTAATAAGGGAGAATAGATAAGGGCCGTTAAAAAATCGGGCTAAATGCTGGAACATCTGGGCATATCGTCGTACCATGTGGTAACAACCGACGATCGATGCAGACAATCAGCAGGGAAGGCTTCAAGATCGTATGATCAGACAACAATGTTATTATGGCGAAAAAAAATTCCTACGACGAACTTCGGCAACTGAAAGGAAAGTACCTCAATTACTTTCTTGCCGGCTTTGTTGATGGCGAGGGAAGCTTCAACGTTTCCTTTGCTCGACATCCAGGACTAAAATCGAAATGGATTATTACAGCAAGGTTTCAGGTGTATCAACACACGAACCATGCTGAGATACTCCAAATCTTTCAAGAGACTTTTAAGACAGGAAGAATTCATCCAAAAAGTGGAAGCAATGTCATGGTTTTTACCATCGATAGTAAGCGTTCGCTTGAGGAGAAAGTGATTCCATTCTTTCAAAAGTATTCACTTGGAACAAAGGCTTCGGTGTTTGAACAGTGGGTCACCATTGTACAGATGCTGAATCGCAAAGAACATTTGACCAAGACTGGATTCGAGAAAATTGTACGCATTGCGACCGAAATGAATAAAGTAGGCAAGGGTCGCAAATATTCGAAAGAATTCTTAATGAACACATATGGTTTGGAAGAACCCTCAGAGACTACACGCCTGACTCTTCCCAACTAACGGAAGATGAAGATATAGTCCAATCTACTTGGCGACAAGTAGTAGGTATTTAATGCCTAAGGTAGCGAAATTCCTTGACGGGTAAGTTCCGTCCTGCACGAATGGCATAACGAGTTGACGACTCTCTCAACGATGTACTCGGCGAAATTGCAATGTGAGTGAAGATGCTCACTACCCGTGGCTAGACGAAAAGACCCCGTGAAGCTTTACTACAACTTGGTCTTGAGTTCATGTTTCACATGTTCAGCATAGGTGGGAGCCTTCGGGCACCAGTGAGATACCACCCTTGTGTTGTGTGAACTCTAACCAGTCGCCGTGAAACCGGTGACAGGAACAGGATCTGGTGGGTAGTTTACCTGGGGCGGGTGCCTCCAAAAATGTAACGGAGGCGTTTACAAAGATCGGCTTAGCGCGGATGGAAATCGCGCTGGACGTGCAAACGCAGAAGCCGGTTTTACTGCAAGACCTACCAGTCGCGCAGTTGCGAAAGCAGAAGTTAGTGATCCGACCGTTCGATGTAGGACGGCGGAAGCTCAACGGATAAAAGCTACTCCGGGGATACATCTGTGTCCCTGTCTGGTGGCAACATCGGACATAGTACATGGCTAATAACGGTGAAACCCTATCTTTCTCATGAGGAGTCATGAGCAAGAGGTGTAAGAGATAGGGCAATACCGTGGGAAGTCGTTCAGTTCGATAAACTGAATTGACCCCGTAACGACTGATCCCGAAAGGGAGAGATGGTGGCGAAACATTGCGTGAATTAAGGAACCCAACCATCATATGCCGTGCTCCGCCAGAGCTTTATGCGAAGGCGGATGAAGATATAGTCTACGCGAATGGTAACATTCGAATCAAAAAAGTGAACAGGCTAGTCTCCCCCAAGCGTCCACAGCGACGGGGAGGTTCGGCACCTCGATGTCGGCTCATCGCATCCTGGGGCTGTAGAAGGTCCCAAGGGTTTGGCTGTTCGCCAATTAAAGCGGTACGCGAGCTGGGTTCAGAACGTCGTGAGACAGTAAAGAAAACGATGTTTTGAAAGTCTTTTCGTCTAAATCGCTCGAAATTCGAGCAAGACCGTGCTGTCATAAAATTCGGCTATTTGCTGGAAGTTCTGACAATCTCTAAGGAGAATAGAGATTATAAGTATCTCACACTACGTGGTAAAATGAAGATAAGAGAAACGTAAAAATGTGTTGAGTGCAGATAACCAGCAGGGAAGGTCTGATGCATGTGTCAACATTACATTCACAATATATCGTTGGATTCGTTGATGGTGAAGGGAGCTTTCATATTGCGATCTATAAAGATTCGCGGATGAAAACAGGGATTAAATTAATCCCTGAATTCCATGTCAGTCAACGCGTTACAAGTAGGGAAGTATTAGATCGATTAGTTCTACATTTTCAATGTGGATATGTTAAGGCAAATCACGCAAAAAATGATCGAGATAAGACTTATGTGTATGTAGTGAGAAACAGGGACGATATCCTTCAAAAGATTATTCCATTTTTCAGGAAACATAAATTGCAGACTGAAAAATCGGATGATTATATGCTCTTTGCCAATATTGTCGGCAGAATGAGTGTTGGAGAACATCGTAACAAAGGAACTCTTCGAGAGCTTCTGAACCTTGCGTATCAAATGAATCAAGGTGGAAGATATAGAAAGGTTCGACACACGCTTTAGAAACCCTCAGAGACTATACGCCGAACATCCACACCGTAGGTGTGGTAAAGATATAGTCCGAACTGTATGGCGACATACAGATTCTGCAAGAAATTGCAGAACGCCGCAGTAGCACTTCAGAATATGGATGCGGTCTGCTAAGTAACAGAATTGTCGGTCTCCTATCTGCCATGGGCGTCGAAGATTGAAGGAACGCATTCCTAGTACGAGAGGACCGGAATGCACGACCCTCTGGTGTACCAGTTGTTCTGCCAAGAGCATCGCTGGGTAGCTATGGTCGGTGCGGATAAGTGCTGAAAGCATATAAGCACGAAGTCGCTCCTAAGATGAATCTTCATTTGAGACTCCTCCGAGACTAGGAGGTTGATAGGCCGCAGGTGTACGCACGGTAACGTGTTTAGCCGAGCGGTACTAATAAGTCGAGCTCCACAACCACTCCTGTATTTGATAACAATGGGCGATCTGCTTGGGCTTCGGGAAAAAATCACCTCACGCTAGGGTTACCTAGCGGTCGGCGATTTTGTCCCTCCAGCCAGGCGCATCTCATCCCATTTGTATCAAATACAATGTGTTCTCGAAAAGTCAGATTAGACGATCTTCAACGAAGGGAACCTTTGGAAAATGGTGAGGTTTCGTTGAACGGGCTGTTGAGCCCCGCGAACCCTAGGGAAGCCTAGGGAGAGTGGGGTCAACGGGCGCCCGTGAAACGAAAGATCGCCGTTTTCCAGAGGTTTACCCGCAAAGAATTCTTTGTCTTGGTGCTATATCCGAAGAGGCCACACCCGTTCCCATCTCGAACACGGTCGTTAAGCTCTTCTGGGCCGATGGTAGTGCGATTGCGCGAGAGTAGGTGAGCGCCAGGACAAAGCATTTTTTGTGAGAGAGGCCCACGTCGGGTCTCTTTTTATTTGTGTTACCATAGATACGTATGGACCAACCACAAGAAAAAAAGCCCTGTTATCTTTGTCGGCTTTTAAAAAACATCGTCATCTTTTCCCTTGGTACCACGCTTGGAATTGTCATAGGATTTCTCTTTGCCAGAGGCTAGTCCTCCTGCTATGATTCCAGCCACAAAAGCTATGAAATTCAAAGTTGTTATTCTTGCGGCGGGCAAGGGGACTCGCATGAAGTCAGAGATTCCCAAGGCGCTCACGCCGATCGCCGGCAAGCCTATTTTGCAATACCTTTATGAGTCGGTTCGATCCTCAACGGTCGATCACACGCCGGTGGTCGTCATAGGTCCAGAGCGACAAAAGCTCTGTGAAGTTTTCGATGGTGTTTGTGATTACGCGGTGCAAGAGGAACAGCTCGGGACGGGTCACGCTGTGATGGTTGCGCACGAAGCCGTCGGAGAAGCTGACGCCGTCATCGTTCTCTACGGCGATCATCCCTTCGTTTCAGCGCGCACACTACAACGCCTCTCCGAGCTCCACGATCGTGCAGGCGGCGTTGTCACCATCATGACCACGACCGTTCCGTCGTTTGATGACTGGCACAAGGCCTACTGGCACTGGGGCCGCATCTTGCGTGATGTGCATGGGCATATCGTTGGCATTCGAGAATTTAAAGACGCGATGCAGTCCGAGCAGGACATTCGCGAAGTGAACCCGGCGTTGTATTGTTTCGATACGAAGTGGCTCTGGCAGAACATTGAACAAATTAAAAACACGAATGCAAACGCGGAATATTATCTTACGGATTTGGTTGAGCTTGCTGTTGCGCAAGGACACGAGATTACGTCGATGAGTATTGCTCCCGAGGAGGCGGTTGGAATCAATACGCAAGAGGAGCGACAAATTGCGGAAGAGGTTTTACAACGTCGTAAACCGGAGGATGAGCGTTAGCCGTATGCCGAAGTTGATTATCGTCGGCGGCTCGCTCGCCACGGGGAAGTCCACGATTGCGAAGTTCCTCGAGGCGGAGACGGGGATCAAGCGTGTGTCGATGGACGATCTCAAAGAGTCTTTGTTCGACGTGGGTGGTTACCGCGACCGTGCGTGGTCGAAGCAGATTGGGCAGATTGCTTGGCCGGTGTTCAAACAGTTGATCGAATTACATCTTGATCGTGGCGATGACGTGATCGCTGAAGCAACATTTCTTTGGCCTGACGACAAGGATTGGATTCACGCACTCGCGGATCGCTACAACGCGGATGTCTTTCAAGTCTGGATGACCGCCGATCCGCTCGTTGCTCGCGAGCGATTCATTCATCGATCACGGAACGAACGACATCCAGGTCACTGCGATAGTCTCGAGGATGTTCTGGGGGAGTTCGACGGACGTATATTTAATCGAACGTTCATTCCGCATCCGATAAAAAGAAAAACCATCGTAGTGGATACGACGGATTTTCAGGTGGTTGATCAAGCATCAATTTTACGTTTTTTGATGAGCTAAAGAAGAAAATGTTTGCGCAAATACCCACGCACTTTGCGCAGGACAGGGCTGTTCACTTCCCCGATCTTTTTCATGAAGCGACTTTTGTCAAAAGAAGAAATTTGCCGCACCTTGATAACAGAGTCACCCATGAGTCGATTCTTTTGATCTTTTTGAATCATGACATCTTCTTGTTGCCAGGATTCAATTTTTGAGGAAAGAGGCATCACGGTAATAAGGGAGGATTGTTTCGACACCGCCTCCGATTGCAGAATAAGGGCGGGTCGAACCTTTTTGTACTCACGACCGATGCTTGGCTCAAAGTTTACGAGATAGAGTTCTCCTTGTTGCATATCATTTGAGTGACAGATAGTAGTCAAGTTCTTTTTTTGTGAGGCAGTCACCGTCAAGATCCTTGATTGCAGCATCTTGGATGTCTTCATCCTGGGCTTGTGTGAACAAATCGTGAACCGGCATGATTTTTCCGATGGGCTTACTTTGATGGATCAACAAAAAATCTTCACCCAATGCCAGATTTTTACGTACGTTGGGAAGATTCGTTCTCAGTTCCTTTGTTGAGATAAATTTCATAGTTGAATTTGGTTCAATTATAGATTACCATATTTTCAATACGTCTTTCAATATGCGCTACATCGTCGACTGGCACATCCATTCAAAGTATTCTCGAGCGTGCTCGAAGCAGTTGGAGTTGCCGGTGATCGATCAGTGGTGTCAGC
>CAYJWY010000016.1:0-23120 GCA_964374035.1 uncultured Gammaproteobacteria bacterium
TGGACGACCCGGATTTCGATCAACTCTCAAGCTACGAAGAAGCTAAGTATGGCTCGGACCCTCGCAAGGCCGACACCGACGGCGATGGATTTAATGATGGAGCGGAAGTCGAGGCAGGGTATCAGCCAAATGGACCGGGGAGGCTTGAGTAAATTTCTACGTGTTAAATGACATAGTGATAATGCTAACGCAATGAATATGTTTGACGATCACAAACAGCCCGATGATATATTTTCTGAGACTGATAAAGTCTCACCTCAACCGGTTGCGCCCACGCAGGTCGCGGCGCAAATGAACAGTCCGGTGGCTGTCGCACCGACCGCTGGGGCGATGCCGGAACAGGCGGCTCCATTACAACCCCCGCCGAGTCCTCCTTTTGAAACAGGGCAGACTACCGGGGCGAGCGAAGTTGCTTCGGGTGGTGGCAAGATAAAAGTCATGGTGATAGTCCTTGCGATTCTTGTCGTCATTGGCGGAGCCTTCTTCCTCTCCATGCGTATTCTTCGGTCAAAAACACCCACGACTCCTGAGCCGCCTGAACAGCTGAAAGGCAATCGCGCGGGAACACAGGCTGTTGTTCCGGATGTGGTTGCACAACCGGAACCTGTTGTTGAGCCGGAGGTTCTCGCACCGGAAGAAATCGATGTGGACACGGACAAAGATGGACTTATGGATAGCGACGAACTTGAACTTGGAACCAACATCAACAGCTCAGACTCAGACGCAGATGGACTCTTTGACCGCGAAGAAGTTGAAGTGTATGAAACCGATCCGCTGGTCGCGGACACGGACGGGGACACCTATCTTGACGGAGCTGAAGTGAGCCGTGGATACAATCCAAAAGGTTCCGGTTCGTTGCGCACGCTTCCTACGCAATAGTCATGGCACAAGATACAGACAAAAAAGCTGAGGCACAGCCCATCGTTGCATCCAAATTTATTGCACAATTTTTTGTCATGCCCGAGTCCTATCGTCACGGAAAAGATGTGGCCATGGTTGAGCCCAAACAACCGGAAAAGAAACAGATCGTTCAGGTGCCACCGGTTCCCGCAAAACCTCTACCTCCAAAACCCGTTCCTGCCGCGCCCATCGCAAAAACGTCCAAGACAACCAAGGCGATCTTGATCGCGGGCATCATCGTTCTTGTGGCTCTTGGTATTGGTGGCTATCTCGTTTTGCGTAGCTTACAAAAACAACCTGCCGCAGGCGGTGAGCCCGCAAAGCCCAGCTCAGCTGGCGTCGAACCCGTGATCACACCTCCTCCTCGCTCAGCACCCGTCGAGCCCGAGGTTCCTGTGGTCATCGAACCAACACCTGCACCGGATCTCACGCTTCCACGTCAATTTATTCCCGGTCGTGACACGGACGCTGACGGACTCAGTGACATTGAAGAGCAACTTATTTATGAAACAAGCCCAAATCTTCCAGACTCAGACACGGACGGATTTCTCGATGGTAATGAAGTTTTTCATCAATACAACCCAAACGAATCATCCTCGGGAACGCTCATCGGCTCCGGGCTTGCGCTTGAACGCGTTGACGGAAACATTCGCATGACCTATCCAAAGATTTGGACCGTTGGGGAACGAACCAATGACGATGACCCTACGTTTTCCAGTGGATTGCTCTTTGTCACCACAACCGGCGAACAGATTCGTGTTTCGTTTTCCACGCTGGGTCTTGATCCAAATGCCTTGCTTGCCGTTTGGAAAGCCTCGTTCAAAGAAGCCCCCATTGGATCCATCTCAAAAGCACGTCATACGCTTTTTGTAAGCACAGATAACTCCCAAGCCTTCCTTGTCGTTGGTGATCGTGCTGTTCGCTTTACCTACGATCAAGGTCTAAAATCCACTGTCGACTATCTCCAGACCTTCCAAATGATGATCAACAGCGTGGATGTTGTGATTGTTGCAACCCCAACGGTTGTCCCAGCGACAGCTCCCATCGAAGTCGTCGAACCTGTCGAGCCCTTATGATTCGCGCCGAGCTTAACCAGGACCTCCTTCGAGGCGGTCAGCGATTTACGCAGTCCTTGCTTAAAAAGGTTCTACATGAAGTGAATCGATCTCTCAACATAAAAACAACCAAGCAGATTTCAATCGTCTTTGTAAACGCAAAGACGATGCAACGACTCAACGGAAACTATCGAGGAAAAGATCGTGTGACCGATGTTCTTTCCTTCAACCTCGGCGACGATCCTTTTTTGGGGGAGATCGTGATTTCCTATGACCAAGCGCGCAGGCAAGCGCTCGAGCTCAAGCATCCTGTTCGAAACGAAATCGTTTTTTTGATCGTTCATGGACTCTTACACTTGTTGGGTCACGACCACGACCAGCCCTCGGACGCAAAGAAGATGTTTGCGATACAAGAAAAGATTCTCGACCGTCTACATGTAAATCCACAGCTATGATCAGCCTGAAACGATTTATCTCAAGTTTGAAACACGCGTTTCACGGTGTCCGCGTCGTTTTTGAGCAAGAACAAAGTTTTCGCTTTCAAATGTTTGGTGCGATTATTACCCTTGCGCTTGCTTGGGTTTACCCGCTAAGTGGTTTCGAGCGAACGGTTGTGCTACTGCTGATCGGATCCGTGCTCGCCCTTGAGATGATGAACAGTGTCTTCGAGCGGATCATTGACACGTTTAAACCACGTATCCATCCCATCGTAAGAGACATCAAGGACATCATGGCGGCAACCGTGCTTGTCACCTCCCTCACAGCTCTTGCAATCGGTCTTGTGATTTTTGGTCCACATCTGCTTTGGTCTTTTTCTTCCAGTTCGTTATACTAGAGCGAACGATAAGGATTGTTCTGAAATAAAAACTCCTCAGGATAGCACAAGACACAGACTCCTCAGGATGACAAAAAAACTATGGCATCAGAAGAAATATACACCGGTCTTGACATCGGATCCTCCTGCGTGCGTGTTGCTGTGGGAAAGCTGGTTCCCTCCGCAGAGGGCAGGCAACAGATCCACATTGTTGGCGCGGTGGAGGTTCCGTCATCGGGCGTGAATAAAGGCACCGTGACCAATCTTGAGGACGCGGTTTCTTCTGTTTCTCGAGCCATTGAACAAGCGGAACGTATTACGGGTCTTCCCATGAATCATGTTTGGACGGGCATTAGCGGTGGACACGTGATCTCTCAGGAGTCCCGTGGTGTCATCGGCGTAGGACGTAGTGACGGAGAAATTCGCGACGAGGATGTTGAACGCGCCATCGAAGCGGCTCGCACCGTTGCCACACCAACAAACTATGAAATTATTCATGTGATTCCAAAGAGTTTTACGGTTGACGGTCAGCGTGGGATTAAAGATCCGGTTGGAATGAATGGTATTCGCTTGGAGGTCGATGCGCTCATTATTCAAGGGCTTGGTTCTCAAATTAAGAATCTCACAAAAGCTGTGTATCGAACGGGTCTCAACATCGAGGATTTGGTCTTTTCGATTCTGGCCACAGCGGAAGCTGTAGTTTCCGATCGTCAAAAAGAACTTGGTGTATGCGTTGTCAACATCGGTGCATCTACCACCAGTCTGGTTGTTTTTGAGGAGGGAGATGTCCTGCACACGGCCGTTCTTGCCATGGGGTGCGATCACATCACCTCGGATCTTGCGATTGGTCTGCGCACGTCCATCGAGGTTGCCGAACAAGTGAAGTTGTATCACGCAACCTGTTTACCAGAAGACATTCAAAGAAAAGAAGAAATCAATTTGTTTGATTTGGGAGCTCCAGAGCAAGAATACGTTGGGAAACGATTTATCGCTGAAATTGTGGAAGCTCGCGTTCAAGAGATTTTTGAACATGTTGATCGTGAATTGAAGAAAGTCGATCGTTCAGGCATGCTCCCAGCCGGTGTGATTCTCACAGGTGGAGGTTCAAAACTCGTTGGGATGCTCGATGCGGCAAAGTCAGCATTGCGTCTTCCTGTCTCACTTGGCAATCCTATTGGCATCACATCGGTGATTGATCGCTCAAACGACCCGGCCATGACAACGGCGATCGGGCTTGTTCTTTGGGGACACAATATTCGCGGATCAAGTCCAAAGGGAGGCATTGGAAAGATGATGGGAAAATTCGGCAACATCGATAAAATTACTTCAGGGATTAAGAATTTGTTTAAGTCTCTAAAGCCCTAGTTGTCATCCAGAACGCAGTGAAGGATCTCTAGAGGTCCTTCGCTTGCGCTCAGGACGACACAGTAGATGAAACGGGTAAACGAAGATATGCACAGCTTCGTTTTTTGTTTGATTGACATCACGTTTAGCAATGTTAAAGTGTGAATGAATTTTTGTGCTCAATAAAGCTAAGTTTGAACACAATTAGTGTTCAAGCATGATGGATTCAATGATTGTTCGAACACAAATCGTATGGCCCAAGTAAAACCAGACATTGAAACATTTGCGAAGATCAAGGTTGTTGGTATCGGTGGCGGAGGTGGGGCCGCAATCAATAGAATGATTAGCGACAACATCAAGGGAGTCGACTTCATTGCCATCAATACCGATGTGCAGGCGCTCAATCAGAATCTTTCTTCCGTGAAAATTCCGATTGGCAAAACGCTCACGCGCGGACTTGGCGCAGGGATGAATCCCGAGATCGGTTCGCGTGCCGCCGAAGAAAATCAAAACGAAATTCGCGATGTTCTGAGCGGTGCCGACATGGTCTTTTTAACCTGCGGCCTTGGTGGCGGAACAGGAACAGGTGCGATCCCAGAAGTTGCCAAACTCGCAAAGGATATTGGTGCCCTTACGGTCGCCGTTGTCACCAAGCCCTTTACGTTTGAAGGGGCGCAACGACGACGCATCGCGGAAGAGGGTTATGACCGACTGCTCAAACACGTCGACGCCATTATCACCATTCCAAACGACCGCGTCCTGCAGATCATCGATAAAAAGACTTCGCTCATGGACGCCTTCTCGGTTGTTGATGATGTTCTTCGACAAGGTGTACAAGGCATTGCCGAGCTCATCACCATTCCTGGACTCATCAACGTAGACTACGCCGACGTGAAGGCCATCATGGAATCCTCTGGCTCCGCGCTCATGGGTATAGGCCGCGCGAGCGGTGAGAATCGTGCCGTGGAGGCGGCCAAGCAGGCGATCGCAAGCCCCCTGCTTGAGCTCTCGATCGACGGCGCGAAGGGAATTCTTTTTACGATTTCCGGTGGTTCCGATTTGGGCATGCACGAAGTTGCAGAAGCGGCGAAGATTATTACCGGCTCAGCGGATGAGGATGCCAAAGTGATTTTCGGTGCCAACATCAATCCGGATGCCAGTGATGAAGTTCGTGTCACAGTTGTGGCAACCGGATTTGATTCACGCGAACGCCGAACCGTCTCGCCCGGCTCGGTTGAGGTGCAATCACAAGGTACGTGGTCATCGGGATCCATGCTCAAAGTTCGCGAACGTGACGAGGAACGTCGACCCGCGATCAATTTTCAAGCGCCGATTCAGCAACGCGAGCAAGTGCTAGCCAAGCAACCACAGACACAACCGCAATTTCAACAACAGACGCCCATGCACATGCCTGTTCAGCACAAAATGACGCCAAAATCGCCACCTGCTCCCATGAAGAACGAAGAAGACGAAATTGAAATTCCGGCATTCATTCGTAAAAAGATGATGTAGGCGGTTGGATGTACACGCAAGAACAAAACATGAGCGGTTTTTCAACATAGCGTGAAATTTGCTATACTGCATGGATATGATCCAAACAAAATCCTCTGTTGCAAGGGATGTGTTTGCCTACTTGCTCACGTTTGTCATGTTGTACATCGGAGTCGTCAGTTTCATCGCTCTGCTTTGGCAAATCATCAACGTCCAGTTTCCTGATCCAGCGCTGTTTTATTATCAAGGTTCCTATGACGCGATGCGTAACGCGATCGCCTCGCTTATCGTGGTGTGGCCCGTGTTTCTGCTCATGAGCCGTTTCATTCACAAAGACATCTCTGCGCATCACGAAAAGGCCGATATCTGGGTGCGACGCTGGCTCACGTATCTCACCATCTTCGTTGCGGCCGTTACGATGATTATTGATCTAATCACGCTGATCAATACGTTTTTGAATGGAGAATTGACGTTGCCCTTTGTGCTCAAGGCTCTTACGGTGGTGCTTGTTGCCGGGGCCGTACTCGGATATGAATTTTGGGATTTGAAGCGCGCGCCCAGTGAGCACATGGATCTGCTTCGAGTCATGTCAATGGCAAGCGCGGCGCTTGTTGTCATCGCCATGGCCGCCGGCTTTTTCTTTGTGGGTTCTCCAAGCAAGGCCCGCGACATTCGTCTGGATAATCAACGTCAAGCTGATCTGCAGGCGATTCAATATCAGATTATTGATTTTTGGAATCGGACAAAGACCATTCCTGCCGCGATCAACGATCTTTCCGATCCCATCACAGGATACACGGTTCCAAGGGATCCGTTGACGCAAGCCGCGTACGAATACATCCCGTCAACCGATCTTCGTTTTCAACTTTGTGCAACATTTGCTCGTGAAACACCTGCTGGAGATTCACCAAGCGGTGTGAAATATCCCGCCACATATTCGCTTGATCGATACGGCAACATGATGACCGAAGATTGGAAGCACACCAGTGGACGTGTCTGTTTTGATCGTACCATCGATCCAAAACGTCACGCCTGGCCAACGTAGCCCCAAACAATCATTGCAACGATCCACGTTCTCACTCGATAGACTATGCGATGCCCCGTTTGTAATCACAAAGACACAAAAGTCGTTGATTCGCGTATTGCCATTGACGGGGCCAGTGTGCGTCGCCGTCGCGAATGTGAGAAATGTGTTTTTCGTTTTTCAACGTCCGAAGAGATTGAATTGCTCGACATAGCCGTTGTAAAACGCGATGGTCGTCGTGAAAGTTACTCGCGTGACAAGCTCGCCCGCGGGCTCATTAGAGCTTTGGAAAAACGTGCCTACACGGAGGCCGAGTTTATCAAGCTTGTCCACAAGATTGAGCGCGATATTCAAAAGAAGCGGCGTGGGGAATTGACGAGCCTGGAGCTCGGCGACATCGTGATGAAACATCTGCAAACATTCGATAAGGTTGCCTATATTCGTTTTGCCTCGGTCTATCGATCGTTTCAAGACGTTGAAACGTTTGAAGCAGAGTTGAAAAAATTATCAAAGCGTCGTGATTCCAAGAAAACATAAGTCGTTATGCAGACAGAGCCACAGCAAAAAACAACAAATATCCCCCTGCTTTCGCTCATGGCCTTTGCCGCTGTCATCGGTGCGATCACGGGGTCTGTTGCCATGGGCATCTTCTTTTTTCCGGAGAAAATTTTTTCATCGACCAAGAACGTCGAGCAAGAGGTGAAGGCGCGCGTTGTTGAACTCATCGAGGAAGAAAGCGCCACCATCTCCGTTGTCAATGACGTGACACCTTCCGTTGTGAGTGTGATCGTGAAAAAACCCCAAGCAGAGGTTCTCAGTACAAGATTTGGAAACGGTCTTATGTTTCGTTTTTCTCCGCAGGAAGACAAGCTGACACAACAGCAGGCTGAGGAACTTGTGGAGGTATCAAGTGGGACGGGTTTTTTTGTCAGCGATGACGGACTGCTCATAACCAATCGTCATGTGGTGGATGAAGACAACGCTTCCTACACGGTCATCACCAATGATGGAAAGGAACACAAGGCAACACTGATTGACAAAGACCCTTTTCAAGACATTGCCGTGCTCAAGGTGCAGGGAGAAGGATTTCATGCCGCAACCCTTGGTGAGTCACAGAACATCCGTATCGGTCAGACCGTGATCGCGATCGGCAATTCATTGAGTGAGTTTCGAAATACCGTAACAAAGGGTGTTGTCTCGGGCATTGATCGTCGTGTCACCGCGTCGACGGCGCAAAGTGCGGAGGTCATCGAGAAGGCCATTCAAACAGACGCGGCCATTAATCGCGGAAATTCGGGCGGCCCACTCATCAATCTTCTTGGTGAGGTTATTGGGATCAACACGGCTGTGAGTTCACAAGGCGAGTCGGTTGGTTTCGCAATTCCCATTGATCAAGCCAAACGTGTGATTGATGACGTCAAAACGTTTGGTCGCATCGTGCGACCATGGTTGGGAGTCAGATATGTTTTGGTGGAGTCCAAATCATCCGCAGATGCAAAGGTGTCCTATGAAGTTGGTGCCATGATCACCGAAGGGAATCAGCCAGGACAAAAAGCGGTGTTCGATGATAGTCCGGCCTCTGCGGCGGGTCTCAAATCGGGCGACATCGTGATTGCGATCAACGACAAAAATCTCACACCCGCCGCGGCCTTATCGGAGCGCGTTTCCGAATTTCGTCCGGGCGATGTGATCAAGATCACGTTCTTGCGAGATGGTGAAATTCAAGAGGTAAATCTTACATTGGCCGAGTTTAAGGATTGATATGAACAAGCGAACAAAAATTGTGTGCACGATCGGTCCGGCATCTCACAAAGCCTCGACGCTTACCTCAATGATACGTGCCGGCATGGATGTTGCGCGTTTGAATTTTTCGCACGGTTCCTATGCGGATCATCAAGCCATGTACCGAACTATCCGTTCGGTTGCAAAAAAACTCAATCGACCTATCGGGATCATGGGTGATTTACAAGGACCAAAGATTCGTCTTGGAAATCTACCAAAGGAACCTCTTATTTTGTCTACAGGATCCGAGGTCTTGTTTACCACCGCGACAAAGGGTTATAAGAATGGCGTCATTCCACTGACATACGAACAGTTGCACAAGCAAGTCAAATCAGGTGAGCGTTTGTTGATCGATGATGGTTTGATCGAGGTTGTTGTGGTTGAGGTCAAAGGAAAGACGATTCGAGGACACGTTGAGAGCGGGGGACCGATCAGTTCGCACAAGGGCATGAATTTTCCGGATTCAAATTTGCGCATCAGTCCCATCACCAAGAAAGATCGCGAGGATGTTGCGTTTATGGTTGCGCTTGGTGTTGACTGGATTGTTTTTTCGTTTGTTTCAAGTCCGGATCATGTGAGAATGCTGAGACGATTGATCAAGCAGGCGATGAAACCCGATCAGGTTTTGCCACGTATACTGGCAAAGATTGAAAAAGCCGAGGGGATCAATCGATTTGATGAGATTCTTGATGTCTGCGACGGTATCATGATAGGCCGTGGGGATCTTGCCGTGGAAATTCCGGCTGAGGATGTTCCGGTCTACCAAAAAGAACTGACAGACAAGTGCCGACGTGCGGGTAAGCCCGTGATCATAGCAACACAAATGCTCGAGTCCATGAAGACGAGTCCTCGTCCCACACGCGCGGAAGTCTCCGACGTGGCAAACGCCGTGTTTGATCACACTGACGCAGTAATGCTTTCGGCTGAGTCTGCCACGGGAAACTATCCGGTGGAAACCGTAACCATGATGAGCGCGATTATCGAGAAATCAGAATTGTCGCCGTATGATAATGTTTTTGAGACAGCAACAACGACACAGGATCAATACATTGCGCTATCTGAATCGATCAAGCTTGGATCTCTCCGAGGAGAGATCGACGCGCTTCTTGTTTCTATCCAATTGGCTCCATGGTCCGAAACGCTCTTTCGCGCACATCCGGAGATTCCATTTTTTCTCGCATGTCCGAACACACAAGTTGCTCAACAGGTCGTCCTGCGTTGGGGTGCCATCCCGTTTGTCCTCGCGGATGTGAACGAGCAAACATTCGTACATCGTGCGATCGCGGCACTTAAAAAAAATCGCCAAATCAAAAAAGGGATGCACATCGCCGTGGTGATGGGCGGTTCGCATGGCCAAGGATATGATCTTGTGGAAGTGACCTAAGAGTTGGTCGCACGCAATCCCTGAGTTGCCACACCAGAGATTAGGGATTCAGGAGTTTCCTGGTGTGCGTTTGATCACCTGCATTTACGATGAGATAAAACGTATTGGATTTTTTATCAACCAAAACCGCTCCAAAGGTGAGTTGATCTTTCGATGCGTCGTTCTCAACGTTTCCGTCCTCGTCTAACAAGACGACGGATGAAGTCGTGATCCGATCATCAAGTTTCTCCAGTGTGACAATGTTGGGTTGACTCGAATCGATGCGGTCCTTCATTTTTTGAAGGTATAATTTTTCTGTTTTTATGGATGGCTCCTCATCCGTGATGAGCCATGTTGTGCATGCCGGATCGACACATGCTCGAAGATTGACCACATAGGTTGTGTCTGGCAAAAGATCTGTGAGATCAAGACTGAAGCCGTCATGTTCTCTTGACTCAACACGCGTCCATCCATCTTGCGGTTGTGTAACCGTCAAAAGAAAATGATTGTAGGATTGTTCGGGCCCCTTCCATGTCACACGAAATCCGCTCGATGAACCGATTTCTTGCGCATTGATCGTTTGGGGCCGAAATGCCGAGAGGGAGAATTGCCCATCAAAGAGGCCGAGCGCTTGTTCGTACCACTGTTTGTGAATTTTGTTACTAACGTCTATGATCGGATTGTTGGGTGTTGTGTTTTTGAATGTGAAAAAAAGCAGAAGGCCAAGTGTGATCATAAGAGCGCCAATAAGCCATGGCATGAGAGTTTTTTTCATACGAATGGATTCTAACATATCCACGAAAATGTAAGCAAAATACGAAAAAAATGTGAAGCCTGGCTTCACATTTTTTTGTATTTTCTCGTGTTTTTTATAAAATCATCCACTCGTTGCGAGGGTTACAGGTGCAAAGTGCGTCTATCTTGCCGTCATCGTGCTCACACGAGCAAGCAAGATAAAGGCAATGGTGAATACCGCGGTCATCACAATGGGTGCGAATGTTGAGATCCAGTTGCGTTGGTTGGGGCGAAATCGACGCAGGAGCAGTGAGTTCGACATCACCGATACCGAGCTGAGCGCCATGGCAAGCCCCGCGAGTTCCGGGCGTAGCACGATTCCAAAACCAATGAAGACGCGTGCCGCGATTGGAATACCGATGACATTGTAAAAGAGTGAAAAGAAGAGGTTTTGTTTGATCTTTTGCAGTGTTTCACGGCTAAGTTGGATCGCGGAAACAACATCTTGGAGATCATTTTTCATAAGCACGATACCTCCGGCCTCCATAGCAACGTCCGTACCGCTACCCATGGCAATACCTACGTCGGCCTGCGCCATTGCTGGAGCATCATTTAAGCCATCACCGACCATGGCGACCTTCATTCCCGTGGCTTGAATGTTCTTAATCTCGTTGACCTTGTCTTGCGGAAGAACTTCCGCACGAATATGTGCATGCTCAATTCCCGCTTGATTTGCAATCGTAACAGCCGTAGCCTTGTTGTCGCCCGTGATCATGTACACACTGAGCCCCATGCGTCGTAGGGAGGCGATCGCCATGGGTGTTGTGGGCTTGATCGTGTCCGCCACAGCGACAATGCCGAGCACTTCCTTGTTGTTGGCAAGCAACATGACTGTTTTTCCTTCCTCTTGCAATCGTTGCATGGTTTGTTCCATGTGCCTTGTGTCCAGTGCGTGTGTTGCCATGAGCTTACTGTTGCCAAAGGAATAGGTGATGCCGTTGATATCCCCACGTACTCCATAACCGACAATGGCTTGAAAGTTTGTGACCTGCTGTGGCGTGAGGGATGCTTCCTTGACAGATCGACAAATGGCTTCGGCGAGCGGATGTTCGGACTGGGCTTCAAGTCCTGCGGCGATTTTCATCACATCATCTTTATGGTGCGATCCATTCGTATAGACGTCTGTCACTTCTGGCTTGCCCTTGGTGAGTGTACCGGTTTTGTCGAAAATAATTGCTCGTATTTGGCACACACGTTCCATCGGTTCTCCGCCCTTGATAAGGATGCCTTGTTTTGCGCCCATGGCGGTTGCAACCATGATTGCCGTTGGTGTTGCAAGTCCAAGCGCACAAGGACACGCGATAACAATCACAGCCGTGAAGGCCATGAGCGCGAAGCTGAGTGTTGAGCTAAGCAGGAAAAACCAAACAAGGAATGTGGCAATGGCGATCAAGATCACCCATGGAACGAATCTGGCGGAGATACGGTCGGCAAACGCCTGGATGGGCGCGCGAGAACTCTGCGCATCCTCAACCAGCTTAATGATTTGCGCAAGCACGGCTTCAGATCCCACATGGGTAGCGCGCAATGTGAAGCTTCCATGCTTGTTGATCGTCGCACCCATCACGTTGTCATCCAAGTGTTTTTCAACAGGAATACTCTCACCGGTTAGCATTGATTCATCCACAAACGATCCACCGCTGACAAGGACACCGTCGACCGGAATTTTCTCGCCGGGACGCACCAGAACAATATCTCCCTTCACAACCTCGGCAATCGGCACATCAAACGGTGTGCCATCGCGCAGTACGCGGGCTGTTTTCGCTTGCAGATCCATAAGCTTGCCAACCGCCTGCGAGATTTCTCCCTTGGCTTTGCTCTCAAGCCATTTGCCCATGAGGACAAACGTGATGAGCAAGGCCGCGACTTCAAAATACAGCTCATGAATTTTTTCACCATCTACACCAATCAGTGAATTGTTTGTGACAGCGTAAAGGACGAAGTTCACAACGCTATAGATAAACGCGACACTTGTGCCTATGGCGATGAGACTGTCCATGTTAAACGTCGCCGCGCGCAAGCTCGACCACATCCCCCTGTAAAATCCAATGCCAAGAAAAAGTTGCACGGGGGTCGCAAGGGCAAAGGAAAAGATGCCTACCCACGGGATCAGAAACGTTCGCCACGGGAGAAACAAGAAGAAGTCGAGAAGCATGAAATACAGCATTGGCGCAGACAACACGGCGCCAATCAGAAACTTGTGCCAGTATGCATCGATCTCCTTTTGTTGTCGCGCACGGTCTTCGTCCGGGTTGGCGATGTTGACGATCTGGGCTTGGTACCCGGCCTTGTTGATCTGTGCGATGATCGCCGTTTCATTCGTTTGACGCGGGTCAAAGTTCACGCGAGCGCTCTGAGAAGCAAAGTCTACGTTGGCATCCGCAACCCCCGGCAACGTCTCGATGCTTTTTGCGATCACACCGGCACACGAAACACAGTGCATACCCGAAACACGAAATTGTTTATCCATAGTTGGAGGGTGAGTAGACAACGTCATGATCGTCGTTTGAGCTTGTAAACGTTCAAAATTTCCTCGACGGCTTTTCGCTCGTGCCCTTTTTTTATTTGATTCATGGCACACGTGCTTAGATGACGTTCCAAAAGTATATCCTCCACGCGGGAAAGCCCTTGTTTGACTGCCGAGGTTTGCGTAATGACATCGATACAATACGTGTCGTTTGCAATGAGCTCACGCAAGCCGCGAACCTGACCCTCAATAATGCTAAGGCGACGCAACAAGGCGAGTGTCTGTTGGGATTTCATAGGGATCCATAGCATACACCCCCATGGGGTATGATGCAAACCGCAACGCTTGCGACAAAATCCATCTCTTGAGATACTTACCATCGACCATCTCCTCCATCAGATCATGACGTTCTCTGCGATGACAGGATATTCCTTGTTCGACTTGGATCGTTGTGTTCATGGCCTATGCAGTTGTCACGTTGAGGTTCTCTTACAGTCTGTCTTATGGATTTATTTAAACATCACAGCACATTGGGAGAATTGGAATCGGAAATTATGGAGATTCTTTGGGCTTCCCCTCGCAGTTCGGTGCGAACGGTCTTAACACAGTTGGAAAAAAAGCGGAAAGTTGCTTACAACACGGTCATGACCGTGATGACTCGCCTGTATGATAAAGGCATTCTCGCCAGAGCATCGGATGCCAGTGGAGCCTATTGGTATCATCCCATTCAAAAGAAAGAATATTTTCTCGCGGCAACTTCTAAAAAAATTATCAATCGGTTAGTCAATGAATTTGGTGAGATCGCGATCGCTCAATTTATGGATGTGATTGAGCGTAATGATGTGAAAAAAATCGCGCGTTGGCGTAAAAAATTGAAAAAGATAAAATGATTGCTCCTCTCGCTAATAAAGCCAATGCTATTTTTTACCAGGTCATTGCGTGGGGCGTTCTTTTTTTTCTCGGGTTGATCTTGTTGGGTATCAAGCTTTATCCGCAATTTATCATCATGAAACAACACGCCATCCGTCAAATGGAGGCCGTATGTGGTTGTACCAATCCGGCACTATGGAGCACGCACGCGTTGTGGTGGGCCGGTGTGATATTGATGGGACTGTTTTTGTTTGTCTTTGTTACCGTTGTTGTTATTGAACTTGTGAGGTTCATCACGGCAACAAATCAATTTCTTCGAAAGCACGTGAGCAACGGCGTTGTTCACACGTCTCCTAAATTAAAGAAAGCCATGCAAACAGTTGGATCTGAAACACGTGTACAAGAAGTGAGGAGTGACCAGCCCTTGGTATTCTGTCATGGTTTTTTTGAGCCGCGTATTTGCATCGCATCGGCCTTAGTCGAACGTTTAGGCGATCAAGAATTATTAGCCGTTCTTTTTCACGAACAACATCACGTCATAACGCGTCAACCGATCAAAATGCTTTTTGTTAAATTATTTCGTGTCAGTCTCTGGTTTGTTCCATGGTTTAATCTTCTTACAAAGAAGTATTTCACGTATGTCGAACTGGCCGCCGATGAGCATGCCACCGTGCAACTTAAGGACAAAACATCGCTCGCTCGCGCGTTAGATGCCATTATTTCATGGGGAAACACGCTTCCCAAAAAAGATTCTTTAGCATTGTCTTTTTTTGAAACAGTGACGGAAGAGCGCATTAATACACTGATGGATGATCGCTACATTCCTCGCTTTCCTCTTGTCACATTCCGATCGATAGCCAGCAGTCTGGCTTTGGGATTTCTGGTTCTTTTCTCGCGCCCATTTTTTACGAATGCTCAAATGGTTATGACTCAGGAAGCTTCGGCTTCGTGCGTTCGCACAGCCATCCAAACCGTCGAGAATGTTCAAGAACAATGCACCGGTGGCATGGTTCAGGCAACGCAACCCCGCCAGAACCTCTATGGCACGGATGCCGGAACGATGTCAGAACAGTACTCGATCACTGTGGATAATTAACGGTTGATTTCTCTTCAAAGGTCTACTACACTCTGTAGTAGCAAAAGTTTTTTTAAGATTTTTTTGAGATGTAACTAAGTAACTCATAACGAATCCAAAGATATGAACACGTCAGAAACACCTTCGCAGGAGGGCTCGTCGCCAAGTAACACCATGGTGTTGCGTCTTCCAAAACCAAACGCGCAAGTGGTCGTGCTTGGTCTTGTGGCGATCATCACGCTTTTTCAGACCGTCCAGCTATCCGCCATCAGCGGCAAGGCGGGTTCCGTGCAGGTCAAGTCGGTCTCTACCACAACTTCCGGCGATTCCGGAAGTTCGCCGGCCAGCAACGCGGATGTTCCCCAATCCATGGTGGGAGGTTGCTAACGATGATCGTAAATTATGACCTCACCAAAAAAAGGGGCTGATACCCCATTGGGAAAAGTTTTTTTGTACGTTGCACTTATCGCAACGATTGTTGGAGCATTGTTTGCCACAAAAACTCTTCTAACGATCAACAAGAATATTGCCGAAGCCAAAGAAGCCGCCAGACCCGCTGAGGTCAACATGACCATCATCACAGCACCTGACTGCGTTGATTGTTTTAATGTGTCCCTCGCAGTGGCGGCTTTTAAAAAGTTGAATGTTGCGGTAGGTGAGGAGAAAACATTTTCTTTCGATCTGCCGGAGGCCGCTTCGCTCATTGAGGAATTTGGCATTACACGCGTACCCACGTATCTCGTTACAGGGGAGATAGACAAAAAAAATCTGGAACAGTTTGTTTCGACCAACGGAGAGGTGAAAAACAACACCTTTGTATTTACAAGCGTCCCTCCGGTTTTTTTCAATCCTGAAACAAAGAAGGAATTTGGCAATGTCACAGTCACCATCCTTACGGACGATTCCTGTCCGCAATGCTTTGACCCAACGCGCATTATCGATTCCTACAAGAACGGCGGTATTTCCATTACCGATATTAAAGAAACGCCATTTAGATCGGTTGAAGGGCAAGAATTAATCACCAAGTACAAGATTGAAAAAGTTCCAACGTTTCTTTTTTCAAGCGACATTGATTTTTATGATGATGTGAAAAACAGTTGGCCGCAAATTGGAACCATTGAACAAGATAATACGTACGTGGTGCGAAATGTCCTGCTCCCTTACCGAGATTTAGCAAAAGACCAGGTTTTGGGATTAGCTGAATTAGTCTATCTCACCGACTCAACCTGTGAGAATTGTTACGATGTGGTTCAGACACATCGCCCCATCATCACACAAGCGTTTGGAGTGGGATTACGCTTGGAACGTACCATTGATAGCAATTCGCCCGCTGGAAAATCTTTGATTAGCAAGTACAAGATCACCAAGGTTCCAACGATTCTTTTATCGCCGGAGGTCAATCAATATACAAGTATAACGAATGCTTGGAAGAGCGTCGGAACGGTTGAGTCTGATGGATGGTATGCATTTAGGGAACTGCAAGTATTGGGAGAGATTGTTTACAAGGATTTAGCTACCAATAACATTATTCAGCCGACACCTTCACCCTCGGCCAATGACGCTGGACAATAATCGTATGAAAAAAACATTGACTTCACTGCGGTTTATTTTTCGTCAACGTCTTTACAGGAACATTGCCATCTCTGCATCTGTTGTGGTGGCTTTGCTTTCCTATTGGTTGCTCAATCAGACAACCACGCTTCCGGCGTTTTGGGAGATGATGTTGAACGGTGAATTTGGAACATACAGCGTACTGTATGGGGTGACGTTTGGTATCACCACCCTTGTCATCGTTGTACTTTCAGGCATAAGTTTTGCCGTGATGACATGGCTTTTCAAACATTCATCGTTAGCAAGAGGTAAAAGTATCGGAGCAAACGCGGGTGCCTTCGCCTCAGGTATGCTTGGGATGGGCTGTCCGATTTGCGGAGCATTTCTATTGTCAGCGTTGGGTGTTGCAGGCGGCTTAAGTATTTTTCCATTGCAAGGATTGGAATTTAAATTCTTAAGCATAGGATTGCTTGCGGCGGGGACGGTTTATGGTGCAAAGAGAGTCAAACACACACCAAACGATGTCCATGCGTTATCAGCGCAAAAGGATTGCGACCAGTGTGTTGTTTCTGAGGTAGGCCAAAAGCCTGTTGTTTTGCCCTTGCAAAAAATAGTGATATTTATCCTTGCCGGAATGTTTCTCCTCAATCAATCTCTTATCGGCCAAGCCTCCGCGAGTATGGGAATTTCTTCTGGGAGCGCAGGCTTGCTACCCTCAAGCACTCGTTTTATTGGTGAATTATTTGGAGTCAAAACCGCCTCCGCCAACGTGATCATTGCTCCAAAGTTAAATCCTGACGGGCGCACCACCTCGCTGGTTGAGCAACCTACCATCACGGAGGTCCCAGGTAACCCTAATACCGGTAACGCCTTGGCAGATGCTAAGGTGGTGGTGCTTGCAACAGGCAAACCATTTTATGCTCCCGAGGATATCTCTTTTGATGATCCGATCAATGCCCAAAAAAAATGGGGAGCCTATGAGAAGTCTATTACGCTGAGCGATGACTTGGAAGCTCGATATCAAACGCTCGTGAGCACGATGGTTTGCAGTTATTGTTGCGGCAGTCCAACAAGTGTGACGACGATCAATCGTTGCGGATGCGCACACGCAAAAGCGGTTCGCGGAATGTTCAAGTTTCTGCTTGAAAACTACGGAAGTGAATATTCCGATGATCAGATTCTTGGCGAAGGTCATCGATGGTACGCTATTTGGTATCCAAAAGGCATGCTCGAGGACTACTTACTCGCAACAGGTGAGTCTGAGGCTTTGCCACATAAAACCCATGGTGGAGCAGGATCAGACGGGAATCACGGACTCTAACACAGCGTCATCACCGCAGATCAATAGGCATCTTTAAGTTTTATTCCGATATGCCCGGTCAGAAAGAAAACGGACAGATCGGAACATTCATAGCCAAAGACGTATGATCGCGCGCACACTCGGTGATATCAAAACGAAAATTTCAGCGACTGCCAGCTCTGTTCTTTCTGTATTGGGTATCAGTGGGGGAGGTGCGTCTGCCGTATGCCAAACAACCTGTTCGACATCCTCAGCCGTGCTTCCTCTGATCGGCGTCTCTCTTTCAGCAACACCGTTTGCTTTTTTAGAGGAATATCAATTGCAGATTTGGTGGGTGGCCGTCATCTTTCTTGGGCTCTTGTTGTTTCTTTACTTCAAAGGAATCTCAAAGACGAGAACTGATCGAGCGCTTCTTTTTGTGAACGCGGGTTTATTGACCGCAGGCTTTCCTTATGTTAGGGAACTTTCTCTCATGAAATTTTTGCCTTGGATCGCAGGAGCTGTGTTGGTCGTGGGATTATATTTGTTTCTAACAGCAAGAACGTTTCAGATCAGATTTAAAGATTCCTGATATGGAAAATCAAAAAGAAAAAGGGTGGGAGATTTCCGTCCCTAAATTAAACGTACAATCCGTACTCTTTGTTCTCGTTGTCGCGGGATTCCTTGTCAATCAATTGTTTTTCCTAAAACTTAGCGCCCGGCTTGCGAATCCTCAAGCATCCGCTGTAAAAACAAGCACATCAACAGGTTCTTCTTTAAGACCGTTTGACACAATGATCATCAATGAACTGTCCGATCAAGGAACAAGACCATTGGTCCTTGGATCGACCCACGAGCACGCAGATTTTAAAGTCTTCATCAATGGTGAGGCATTGGATTTTGCCAAGCCTGAATATTTTATGAGAAGTAGTTTTTTGCACGTTGATCAGAATCAGAATAAGGAAGATTCCTCAGGCCTCCTGCATAAGCACGCAAAAAATGCTCCCATGAGTTTATTCTTTAGAAGTATTGGCATAGACCTCACAAAAGAGAGCTTAACGCTTGCAGATGGCAGGAGGTTGAAAAATGAAAATGGCAAGACACTTAAGGTTTATGTCAACGGAAAAAATATTGAGGAATTGGGTGATTACTCCTTTCAACCACTCGATAAAATACTCATAAGTTATGGTCCATCCGATGATCCGGATCTGCAAAGACAAATTGATTCAGTAACCGATTTCGCCAAAAATCATTGACAACCATACATATGCAACACGATCAAAACAATCAAGACCATGAACTATCAAGTAAGGAACAACATGAATTGAAACGAGAGCAAAAGCTGAAAGAGGAAGGTCGTGTGAAACAAGCACGAGTCCTACGTCGCGCAATAAACATGATCGCCGTTGTGTTGGTGATCGGAGGGTTTATCGGAGGGCTTGTATGGTATGTTGCAAATCTTCCTCAAACGCCGGAGTCAGAAATCCTATCCAATAAAGGACTGCACTGGCATCCGCGCGTCTCCATTGTTCTCAAGGGTCAGGCGCAGGAGATTCCCAATGGTCTAGGTCTTGGTGCGGTGCATAATCCCATACACACGCACGATGCCAGCGGTGTGATTCATCTGGAATTTCAGGGTATTGTTCGCAAAGATCAATTAACGCTTGGTCGTTTCTTTGAACTATGGGGCAAGCCTTTCAATGCGAATTGTATTTTTGAATATTGCAACGATGGCGATGGTAAAGTAACCATGACCGTTAACGGACAGGAGAATACGGAATTTGAGAATTATCAAATGAGAGATGCAGACCAAATTGAAATCCGTTACGAGTGAACGTAACCGTTTTAAGAAATGAATTTTTTACTACTATCTTTTGCGTTTGTAGCGGGATTACAGGCCTTTTTTGCGCCATGTAGTGTTGCATTAATTCCCGCGTATGTCGGCTACTATGTGGCACGAGAACAGAAAGAGGCCGGGTATCTGCAAGAATTATTTTTTGGTTTTAAGGCCGGTGCGTTTTCCAGTCTGGGACTCATGAGTGTGTATTCGATTGTTGGTGTCATGATCGCCTTGTTAGGAACATTAGTCACGCCTTTTATTTCCTGGATAGAGCTTGCAACAGGCGGAGTGTTGCTTTTTCTTGGCGTGGCCACACTGCTTGGATATACGTTTTCCATAACGCTCCCGATCATCACTCCATCTTCAACCGGCGGAGTTTACAAAAAATTCTATTTGTTTGGAGTGGCCTATGCTTTTGGCGCCATTGCCTGCACATTGCCGATATTTTTATTAGTCGTTTTTCAATCGTTGTCTCAAGGCGGATTTATTGGAGGATTGCTTAATTTTTCCGCCTATGCTTTGGCGATGACACTTTTAATGATCGTTTTTTCCATGATTGCCGCCATATCAAAAACCGCGATGCATCGATTTTTGCACAGTGCCATGCCCATGATTCAAAAAAGTGGTGGAATCCTTATGATGTTTGCGGGCATCTATTTAATTAATTTGGCGTTAGAGGTTATAACTCTATGAAGATTATTTGGACAAGCAAGCCACTTGAACAAAACGTTCCGCTGGCAGTGGTACTTTTTATTGTCGTCTTTGTAGGATTTAACGTCTACCTGCATCTTCAGATAAAAAATGCAAAAGAAGCATTAGCGCAAATTGAATCCGCGCTCATTCAGCCACCAAGAGTTGTGGCGGCCGAATTTGCCAACAAGATACGTTTGGGAGAAACATCCTGTCCCTCCATGAAAGCCGGCAACCCCAATGCTCTTTTGCAGTTTAAACTTTTTGAGTCGCAGATGTGTCCATATTGCACGGCTCAAAATAACATCTTGGATGAACTGTTTCCAGAATATGGGGATTTGTTCTATGCAGAGTGGTATGAAGTTACAGATTGTCAAAAAGAAGCTACGCAATACAATATCTCGGGCGTTCCAACGTTTGTGTTTAAGGTCATTGGGGAAGAAAAAGAACCCGCTTACGGATTGTTAGAAAAAGATCAGCTTATTGAGTATATCTGCCGTGTTTCTCAACAATGCTAGAAGACAACCTCTTGTGACTCTCACAGATGCGTCATCAATACAATAAAAACCTATGGAAATGCAGAAGATCATGATCAAAAAGGCCTCGGGTGAATTTCAGGAGTTTTCGCAGGAGAAGTTGCGAAAATCTTTAGAACGTTCCGGGGTCGATGTCATGCTTGCCGACGAAATTGTCGCACATATTTCGAGTCAGGTGTACGACGGGATGCCCACAAAGGTCATCCACGCCCGAGCATTTGCCATGTTGAAACATTACAAGAAAACATTCGCCGCCAGATACAATCTCAAGCGCGCGATTTTTGCTCTTGGTCCAAATGGATTTCCATTTGAACAATACGTCGCACGGCTGTTTGACGCCATGGGATATACAACACACGTTGGGATCATCGTTCCGGGAAAATGTATTTCCCATGAGGTTGACGTTGTGATCACAAAGGGAGACGTGCGTGGATTTGTGGAATGTAAGTTTCATAATACGCCAGGAATGAAATGTCGTGTACAAACCCCACTCTATGTCTTTGCTCGTTTCGAGGATCTTTGTGAACGCGAAACAAAGCGGCTCAAAGGCAACCCGAAGCGCGAAGGCTGGCTTGTGACCAATACGCGGTTCACTGATGATGCCTTGGCGTATGGCTCCTGCATTGGATTAAAACTTCTAGGTTGGAATACCGGTCCGCTGGGAGAAAGCCTTGAGCGGATGATTGACGCGCGAGGACTGCATCCCATCACATGTCTGACATCGCTCAAGCACAAGCAGATGCAACAACTTCTTGCCGCAGGCATCGTTCTCTGCCAAGACCTTTTTGATCCCACCATTGATCTCACACCGGCGCTTGATCCTGCAACCATCCATAAAGCGAGTGCCGAAGCGAGGGAGCTTTGCAAACACGAAGCGTAACGGTCTGCATCACCCGTCGACTTGTTGGTGTGCACGCTCCACAATTTGAGGTGGATGTATCCCGCGTCCGATAGGCTGGGCATCGCAATTTTTTTGTTTCTCGCGTCAGATTTTTTTCTCTTAATGACCGTAACGAAAAAGTGGTCACCTTCGTGTCCGCTTTTCTGGCACTGCTCAACAATGGCTGAGTTATTTGTGGAACGATAAACATTTTATGTTATGATGCATTCAATAGGCAAACTTATGCCACGTAACAATATGTTATGACCACACCATCCATGTCACACGCCATGCGCGTCGGCGGTTTTTTTGTGATTCTGTTCATTCTCTGCCTCGTTTGGCCGATGATCTATCCCTACGGTGCAGATGTTCTCGCGTATCATCTTCTTTCACTGAAACTTTTATTCCCCGGCTTTCAAGGATATGACATCGCAAGCATGCTCTGGGGCGGCGTGTTGAGTTTTATGTATGGCTTTCTTGGTTCTATGTTATTCCATGCGTTTCATAACAGTTGCTGTAAATCAAAGTAACCTATGAAACCTTCACAAATTCTTCACATCATCAGTATCTTCATGGGACTCATCGGTGTTGCCATGTCGGTTTTTGCTGTTCTTGTTTGGCCGTCTGACATCGTTTGGTTCGGCATGACCAGAGAAATCATGCTGTTGTGCTCGATCACATCTCTGCTGACTGCCATTTGGGTTCAAATTGCAACTATCCATCACATGATGCTTGAGAAAAAAAATCGGTAATAATTCCAGCAATGTGAATTGTATTGTTTGAAAATGTCTTGATGAACGTCGCTTTTTGTACGACGAATTGTAGAACAATGACGTGTCACGTGAACGTCAACGACAAGCAAAGACTACAGCCACACAATATCACCTGCTGTGAAGTCGATCATTCAGCACGTAAAAACACCGAACAAAGTCGGTGTTTTTGCGTGGCGGACCGGACGGGATTCGAACCCGCGAACTTCGCCGTGACAGGGCGACGTGTTAACCGGGCTACACCACCGGTCCGTGTGACTGTTGCAACAATAATGATCTGCTCAGGCTTCGGAGAAAAGCATTTCGCCGCAGGATTTTTCTACGGGTCGGCGATTTTTTTCCTTCGACCCGCACAACTCATCAATCCTGTAACAGGTATATTTATAATTGAATTCATTGTGGGTTATCCTGTGTCTTCTCTTAATTTAGGAACAAACAAGATTTCATCATTGTCTGTCATCCTGAGTGCATCCGAAGGATCTCATGTGACAAAGACGTTCATCAAATCCAGAGATCCTTCGGGTGCACTCAGGATGACAAATGGAAACTCGCTGTTGTCTGTCATCTGTCATCCTGAGTGCATCCGAAGGATCT
>CAYJWY010000017.1:0-22696 GCA_964374035.1 uncultured Gammaproteobacteria bacterium
ATGGTTGCATCGCGCTCAGTCTTGGTTGTTACATCGTCGAAGAGATCGTCTAAGGGCAAAACGCAAGACCTTCTATCATACAACTAGCTATGAGGTACGATAGGAAGGACGTTCAATCTTGTACTTCGACCATGGGGCACGCAGGTGACCTCGAGGGTCAGACAAAGACACGCGTCCTTCCCATCCTCACAGCGAATAGATGGCTGAGACGGTGTGCACATCGATCTCGAATTGCTCAAGAAGGATGTTGCGGGATAAGACGCGTGCCAATGAGTGAATGTCATTTAACTCACACGCTTACTCATAGTCATGTGTATGAAAAAGACATCACAACCAATGGTATATCTTGGAGTAGATATTGGCAAAACAACGCACGCCTGTAGAACACGGGGTCAGGTCGGGATACGGGAGTTTCATTTCATCAAATTCCCGTATCCCGACCTGACACGATTTTACGTTGAAAATCATCGACGATCGTGGATCATTTGTAACACCAATAAAAATAGACCACTGTTCGGTGATCTGTTTTCATGGCTTCGCCATAGCTCGCACACGCGAGCGACGGTAGATGGTGCGCCGGGTGGGGGATCTCACGTCACTGCGGTCCTCAGAGCTGACCTTCGCTCCTCCAGGGGCTTGCGCCCCTAGGACGCCTTCGGCTGTACCCCCGTCATGTAAGGGGGCTTCCCCCTTACCATCCCACGTTCGACCCCAACCCTTCACAAAAATAAAACTTCCATGCAGTGCATGAAAGTTTTATTGGTGCGCCGGGTGGGGGTCGAACCCACGACCAAGAGATTAAGAGTCTCCTGCTCTACCACTGAGCTACAAGCGCATAAATGTCGCGACAATCATGCCAAACCAATTGACTTCCGTCAATCAGACCAGTAGTATTTGAGCGTCCCTCAGTCTCCCTCCGAAACAAAATAATTCTCACAAGATTGGATGAGATGCGCCGGGCTGGAGGCGGAAAAATGCTGAGCGGTAGGTAAATCCTACCGTGAAGCATTTTTCCGCCGAAGCCCAAGCAGATCGCCAATCTTGTGAGAATTATCTGCGGGCATAGCTCAGCTGGATAGAGCATCAGTCTTCGGAACTGAGGGTCGGGGGTTCGAATCCCTCTGCCCGCACCAAAAACATCCAGAATCGGCGCCGCACTTGGGCTTCGGTCGGAAACTCGTTCACGGTAGGCTAACCCTCCGCTCACGAGCTTTCCTCCCTCCAGCCTTCGCTGGCCATAGCCAGCTACGGCTGGCGACGGCCAGTCCGGCGTGGGGCACCAATTCTGGATGTTTTTGTTTGGTGACGAGCTAACAATCGCAGACCGAGTCACAAACACAAACCACTGACCGCACGGGCCAGTGGCTTTTTCTTTTTCTGACTACCAACCCTTCACCGCAATCGCGGCTTCCGCGGCCGCGACCTGGGCTTCTTGTTTGGAGGTTCCTTTTCCCGATGCAACCTTTTCCTTTCCCAAAAACACACCGACGTCGAATTCTTTTGCGTGATCCGGTCCCTCCTCCGACAAGACTTTGTACGACGGCGTCACGCCCATGTGTTCCTGCGCGGCTTCTTGGAAACGACTTTTTGGATCGATGTACAATCGCTCTTTCAAGACACGCGGCAATTCCGAGAGGACACGCTCCGTAATAAACTTCTTTGCGGCTTCGAGTCCTTGATCTTGATAGATCGCGCCGATGATCGACTCGAAAGCGTTGGCAAGAATGTACTTTCGCGCTTTGGAGTCTTTATCTTTTGCTTCGCCTCGCGACAGGTGCAAGTAAGGTTCAATCTTGAGATCGAGACACAGAAACGAGAGCATCTCGGCGTTCACAAGCGCGGCGCGCCAGTTCGTCAGTTCGCCTTCGGGATTCTCGTAGTTCTGGTACAAGTGCTCCGTGACAACGAGTTCGAGAACCGCATCACCTAAAAATTCTAGCCGTTCGTTTTGGCCGAGCGGAAAGTCTGGATGTTCGTTTAAGTACGATCGATGAACAAGCGCTTGGCGTAACGTATCGCGATTTTGAAACGTGACACCGAGTGTTTGTTCAAGGTCTTCGAGTTCTTCTTTGGGCATATTTAGGGGCAGTGATAAAGTGAAAATGATAATTAAACTTCATAACCTTTCACTCTATCACTTTATCACTCTTAACCTCCTTATCAACTTGTTTAATCTCCCCCTTCGCGAGCATATCCTTAAAAATCGCTCCAAGCACGCCGTTGACAAACTTACCCGACGATTGTCCGCCGAATCCTTTTGCCAGTTCGATGGCCTCGTTGATGGCAACTTTTGCTGGAATGTTCTCGGCGAATTTTAACTCATAAATCCCCTGTCGCAAAATATTACGATCAATGAGCGTGATCATTTCGATTGGCCAGTCGGGTGCGAATTGATTGATGATGTCGTCGATGGCTTGACGATTATTTGAAACACCGTTCACGAGCGTTTCCACAAATCCCTCGTCATCAAATTTCGGCGCGAACTCTTTTCGGTTGAACGCAATAATCTCCGGAAGTTTCTCTTCCGGGAACTCGAGAAAGTCGAACTGATAGAGAGATTGAAGAGCGATGGATCGAGACAGGTGACGATTGGCCATAGAAAAAGGGCGAGGAGGGCTAAAATGGCGAGGAGGGCTAGGAGGTAGAAAAGGTGCAACAGACGAAGTTTCAAACCTCTTCATCGTCTTAGCCCTCTTCGGCCTCTTAGGCTTTTTCATTCTAACACAAAACACCAAAGATTAACGCTTTGGTGTTTGTTCGGTCTTGGATTTCGACTTGCTTGCCGCCTTCTTGATGATCTTTTCTGCGGATGTGCCTACCGAGATCGCTTTGCGGCCGTTGTAGGTGCCACAGGCGGGACAGGCGTGATGTGGACGCATCGCGGCCTTGCAACCTGCACAGGTGGAAACCTGCTGAATCTTGAGCGCGTCGTGTGATCGGCGACGGCGACCGTGAGATGAGGAAACTCGTCTGGCTGGGACTGGCATAGGTAATATGATGAATCGCGAGGACTATACCATTTGAGGGAAACAACGTCAATCGCTGAATCTAGGCGTTTACTTCACAAACATCCTGTGTGCAAGCGCGTCGATATCGCCCAAAAAGTGATGAAGACGGGCGTTCGCCGGGCGGATGAGTGCGCCGTGACGGGCGGATTTTTTCACGATGATCGCCATCTCGAGCCAGGACATGTACATAAATCTTGTGGCGTACATACGAATACCGCCCGTAAACTCTTCCTGAGAGATCGGATAAAGGGTCTGGTACGCCTTCAAGTAAATGCGGGCGAACTCGAAATTTTTCTCGTCCCAGCCATCGTCAAAACAGGAAATAAATAAACTGCGAGCGAGGTCGTAGGCACGTGGACCAATGCCTGTGCGCTCGAGATCGTAAACTCGAAAGATCGATCCCTCGTCGTGAAAAAAAACATTGGTGTAGATGAAGTCGTCGAGCAAGAGGTGGGTGAACGGTAAACCGAAGTCCGACGGTTGGTGGTCTTTTTCGCGTACAAACATGGCTTGCCTGCGAATGTTCTCAAGGGCGAGTCGACAATCTTCGCTCTGCACTCCCTCGGCTTCAACACAGGCCTCGATCGCATCCACGTCGTGCAAAAACGCCTCACGATCCCAAAAGGGAAAGGGTGCGTAAGTCTGTTCATCAATGAGCGAGCTGAGTCGGTGCAGTGTCGCGTGCATTTTTCCAAGCGAGGCAACGTGATGGGGTGTGAGATCACGAGGCGAGAGCTGTTTGCCATTGATAAACGGAAACAAGCTGTACCAGTGACCCTCACAAAAAAACGCGGTTTGTCTATTCGTGCTTGTCAGCGGCAGAATGATCGGAACGCCTTGCTGTGCAAACCATTGCTCCGCGCGCTTTACTTCTTTTATGTGCTCATTCTTCGTCTCGCGATATTGTTTCAAAAAATACTTCGCACCGCACGCTTCAAACGAAACATTCAAACAACGAAAACCTCCGGTGAGTTTTTGCACGTTGGTGATGTTCATCACGTTGAATTCGCTCGCGAGAATCGCGGAGACTTCTGGTAGAATCATAGCGCTGAGAAAAACACCGCCACGTCGTTCGCGAACGACGTGGCGGTGTTTGTTAGATGAGAGCAACGCTCGCAACCGTATCCCCTTCTTTTTTAAACCGCATCACACGCACACCTTGGGTTGCCCGTCCGAGCACGGAAACCGACGACAGACTCGAGCGCAGAACTTGGCCGCCTTCGGTCACAACAAGAAGATCGCGCTCGTCTTCATGGCGCACCACACTCGCGGAAATAATTCTTCCTGTTTTCTTAGTGATGTTCGCCGTCTTAATGCCGGATCCACCTCGACCTTGCACTTTGTATTCCGTGAGGTCCGTGCGTTTGCCGTAGCCGTGATTCATGATGACGAGCAGTTCAAGCGAACCATGTTTCTTCGCCTCGGCCTTGCCCAAAATATCCATGCCGACCACCTGGTCTTGTCCTTTGAGTTTGATGCCACGCACACCGGCGGCGTTGCGTCCCATCTCACGGACTTTTTCCTCTTCAAAACGAATCGCCTGCCCGTTTGATGTGACAAGCACGACGTGGTCATGTCCGGACGTCGGTCGTACCCACTGCAAATTATCTCCATCGTTCAATTTAATCGCGATAAGTCCTGAACGTCGGATGTTTTCAAAATCCGCAAGCTCGGTCTTTTTGACCGTTCCCTTGGAGGTCACCATGAGCAAGTATTTTGCCGCGCCGATGTCATCGCTCGAGTACGTCGCACTCACGGTCTCGCCGGGAGCGAGCTGTAAAAAGTTTACGAGGGCCTGGCCCTTTGCAATACGCGAGGCTTCTGGCACATCGTATGCCTTGAGGGAGAAGACGCGACCACGCGTGGTGAAAAAGAACATGTCCTTGTGGGTTGTTGTGGAAAACACTTGGTCGACAATATCTTCATCTTTTGTTGTGAGTCCCGAAACACCCTTGCCTCCACGCTTCTGAGACTTGAACGTGTCCGGATCAATGCGTTTGATATAACCGGCACGTGTGATCATGACCACTGTAGCGGTGTCGGGCACAACGTCTTCAATCGAAAATTCTTTGATGCCGTGCTTCAAAATTTCTGTGCGTCGATCGTCTGCATACTTCTCGCGGAGCTCAGCGACTTCCGAGGCGATGACTGAAAGCATACGTCTCTCAGACGCGAGAATGGCTTCCAGCTCCTTGATCAATTTCATTTTCTCGTCGTATTCCTGCTCGACACGCAGTGTCTCGAGGTTCGCAAGCTGTTGCAAACGCATTTCCAAAATCGCGATCGCTTGTTCTTGCGACAGCTTAAACTTGCTCATCAAATTTCCGCGCGCTTCGTCTTTGTCTTTTGATTTCTTGATCGTTGCGATCACCATGTCGATCTTCAAAATGGCAATGCGCAGTCCTTCCAAAATGTGCGCGCGCTCTTTTGCACGCGTCAAATCAAACTCGGTGCGACGTCGGACAACTTCGCGGCGATGCTTGATGTACTCCTCAAGAATCATCTTGATATTCAAAACGCGCGGCTGAATGCCGTCGACGAGCGCGACCATGTTGTAGTGAATGGTTTCTTGCAACTGTGTTGTCTGAAATAATCGATTCAACACTTTCTTTGGATAGGCTTCCTTTTTGAGCTCGATCACAATGCGCACCGCGCCCTTGGACGACTCATCGCGCAGATCGCGAATCCCTTCAATCTTCTTCTCACGCACATGTTCGGCAATGCGCATGAGCAAGTTCGACTTGTTCACTTGGTAGGGAATCTCACTCACAATAATACGAAATCCGCCTTTTTTGTCCTCAACAATGTCTGTTTTCGCGCGCACGACCACGCCGCCTCGGCCTGTGGCAAATGCTTGTTTAATATCCTTTGCGTTATACACAATGCCTCCGGTTGGAAAATCCGGGCCGTGCACGATCTCGCAAATTTCGTCGATACTCGTTTCTCTGTTTTTAATCAAAAGGGATACGGCATCACAGACCTCGCCCAGGTTGTGTGGAGGAATGTTCGACGCCATGCCAACGGCAATACCAAGCGTTCCGTTGATGAGCAAGTTGGGAAGTTTCGCTGGCAGAACGCGCGGCTCTTTGTGCGTGCCATCGTAGTTGGCAACAAAGTCGACCGTCCCCTTTTCAATGTCGAGCAGGAGCTCTTCAGAAATCTGTTCGAGTTTGGATTCCGTGTATCGATACGCCGCGGCCGCATCGCCGTCGAGCGAGCCGAAGTTCCCCTGGCCGCGCACCAACGTGTACCTGAGCGAAAAATCTTGCGCCATGCGCACGAGCGAATCGTACACCGCGGAGTCGCCATGCGGATGATATTTTCCCAGCACGTCTCCCACGACGGTTGCACACTTTTTAAATTTCGCACTTGATCGCAATCCCGACTGCCACATCGAATACAAAATACGTCGATGCACAGGCTTGAGTCCGTCGCGAATGTCAGGAAGCGCGCGTCCAACGATCACGGACATGGCGTAGTCAAGATAGGACGTCTGCATTTCTTCCACCAAACTTTGGGGTCGAATGTTGACGTGCTCAAGAACTTGCACGTCCTCTGCAATCTCTTCTTCCAGATTTTTTTCATTCTTTTTTCGCATACTCATTCGTTGGTCGTGAGGGGATAGTCTGCTTCAATTTGCATTTTGATGCGCTCGAGAATCGCCGATTGTGTGGTGGGTATTTCTTGAATCATTTCAACACTGTTGACAAGCTCATCCTTGGCCTGTCCGAGTCTTTGCGTAACGGGTTGTGCCTCATCACGGGTACGAAGAAATTGTTCGCGAGCTTGCAGGGTCGTATCCGAGACCACACTTGACGCTGATTGTACTTGCCGACCAATCGCCGTGGCAACCGTCGCAAGCCATCCGATCACAACGATCGCGATCGCTCCGGAGGTCGTTGCATAAAAAGCAATACGACTACGTGAGCCAGTCTCAGCCGAGCGGATGGTAGCGGCGGATTTCATACTCATCGCGTCAGCGTAACGACAAGCATATCCTCTTCAGGCAAGTCCTTTTTTGTGATCTTAAACTTGTTCACTTCCTCGCAACGCGTTGTTCCCAGATCTTTACAAAATTCTCCAACCGTTCCAAGCGCCTCTTTCACCCCTTGAAGATGGTACGACATGGGGATGACGACACGCGGTTCGACTTGGGCAATCACTTCAAGGGCAACCTTCGAACGCATCACACGGCCTCCACCTACGGGAATCATCAAGATGTCAATGTTGGAAAGCAAACGAAGTTCTTCGTCAGTGAGTTCACGATCCAGTGCGCCAAGATGCGCGATGTGCATCCCCTCAGCTTCAATACGAAAAATCCGATGTTCAATGGGTCCGTGTTTGTCACCACGCTTCAGTGGTGCGCGAATCCCGAAGATAAAAACATCCTTGACTTCAAACTCCCCGGGAAGATCTACAACGTAAGGATGTCCTGCAACCGCCGCGAGATTATTGGCGTCGTCTTCATCATGGGTCATCAACACAATCTGTCCTTCCAGCGTGCGGGGAAATCGCAGTCCTGTGGTGCTTTGATAGGGATCAATCACAAACGTCGCCTCGCCATTTGGCGTCTTTGTTTGGACTTCAAAGCAAGAAAATCCGTGCCAGTTAATATGCATACTATTGCTTCGCTTCCTCGAGAGCCTCTTTGAGATACGCGACTTCTTTTTGAATTTCACCAAGATCAGGATCGCGTTCTGTTACAAGAAATCCTTCGCGAAATCGTTTTGCACGATCGAGAATCTCGGCCTTTTGATCCGCCGGAGCGATTGAGGCAAGTGCGACGTACTCGGAAATGGTCTTATCGATCGCCTCGGCGTGCTTCTTCCACTTGGCGAGCAAGGTTTGATACTCGTGGGTGTGAAAACTGACCTCATCTTTCAATTCTTCGCCAAGCTTGCTTTGAGCAACCAAAATTCCATCGATGATCTGGTAACGTTGGGCGGGTGTGAGTTCTGTCTGAGCAAGATCGCTCTCAACGAGTTCATTGAGTTCGACGCCAGCAGTAAGATGCGGCTTGATAAAATCGCGCACCGTCGCGTCGACATGCTCAAGGACTAAATCGTCCAATCGCTTTCCTGCCTTGTGCATGGTGAGCTCGTGATAGGCTTTTCGATGTGGATACTCGAGAATCCCCACGTCATGAAACGCGTTCTTGATGGAGTCTTCATCCGCGTTTTCGTCCGCTTGTAAATGGGCAAGCACATCGCGGCCTTTTTCTTTCACCTCATCAGGAACCGAAGGAACGAAATGCTTCAGCGCGTAGTGAAACTCGTCGAGCATGGCTTGGTGTTTATGTGGCATAGAGTCTTTTAGGCGATTTCTTGCTGAGGCTCGCTAAGAACATCCCGTCTCTTTGCGCGTTCTGCCTCGGCTTGTCTAGCCAAATCATCATAATACGATTGATCCTTGCCGTCGAACGAACTTGTGAACGCAATTTTTTCCAACAACTCTGGTCGATCCTTCGCAATCCATTCCTTAATCTTGGTGTACACCTCCAATGCGCTTTCAGGTCGATGAACAGGATTTTTAGCGAGCATGCGAAAGACCAATGCTTGCAACTCCATGGGAACGGTTTTCGCACCCACAGAGGCAAATGGCTTTGCAGGAAAACGTGCCATGCTGATCAGCGCACTACGCAGATTACGCGGATCATTGAACGCTCCTTCCTCAACCTGTGGATGGTGTCCAGTCAACATCGTATAGAACATGACCCCAAGCGCATACAGATCTGTTTTCTTCGTGGTGGCACCACCCAGGATTTGTTCTGGCGACATGAAACGTGGTGTCCCAAGCATCAAACCTGCTCCCGTAAGGTTTGCTCGTAGATCGCTTGGTGATTGCGAACTCTCTTG
The DNA here is from genome assembly GCA_964374035.1 of uncultured Gammaproteobacteria bacterium. Classification (GTDB taxonomy): domain Bacteria; phylum Patescibacteriota; class Patescibacteriia; order UBA9934; family GWF2-40-263; genus CALRGL01. The sequence goes on from CAYJWY010000017.1 coordinate 8,864, forward strand.
GTTGGATGATGAAGCAGATGCATCTTCCCATAAGGAGGTATTAAATTCTTTCACGAGCCCAAAATCTCCAAGACGAACCATGACATCATTATTGTGCATGGTCTCAACATACACGTTCGCCGGTTTGAGATCTCTGTGTACAAGATCTTCTCGTTCAAGCGCGCTAAGCGCAACCGCAAGTTCAGCGACAATCTGCGACGCCCGCGCAGGTTCCATGCGACCTGGCACGCCTTCGAATTGGCTCGACTGAATGATCTCGTTCAGATTTGGTCCCTCAACAACTTCTGAAACAAACCCGACAAGCGGCTCGCCTTGCACCACCACTTCAATACGATCAAGCACGTGCAAAATAAATGGGTTTTTTTCGCTTGCTCGTACGGTTGCATTGATTTCGCGTTCGAATCGCTGAACGACCTGATTGGAATCTTTCAGACCCGGAGCCAAAAATTTAATCGCGCACTTCATGCCGTTTCTCTTTGACTCTGCCTGAAGCACAAACCCCATGCCTCCGGATCCAAGAACACGTTCAACATGATAGATCCCTCCACGCGAATCTCTGAGGTCTTGACCCACAAATGTGGCGGCGAATTTTTTTGTATCTTTTGTGCTTATGTTTCTTTCGATCTTCTCAGGTGGTTTCTGCGGACTCCATCGCTTTGTATCAACCTCCCTGTCCAAAAGATCCATCTCTTCTTTTGAACGTCTTGGCGTCTCTTGGGTCTCTTCAATTGCATCATCCGTTAAGTCCTCTATGTGTTCATCGACGCGCGTGAGATCCTGCTCTTGGGGAATTGGTGGGGGCAACACGTGGCGCTTGATCACCTGCGTGTCATCGATGATTTCAATATCGTTTTCATCCAATTCCATCACATCTTCTTGCTCATGCTCATCAAGCACCGGAATCGATGTGTCAAGATGTTGAGGTGGGGCATTGCCAAAACGTTCTCGACTAGCATCGGCGAATTCATTTCCTGGTCTATTTCCTGGCTCAAACATAAGGGAGTTATGCGGCTTGAGACAACGAATCATCCACATCGAATGCTTCGTTTGCTCGGTTTAGCGTGTCTGATAACGTCGCGTAATGCGATTGTGCGATGCCATCGAATTGATTATCAAATGGCATCCTTTTCAGCAAGGCTGGGCGATGGATCGCCGCCCAAGTTTTAATTTTTGAATAGACTTCCCTGGCATTGGCTGGACGCTTATCTGGATTTTTTTCAAGCATCTGAAATACAAGTGCTTGTAATGCTTCTGGAACATCATCCGCCCCGACCTCCTTAAAAAGACGCGGAGGATGCATCTGGAACGCCGCTAGATTATCAAACGTTGATTTGTTTTCATCGTACTCGACCGGAGTGACCCCTGTGAGGAGCTCATAAAACATGACTCCGAGCGCATAAAGATCTGTTTTTTCAGAGACCACATCACCCGTGACCTGCTCGGGAGCCATGTACAGCGGGGTGCCAAAAACATCCCCAACTCCTGTAAGGTTGAGCGGATGTTCAGATTCGAACATTTCATCAACACGCTCTTGTTCCTGATGACCATCAAGCATCTTTACGATCCCAAAATCACCTACACACGCAACGTGAGAACCATCAGGCATCTTTCGAAGAAAAATATTGTCTGGCTTGATGTCTCGATGGACAAGTCCGGCCTCTTTCATAGAAGCGATCGCAACAGCAACTTCTGCGATAAATTCAGCAGCCCTTTCGGGAGACATACGACCACGCCGTTCTCCATAATGGCTTTCCGATAGCTCTCTGCCAAGATCGTGACCCTCAACAAATTCCGTGACAAGACCAATCATGTTCTCACCATCAACATCCACTTCAATACGATCGATCGTTTGAACCACAAAAGGATTTTGTAGATTGGCAGAAGTCGTGATCTCTTGCTCAAAACGTTCAATAACCGTTGGAATATTCTTTACCTGGGCTTGCACGAATTTAATCGCTCGCACCACACCATTTTTCTGCGTGGCTTTAACGACAAACCCCATCGCGCCTTTTCCTAGAAGCTCGTCGATATGGTATGTACGTCCCGTTGTGTCTTGAACCTCTTTGCCTTGCATCCAAGAACCCATGTCCGTTTTTTCTCTCGTGCTTTGTTCCACCTGTTTGTGCGCATGTGGACTCTGGGGATTTGTACGTTGCATGTGAGCAGGGTGATCAACCGTCTTGAGAGTCTGCACTACATCTTTAGCCGCATAACCATGTTGCGTTTTGATAACCATGGGTTTGTGCGTGTTCACGGCTTCACTCTCGGTTTTTTTCTTCTTGTTCTTCAACAAAAAAACTCGTTCGCTGTCTTTTGACTTATACGACGTTGCAAGATCTTCTGCTGATGGAATACGATCTGCTTGAGGATCCTCCAGATCCGGGACAAAACCTCGTTCTGTTTCAAACATAGCAAAGACATTAAGTCACGATGATGATACCTACTTTCCACAAAGGATTCAAGCCACTTCGATGACAACAGCGTCAAAATTGCTTACGATGGAGACTCTCGTTTTCGGTCTGTCTACATCAGAAATGGAGGTGTCCCATGACAGAATGTTAACAACCACAAGGAAATTCCCATGTCCACGAAGAATCTCGCGCGCTCGGTCACGCAGGGTGGTCGTTCGCGCTGGTGGAGGAATGCTTCTCGTTCATCTCTACGTGTGGATCGTTACAAGACGAAGCACGCGCTGTGCCTGGCTGTTGTTGAGGAATCCATCGCTGAGGAGCTGTGCAACAAGCCGGGTCATCGTGACCTGGGCCTCACCGACGATACGTTCGCCGACAAACTGCATCCCGCCAGGCTCTGGCTCGAGTCGCAGGTCGGGCGCCAATGGAACGAGGTGCGCTCGAAGCTCTATCGCCGCTTCGGTGGCGACAAGACGAAGAACTGGCACTTGCGCAGTCACATGCACGCGTGGGTAAGCGAGAGTCCGTTTCACACATTGTCGACGGATTTCCAGGTCGGCGACGACGGCGTGCTCTACCAGGGTCACTTTTTCAATAGATCGTATAGGATCAATAAGACCAATTGGCGTTATATTGACGCAAACGTTTGCATTCGATACACTCCTGCCATTCACATGTTGTGAACTCCTAATCATTAGCACCGCGGGATCGCCAAGCTTTTCGCTCTGGCCGTCTCTCGGAATATCCTTATGTCGGATCAACCGATTTCTGCGTTTCAAACTCTGCTCGAGGAAGGAACTTATTTACACATCCCACAGGTTGGCGATGTGGTGACCGGAAAGGTCTTGAGCAATGGTCGAAAGGAAATTCGTATCGATATCGACGGATACACAACCGGTGTTGTGCGCGGACGCGAACTTTTTACGGAGAGTGCGGAATACAACGGACTCGAGGTCGGCTCTGAAGTCCAAGCCACCATTATTGATTTAGAAAATGAAAACGGCGAGCTCGAGCTCAGCTTCCGCTTTGCTGGTCAGCAAAAGGCTTGGGATGGATTGCGAGATCTCTTTACGAGTGGTGAACCTGTTGAAACAAAAATTTTGGAAGCCAACAAGGGCGGCCTTATTGTCCAGCTTGAGAACATCACCGGCTTCTTGCCAGTCTCGCAACTTTCCCCCGAGCACTATCCTCGTGTCAGCGGCGGCGACAAGCAAAAGATTCTTGAAAAATTGAAGAGTTATGTGGGCATCAAGGTGCGTGTACGTCTTATTGATGTTAACGAAGGCGACGAAAAATTGATTGTCAGTGAAAAAGCGGTTTGGGAAGACGAACAAAAAAACGTACTCTCGCAATACCAGATTGGCGACAAGGTTCAGGGTGAAGTGACGGCGCTTGCGGACTTCGGCGCGTTTGTGAAGTTTGATTCGCTTGAAGGACTTGTTCACATCAGCGAAATTGCTTGGCAACGTATTGATCATCCGCGCGATCTCCTTAAGATTGGTCAGACCGTCAAAGCCGAGATCATCGGCCTTGAGGGAAGCAAGATCTTCTTATCAATGAAAAAGCTGATCCGTGATCCTTGGGCAAACGTCGAGACGAAGTACAAAATCAACGACAAAGTCACAGGAACCATTCTTAAAGTCAATCCCTTTGGCTTCTTTGTTGAACTCGATGATGAAATCCACGGCCTGGCACACGTCAGCGAACTTTCCGATAAAGCGAATCCGGACGTTCATGCGATCGGCAAAGCAGGCGACAAAATGGAATTTCGCGTTGTCTCGATCGAACCGAAAGAACATCGGCTTGGACTTTCCCTAAAGGATCCGTCAACTGAAAATCCAACAGACGAACAACTCGCACAACCCGCGGCACTGCCAGAAGTCGTCTTGGAAGAACCGACGGCTTAATCCTCTCATTATGAAGCCACTTTCAAAAAATTTCATCTTTGCTCTGTTGACCATTCTTGTCATTTCTGCCATTTTTTCGAGCTACTCGCTGAGCGCGGACAAGCCCGAGGAAATCACCATGACAAAGCTTGTCGAGGAAATCGAAGGCGGGGTCATCGAATCAATCGGCATCGAAAATTCAAATATTACCATCAAACTCAAGGACGGATCCGAACAAAAGACACGCAAAGAAGGAACGGTCTCGTTATCTGAAACCTTGATCGCCTACGGCCTCACCGCCGATCAACTTAAATCGGCAAACATTGAAATCAAAGATCGCGGCACACGATCCTACATCATGGGTGTCATCCTGCCTTCGCTCCTTCCGCTCTTGCTTTTAATGGTTATCTTCTGGTTCATGCTCAGACAAATGCAGGGCGCAAATAATAAGGCGATGTCCTTTGGCATGAGCAACGCAAAAGAATTCAAAGATACAAAACAGCTTGTTACGTTCACAGACGTTGCAGGCGCAAAAGAATCAAAAGAAGAACTCGAGGAAGTCGTTGGCTTCTTGAAAAATCCGAAAAAATACGCAGACGTGGGTGCGAAACTTCCAAAGGGAGTTCTGCTCATGGGTCGACCCGGAACTGGAAAGACGTTACTCTCACGCGCTGTTGCCGGCGAAGCGGGTGTGCCCTTCTACCACATCAGCGGTTCCGAGTTTGTTGAAATGTTCGTTGGTGTGGGGGCTTCACGTGTGCGCGACTTATTCAACCGCGCGAAGAAAACGGCACCCTGTATCATCTTTATTGACGAAATCGACGCGGTTGGACGACAGCGTGGAACGGGTCTTGGCGGATCGCACGACGAACGCGAACAGACGCTCAACCAAATCTTGGTCGAGATGGACGGATTTGATCCAAACATCGGCGTTATTGTGATCGCGGCCACCAACAGACCGGACGTGCTTGATCCAGCCCTGCTTCGCCCGGGACGATTCGACAGACGTGTAGTCATGGACTTACCCGATATCAACGAACGAGAAGAAATCTTGAAAATTCATGCAAAAAACAAACCCCTTTCCACGGAGGTTGCTCTGCGACGCGTCGCGGAGCGAACACCCGGCTTCTCGGGAGCGGATCTTTCAAATCTCTTGAACGAAGCCGCGATTCGATGCGCGCGTTTCGATCGCAACGAAATCTTGCAAGAAGATGTCCTGGATTCAATCGAAAAAGTCTTGCTTGGACCGGAGCGCAAAAGCTACGTGATGAACAAGGAAGAAAAAAAGATCACGGCCTATCACGAGGCCGGTCACGCACTGGTTGCCCATATGTCGCCAAACGCCGATCCTGTTCACAAAGTCTCGATCATCTCGCGTGGATCGGCCGGCGGATATACGATGAAACTTCCCGATCAAGACCGACGACTCCACAAGCGCGCAGAGTTTATCGACGACATGGCCGTGATGCTTGGTGGATATGTCTCGGAACAGGAAACCTTTGGCGATATCACCACGGGAGCAAGCGATGATCTTCGCAAGTGTACCCAACTCGCGCGCGAGATTGTCACACGCTACGGCATGAGTGATCTTGGTCCGCGCGTGTTTGGTGAATCACAAGAAATGGTCTTTCTTGGTCGTGATTTCCACGAGCAACGCAACTACTCGGAAAAGACCGCGCAGGCCATTGACGAAGAGGTGGAAAAATTTGTGAATGGTGCAAAACTTCAAGCACGTGATATAATCCGAAAAGAAAAGGGCCGACTGGATGCGATTGCGAATGTTCTTCTCGAAAAAGAAACCATCGAGAAAGAATCTTTTGAAACGCTTATGGCCATGTAACCATTCTTAGGAGGATATGGCGCGCACACATCAACCCACGGGAATCTATCGTTCAATTTTAGGTGAGGCCTTACGTCTCACTTGGCAACGCAAGACTCTGTGGGTTTTCGGTTTGTTTGCGGGCCTCATTTCCACCGGCGGCGTTGTTGATATCGCCTTGCGTTCCTTTCAACGCGCCTCAAAACAAGGTGCCCTGCTTGAGCGACTCTTTGACCAATCCTTTGTTGGCTATACGACGTTTGCCACCTATATCCAACAACTCCAACTTTTTGGCATCCACCGTGTCACATGGATTGTCATTGCCTTCACATTGCTGTGGATGGGCGTATGGGTTCTGGGTGTGCACGGACAAACCGCGCTCATCTTGAATTCAAAATCACCTGCAACACACACACCACACAAACTCAGAAAAGATGCGTTCAAGCATTTTTGGAACGTCTTGACAATCGACGTGCTCACCATCCTGTGTTCCACGATCCTCATCGCTCTGACAACGCTTCCCTTCCTTCTGTACAGCCTGCAGACGTCCGATCAAAATTTCTGGATCGTATTCATTCATACGCTCATCTTTCTGCCACTCACCATCATTGTGAACACGATCTCCATGCTTGCCCTCATTGATGTTGTTGATCACGATACCAAGCCGCTCGACGCCATCGTAACGTCCACTCGACTCTTTACCAAGCAATGGATTGCGACGTTTGAGTTTGGACTCTTGCTGTTTGTGATCGTGCTCATCTTGGGCTTGGGTTTGATCACCCTTGCAAGCCTTCTCATGATGCCTTACGCTCTTCTTTATTCATGGGCGCTTATGACCGGATCGCTTGCCATTTTTTTTACAACAAACATTCTCTTTGGCATCCTCTTTCTTCTGATTGTCCTTGCTTTTGCCGGCGCAATCGTCACGTTTCAATACACGGCATGGCATCGATTCTACAAACGCGCCATGCACAAACAGCACGGAACAAAAGTCTTTTCAAAAATGTTACGCTGGCTCAAGTAGCCATGATTGGCAAACAAGCGAAAGACAAGTAAACTAGAAGGGAACTTCTAGTTTTTATGTCCAATGATATCCAATCCATCGAAGACTTGCTTGCCTATACGGGCGCCACGTCAGCGAGCCCTACAAGCACGCCCGGGCATGCCTCCACCGTAGAAAAATTTGAGGAGAAAATGCACGAGGTGCGCTTGAAGGAAAAGGAAACAGAGGCACAGCAGATGGCCGCACAAGCAAATGTGCCCTATGTGAATCTGCGGGCGTTTCCGGTTTCGCCAGAAGCGCTACGCCAAATTCCCTTGACCCAGGCGCAACAACTCCAAACCGTTTGTTTTTTATTTACGGGTCCAGAAATTCGTCTCGCCTCTTTGGAACCGACACAACAAGCCGTCAAGGATCTCCTCTTCCAACTGCAAGAACGTCATGGAGCAAACGGGGGCGTGTACCAAATCTCCGAAGAAAGTTTTCGCATCGCGATCAAGGCCTACGACGCACTCCCGCAAATTTTAGAAATCAAAAAAGGCGTGAACGTCACCGACGAAGAGCTCGATACATACAAGCAACAGATCCATACCTTTGCGGACGTTCAAACCGTTGTCAAAGATGCTTCCATCAGTGACATCATGACCATTCTCATGGCCGCGTCCTTACAGCTTGGAACCAGTGACATTCACATTGAGGCGGAGGAAAAACAAATCGTTGCCCGGTTCCGTATCGATGGTGTGCTTCAACAGGTTGCCTCACTCCCTCATGATTTTTGGAAAAAAATTATCTCGCGTATCAAGCTCATCAGCGGACTCAAAATCAACGTGAACACACGCCCGCAAGACGGACGATTTACCATCTTCCTCAAAGAGGGTGATACCGATGTGCGCGTTTCGACGATTCCAACCAATTGGGGAGAGTCGGTTGTTATGCGTTTGCTCAAACCAAGCGCGATCAACGTAGAGTTCGAACAACTCGGCTATCGTCCACTTGCGGCCGCAAAACTTCTCAAAGAAATCGAAAAACCGCATGGCATGATCCTGACAACAGGACCAACCGGTTCTGGAAAAACAACTACGCTGTATGCCATTCTTCGTAAACTCAACACGCCTGGACGCAAAATCATCACGTTGGAAGATCCGATCGAATACAAACTCGAAGGCATCAATCAATCTCAAGTTGATGCAGGGAAAAAATATACCTTTGCAACCGGACTGAGATCCATTCTTCGACAAGATCCTGATACGTGTATGGTTGGAGAAATCCGCGACCTCGAAACCGCCGAGGTCGCGATCAACGCCGCCCTCACGGGACACTTACTTTTGTCGACGTTGCACACCAACGACGCGGCCGGAGCGATCCCCCGCTTTATTTCCATGGGCGTCAAATCATTTTTGCTTGCTCCCGCACTCAATGCCGTAATTGGACAACGTCTGACACGAAAAATTTGTCTTGGATGTAAAGAGGAAACAAAACCAAGCGACGAACAGCTTGCATTTGTTAGACGTATCGTCTCCGAGATCCCGGAAGCCTCCGGTGAAAAAGTCGAGCCTGAAAGCGCGTGGAAATTCTTTCACGGCAAGGGTTGTGACACGTGCAATCAATCTGGCTACAAGGGCCGACTCGGTATTTATGAAATTCTCACCATGAGCGATGAGATCAAGGCTAAGATGAGCGAATCCATCAGCGAATATGAAGTACGCGAACTGGCAAAAACACAGGGAATGACAACGATGCAACAGGATGGAATTTTGAAAGTTTTAGATGGCATTACAACCATCGATGAAATTTTACGTGTTGCGGGTGAGGGAGAATAATTGGTGAAGTTCTCTTTGTGTGTTACGCGGCGCGTCGTGCGACGCGTTTTTTTAGTGCGTTCGTTCGTTCTGCAAGAATCGAACCCAGACGCTTTGCATACATTTCAATCTCATCTAGATAAGCATCTTCATCAAGCTTTGGGTCAACAATTTGCCCGACAATCACATCTGCTTTGTATCCATGTTGAAGTTTCTCCGGATCCAACGTGATGTCGATTGTGACCATCACTGTGCCTTCGGGTGTTTCGTATTCCAGCCATGCGTCAATCCCGAAAAATTCATCCAGCGGCGTTCCAACGGCCGTATAGTATCTGAGAGTATTCTGCGTCTCGTTGGCATCTTCTTGTTGTGATTCCAAAAAATCCAACACCTCAATACGCAAATCTTTTGCCGTGGGCTGGCGTGGATCTTCAGGATCATCGCCTGCATATTCTCGAATAAGATCAATGAGAACATCTTTGCGTAAACGCTCGCCCGTTGCGTCCAATCGCTGTTTTTCTTTCTTGAGTTGTTCAATATAATCTCGTTCTCTTGGGGAATAAAACGAACCCAAAACCTTGTGCTCGTACAATTTTCCTGACGCAACAGGTGGCGGAGCATCAAAACCCCTGGAAGACTCGTTTGGATAGGTTCTCATAATAGATGTATAGGTTCATTAAATTTAACATACCTTGTTCATAGAACTTATACACAGTTGACCAGGAGAGATATCTTGCTAAGCTAGCTTATGGTGAAAGCGTTCGCGTGTCGACCGGACTGTTGTCCAATCGTTCAAATACTACTCGCTCGTTAGGTTTCCACATCTGCCAACATAAAAAATTCTGAAAAGAATTCTATGCCAAGGCTGGCACATTGCATTAGTGCAAACGAGGAGTGAAGTATGGACACGAAGACGCAAGATGAAGGTTGCCAGGCAGGACCTGGAGGGTGCTCAGCACCAACGTGGCCGGAGCCGATTCAGTGCCCTGGGCACACTCTGTTCGATTGGGATGCCCCCCTTCTTCCCTTTCGAACGAAGAAAAAAATCGTCCCGGTTGACGTTCCTGTGCTTTCTCTCGTTCCCCCGAACAGCTTTCCTCATCGCCACCTCGCCGTCCGCGTCTCCCCAAAGGGAAGTCGCGGGCGGCTTTTTCGTTTCTGCGGCAACGTAACGATCTCAAGGGATGTTCACCTCGCGCACATCATCTGAGCCAAGAGTGAACATGATCCGTTGATCTGGCAACAACGTTTCTTCATCAAAACCGTTTTCCGGCCACTCGACGAGCACAATGATGCGTGGATCGTGCAAATACTCTTCAAGTCCGAAGGCACGAAGTTCGGCGTGATCTTTGAGACGATAAAGATCGAGGTGGACGACTTGTTTGATCGAACCTTGCTTTAAAGGATACACATGCATGAGCGCGAACGTTGGGCTTCGTACAACGCCGTCGAAGCCGAGTGCTGAGACGAGGCCTTGGACGAAGGTAGTTTTGCCGCTTCCCAAATCACCCTGAAGAAAAATAAGTTCGCCGCCTTTGAGCGTTTGCGAAAATTCGGCCGCAATGGTTTTCGTTTGTTCTGGCGAGTGCGATGTGAAACGCATAGGTCGGGAACGTAGGAGTCCAATAAGTCTTAGAGGACCTCCAATACTTATTGTAAACGCAAATTTGGATCTGCGGTGAGAGTGAGCGGGTTTGTTGTCTCTCCGGCTTTGAAGCGAAACGCTCCGGCGAGCGCGATCATGACCGCGTTGTCGCCAGTGAGAGAAAGCTCGGGGGCGAAAAACGTTGCGTCTGCGTTTGTGCTGTGCAATGCCTGCTCGAGCGTGGCGCGTAATTGCTTGTTCGCAGAAACGCCGCCCGACAAGATGAGCGATTGAGCGCCTGTGTACTGCATTGCTCTGATTGTTTTAACGACGAGGGTTTCGACAACGGCTTCTTGAAATGATGCGGCGATGTCTTCCACGCGATTTTGACCGGCGAACACACAATTGCGAACAGCCGTTTTCAATCCGGAAAAACTGAAATCAAAATCAGGGCTCGAAATCATCGGGCGTGGAAAATCGATTGCCTTTGGATTGCCTCGCTCAGCGGCCTTGGCAATCTGGGGTCCACCCGGATACGCAAGACCAAGTAACTTTGCAACCTTGTCGAACGCTTCGCCGGCCGCGTCATCGCGTGTCATGCCAATGAGTTCATAGACTCCGTGATCCTTCATCAAAATCAATTCTGTGTGTCCGCCACTTACAAGAAGACAAAGCGCTGGAAATTTCGGCTTGTCTGCGTTCAACCAAACAGAATAAATGTGTCCCTCGAGATGATTCACACCCACGAGTGGTTTGTGCCAGAGCCACGCGAGCGTCTTTGCAAGTTCCACACCGATACGCAACGCAGGCACGAGTCCTGGTCCAGACGTCACCGCGATCACGTCGATTCCCTCACCGTCGCGAGGCACACCGACCGCTTTCAACATCGGAAAGATTGCATCCACATGTTCTCGCGCCGCGACCTCTGGAACGACACCGCCATACTGTGCGTGTTTTGCCGCTTGCGAGGTCAAAACGTTTTGTTCAATTTCAAACATCTCGTCGTGTTCTCCCACGATAGCTAGAGCGGTTTCGTCACAACTGGATTCAATTCCGAGGATTCTCATGCAGATAGACTAATGGTTTTCCACAACCTGGTCAAAAAAAACTTATGGATGCGTTTGACAAAAAAATGAACATTAGGTTATGCTCTTATCGCTATGAATTTATCCTTGAGCACAACGTGGCTCCACATCGATGACTCCTTCCTTCGAGGAATGTTTATCGTAACACGTTCTGCTCGCGGATCTTCATTGGCATAACTGTAACAACAGAGCTCAATGAACTCCCGGGCGCATATGTGTCCGGGAGTTTTGTTGAGAACGCAGGTCGCGGAAGCGACACACGGAGGAACCATGTCAGGATCTCGGGGTGAGATGTTCAGCGCGCACATCGACGCGCGAGTCCTGAAGAAACCTCGTCTCATCTTCACGATCGAGGGACAGACGGCTTCCAAGGCCGTTCTCGATATCATCGAGCATTGGCGCGAAGACCAAGACGAGCACTGGGACATCGAAACGCGGGTGTTTGCGAACGCCGAGGCAGTCGCAAACACGTTTCAAAACGGACATCGACCCGAGGACTCCATCGTGGTGTTCGACGGCACCGATCACCGTCGCCACTTCAGGTACGTCTGCTACGGACGCAAAGAAGGACAGAAGTCCTCCTGCTCGATCCCGACCTGGGCGCAGGGTGTGCAATGGGGCGTGGGTCTCAATCCGCGCCTGCCAACCATTGGTCAAAACGGACGTCAGGGCAGTGCCGCCAAGCAATTGCGGGCGGACTTCGGTCGACACTTTGAAACGCGTGTGCATGTTGAACATCGCTTCCCCTGGGGCAAGACCAAGGCGGGAGAGACACTGCCCAACCGTCCGCGTCTGCGTGACGAGATCAACATCATCCTGAAGAATCTCCAGAACGGCCCGGACATGGCCGACGAGGTCTTCGAGGCGGTGAAGGGGCGCATCCCGGCGGGACAAACGTTCTCCTGGATTCGCGTGCCGGATCGCACGGCCACGGTGAATCGCGAGATGATGGAGCGTTGCCTCGACGCCATGCGGGGCTTCGAGATCTGTTGCTCCGAGTTGCTCGAGCAACATCGCGACGTCGGCGACCGGCTCATGCTGGGCGTCACGATGGATCCGGCTCACCCCGAACTGCGCGACTGCTACCTACACCCCAAAGTCCGCGATGAACGCGTCACGCACTGGTCGGTTCGTCGTCCGGACATGCACGTGTGCGGAGAGCGGTTCGTCGCCTCCGAAAACGACGAGATGCCCGGTGGCTTCACCGACTGCTTCCACATCGATCGTAGCTATGCCATCAACATGGACGGCTGGCGTGCGACGTTCAACTGGCTCTGCTCTCAAGGTCCCCTGCTCTTTGTCGTCAGCAGTGAGTGGTCCAAGGGCTACATCACCTCGATGCGCTGGATGGCCGAGCAGATGCAAGCGATGGGCTACCCCGCGTACCTCATCCACGGCGGCGAGCTGAACCGCCTGCACATCAACAACCACAACGTCACGCTCGAGCTCGACAATCAAACGATTGTCGTTGGCACGATCTGGCGTCAGTTCCCCATCTTTGAGACGAAGGGCAAGTTCGCCGAGCTGGTCGTCGCCTCGCAGGATGGCCGGGTCCGCATGGTTCCGGAGTTCGCCCACTTCGGCAACAAGAGCTGGTTCGCCCTCTTTCACGAGCGCAACCACTTCTTCCGCGAGCATCTCACGGCAGGGCAATTCGAAACGCTCACGATGCTCATCCCAAGCTCTCATCTTGTCGTGCCGAATACTCAAATCAACATCACGATCGCTGGCACTCAACTCACGAGCTACCACGATCTGATCAACGCGCCCGATGCGCTTCGCGACCGCCTGGTCCTCAAGATCACCGGCGCGAACGATCTGGCGGCTCGATCCTACGGCGTGTTCATGGGCCACGCACAAAAGCGTGAGGCGTGGATCGAGTGGCTGAGTGATCGCGCGCGCAAGCATGAGCCCTTCATCGTCCAGGAGCGATTCCAGGCAAGCGAAGAATGCATCGCAGTCTACAACACCGCGAGCAAGGCCGCCGAACCGTTCCCTTGCAAGGTGCTTGTGCGTCCCTGGGTGGTCGCCGACCGCTATGTCACCTCGCACACGGCCTGCACGCCCCACTACACGACCAAGGTCCACGGCATGGTGGACATGGCGGTGCAACCGATCGAGCTGAGCGATCCGGTTGGTATCCACGTCTGATCTCTTCCCTCTTGTCTCACCAAATCTACGGTGAGACTTTTCTTTTTTTGCGTGTCACGGTAACGTTCTCAGGATAGAATCCATAACAGTTTCCATT
>CAYJWY010000018.1:0-22569 GCA_964374035.1 uncultured Gammaproteobacteria bacterium
AAAAATAAAAAATTGTTTTTTCTACATTTTGTCCGCAGGCCGTGGTGGAATCAGCGGACGTCCCCGTGTCTATTTTTATGGCGGGTTCTCCAGGAGCTGGGAAGACGGAGGTGTCTAAACAACTTGTAAAACAATTTCACAATAAGCCTGTACGCATTGACGCTGATGAAATTCGTCCATTATGTCCAGGGTACAATGGTTTGAATGCTCACCTGTTTCAAAAGGCTGCAACCAGAGGAGTTCATCTGCTCTACGATTTTGCATTACATGCAAATTTGAACGTTATTCTTAACGGAACGTTTGCCTATGCAGGAGCGCTTACAAATATTCAAAGATCAGTGGACAGGGGTAGGATCGTTCGCGTGGTCTTTGTCTATCAAAATCCATTTACCGCCTGGCGATTCACAAAAAAACGAGAAGCACTCGAAGGTCGACGTGTTTCAAGGGAAGTGTTTATTGATGCGTTTCTCAGTTCACAAAATCAAGTGAATGAAGCAAAAGCTCAATTCGGCGACAGAATACGTTTGTCCGTCCTGGTTAAAAATTATGAGACTGGACTAGGACGATTTGAATTAAATGTTGATAAGATTGACCCTTTTCTTGGAGAGTCTTATACTAGATCTCAGTTAGAAGATCAGATCCTATGATTTCCTTCATCAAACTTTTTTTTACAGGCAAACCTATACCGAAAAACGATTTTTCGGCATTCTTTCTTTCTGCATCCGAACGTGAACAAAAGAAGTTTTTTAAGAATGTTCTCCGAGAAGCAAATCGTGAGCAAAAAGAACTCGTCGACTTGTACCATCAACGTCATCCCTAAACACTTCGACCTCTCCGGTGAGACCTGGGCGAAGTCATTCATTCACCCTGACGAGTGAACAGAAAGGAAAACCGCGCCTCCGGGCGCGGTTTTCTGTTTCTTGTTATAATTGTCTTGATCTATGTCGAACAATGAACTCACGCACATTGCCCTTTTCAAGGGTAAGCGAATTCGCAAAAAGCTCCAGGATGGAGAGTGGTGGTTTTCGGTTGTGGATGTGATTGAGGTTTTGACGGACAGCACCAGACCTAGTGCTTATTGGACTGCAATGAAAGCACGCGTTCAGAATGAGGCGGAATTTCAACTGTCTACAATTTGTAGACAGTTGAAATTAGAAGCTCCGGATGGAAAGCTACGAGAAACGGATTGTGCCGACACAGAAGGAATGTTTCGCATCGTTCAATCTATTCCATCTTCGAAGGCTGAACCGTTCAAGCGTTGGCTCGCCAAAGTCGGCTATGAACGTGTTCAAGAAATCGAAAATCCAGAACTTGCGACAAAGCGTACGCGCATGCTTTACAAGTTGAAGGGTTACACGGATTCTTGGATCGAAAAGCGAATGCGTGGCATGGTGATTCGTGAAGAGTTGACGGATGAGTGGAAGAATCGTGGAGCAAAGCATAAACAAGATTATGAAATTTTGACGGCCGAAATTTCAAAAGCCACGTTCAATATTACGCCAAGCGAATACAAAAAATTGAAAGGACTCAAGCGAGAAAATTTACGCGATCACATGGACGAGCTCGAGCAGATTTTCAGCATGCTCGGCGAGCGTGCGACCACCGAGATTCATCGAGCAGAAAATTCAAAGGGCATTCCAAAATTGAAAGCGGACGCAAAGGCCGGGGGCGATATCGCGGGCGGGGCGAGGAAGCAGCTTGAAGATCGTCTTGGTCGTTCCGTTGTTACAAAGAAAAACTTTTTGAAAAAAACGAATAAGAAATTGTTATGAATTATTCTCTCGTTTCGCGCAGGCTCCCGCTGTCGCATGGCTATGGCAGGCTAGGAAAGCCTGGGGCTACCATGTTCGGCTTCGCCCTCTTCGCCCTCCTCGCCCTCTTCGCCTTTCCAGCCTTCGCCTCCGCCGCCTGGGAACAAAAAGAAAGCGGATCGCTCAATGCGTTTCAAGATGTTCTGCATTCGGGAACCAACACCATCGCCGTTGGTAATGGCAGTGTGTATTCTTCCAACGGAACAACATGGACGAAGACAACGAGCGTGACCAGCGGCTGGCTTTATGATCTTGCGCGCAAGAGCGATGGGACGATTTATGCGGTTGGTGACAGTGCTATTGTCAAAACGTCGTCAGATAACGGATTGACGTGGTCGACGTTTCCGCTGAACATCTCGTCGATGAATTTATACGCGGTGGCGTTTGGTGGAACAGCCGGATACATGGCTGGCGCCGATGGAACACTGCTGTATACGTCCAGTGATCTCAATAGTTGGATTCAAGCAAGCTCTCCTGTGACCACACAGTTGAACGCCATCTCAGCGCTTTCCGACAGTCGCACTGCCTACGCGGTTGGTAATGGTGGACGACTCTTATTTACAAATCAAGGGGGTGTGAACTGGACGAATTTTGGAACGATCGTCAACGAGAATTTACAAGGTGTGCATTTTAAGGATGCACAAAACGGCTGGGTCGTGGGAAGCAACGGTGCATTTTTGAAAACGACGAATGGCGGAACGAATTGGTCGTCGGTGAGTGTGAGCGGACTGACCACGCAACACTTGAACGCGATCGATGGAAACGGTCAGGTGATTGTCGTTGCCGGTGATAACATCGCTCTGCGATCAGAAGACGGCGGAGTGACGTGGGCATCGCATACCTTTGGTGACACGACGTTGTCGTTAAAAGGTGCGTCAGTCGATGCAAGTGGCAATGCGTGGGTCGCGGGTACAAAGGACGATGTGTGGTCGAAGGTGTATACGTATGAAGCGGTCGTCGCAACACCACAACCAACGACTCCGGTAGCGACGGCGCCAGTTGTCACGACGCCGACGGATTTTGGTGAAGCGTCGTCAGGTGATCTCATCAAGACTCGATGCATCGCAACGGCGAGCGTGAATGATCCTTGCAAAGCCGTTTACTTTTTAAGCCAAGACGGTAAGCGACACGCGTTTCCAAATGAGCGTGTGTACTTCACGTGGTATCAAAACTTCAATAACATCGTCGAAGTTTCGCCAGCGTTTATGTCATCACGCACGCTCGGAAAGAACGTGACGTATCATCCAGGAACCCGCATGGTGAAATTCCAAACATCGCCTTCTGTGTATGTCGTCGAGAAAGGCGGACGTTTGCGACCCATCGCCAGTGAAGACGTCGCGCGTCTGCTGTACGGTTCCACATGGAACAAACACATCGACGACATCGCCGACGTCTTTTACGGAAATTACACCTACGGCACAAAGGTTGAGTCGGTAAGCGATTACGACAGAGTCGCTGTTTCAGCATCCGTCGAAGACTTGAACGACAATTTTTAGGAATGTGTTTTCGTTCATCGCATCTACGCCGTCTGGATGCGTGGAACGCCTTACAAATAAGCGTTTCCGGTTACCCGGTTGCCGCGCGGTAACCGGGTAACCGGCAACAGTATTGTTGGTAGCCGCAGGCTTTAGCCTGCACGTATCGTCCGTATGAATTCGCGCAGGCTAAAGCCTGCGGCTACCAAGTGCGGCTACCAAGTGCGGCTACCGCACGATTCGTCATTCTGTTAAAATAAGACAGCCTTATGAGGCTGTCTTTTGTTAGAAAAATCCTTATTTTCTTGGTTATTTTGATAACCGGGATCCCTGCCACACTTGCGGCGTCTGTTGAAGTGTCGGATTTATTTTTTTCCGAGCAAACCTACCTTCAGCAAGTGCACGCGCCAGAAGCTTGGAAAACGACCACTGGATCATCGCGCGTGATCGTCGCCATTTTGGATGCGGGTTTTGATCTTGATCATGAAGATTTGCAAGGTCAGTACTGGATGAATCGGTCCGAGATTGCCGGCAATAACAAGGACGATGACGCTAATAGGTATGAGGACGATGTGCAAGGTTGGGACTTTGTCGATGGCGATCCGGATCCATCACCGGACACAACCGAGCCGGCCCGCGATAGTATTATTTCCCACGGCACGCTCCTCGCGGGGATTATTGGCGCCGCGACAGATAATGGAATCGGTATTGCAGGAATCAATCACCACGTTGCGATCATGCCGCTTCGCGTGCTCGACAAAAACGGCAGTGGAAGTTCTGTGCGTGTGCGCGAAGCTATTCGTTACGCGGTTGAAAATGGTGCCGAGGTGATCAACTTGAGTTTTACCTTTAAAGTTTCTGACGACCGACTCCGAGAAACAATTAAGTGGGCGTTCGATCAAGGCGTGACGATTGTTGCCGCGGTTGGAAACGACGACATCGATACAGACAGGACCTCTGTCTTTCCTGCGTGCTACGACAAACAAGACGGTGCCAATAGGGTCATTGGTGTTGCGGCGCTTGGTCCGGACAACAAAAAAGCTTCCTTTTCAAATTTCGGAAAACTCTGCACGGATTTGGCGGCTCCCGGAACAAATATTTTCGGTGCAACCTATAACGATGTCAGTCGTCTTTTGTTCTCTACCGCCTACGGCGGTCCGTGGGAAGGCACATCCGTTGCCGCACCGATTGTCACGGGTGCGGTTGCACTGTTGAAATCTGCGTATCCCTCGCTCACGCCTGATCAAATTCGCAATGTCTTAAAACTCTCTGTCAATCCCGTTGCCGAACGCTCTGTTGAAGCACGTCTGCGTCTTGGTGCCGGCACACTCAACATTGCGCGTGCCCTTGAGATGGCGGCGTCATTTGCTGGTGTACGCGGTCGTGCATCGCTCGATATGCAAAGACCTTCATCGCAAACACTCGTGGTCGCCAAAGGTCCGGGAACAAAGCCGTTGGTACAGCGTGTGGACGGTCAGGGTCAGGTTGTCGCATCCTTTTTAGCTTATCACGAAGCCTTTCGTGGCGGTGTGCGACTCGCGATGGGTGATGTCACCGGTGACGGCGTGGAAGATATCATCACGGTTCCTGGACGTGGCGGCGGTCCGCAAGTGCGCGTATTCGACCTAAATGGAAAGGTCGTGAATCAATTCTTCGCATTTGAAACGGAAGATCGAAAAGGCCTTGCGATCGCCACAGGAGATTTGAATAACGACAGTGTCGAAGAACTAGTTGTCACGCGAAACGAAGGCGCAACCGGCCAAGTACGCATTTTTAATCGCTCCGGGCAATTACAAGGCGCGTTCTATCCATTTGGTAGAACCACGAGCGCAATCGCGATCGCGGTTGCAAACGTTGACGAGGATCCCGAGGCAGAGCTCTTGACCGCGATGGTCACAGACAAGGGTCCGGTCGTTCGCGTGTACGACGGCAACGGACGTTATGTTCGCGATATAACGATTCAACAAAAAATCACCTCGCAACTCTTTGTCGCCGCGGGTGACTTGAATGGCGACGGCGTCAATGAGATCATAGTCTCGTCTGGTGCTGGCAATACGCCGATCATTTCCGTGTACGATCTTGATGGAAAAGAGCGCTCGTCGTTTTTTGCCTACGACCAGCGTTTGCGTACAGGCGTGTCCATCCAGGTTGGCGATCGCGATCAAAACGGACGCAGTGAAATTTACACGGCGCCGGGTGTTGGTGGTGGTCCGCAAGTGCGTGTGTTTGATGAAACGGGTGTGATCGGAGGATTTTTTGTTGGGGATGCGTTGTTACGTTCAGGTGTGCAGATCGGTCTCTAAATTATTCCAACATGCGTATCACGACGTCTTTCCTGCTTTTCTTTGCACTCGTTCAACCGTTGTCTGCGGCAACCGTGAACGATCCATTGTTTGACAAGCAATGGTACTTGCAAAACATTCACGCCACAAAAGCGTGGGATTTCGCGACCGGCTCGCGTGATGTTATTGTTGCCGTGCTCGACACGGGCGTTGATCTCGATCACAAAGATTTGGCAAAAAATATTTGGACGAACGGCAGTGAGATTGCCGGTGACGGTATCGACAACGATCGTAATGGTTTCGTCGACGACGTTCACGGATATGATTTTGTCGATCGCGACGGTGATCCTGAACCGGATCTTTCAAAGACGTTCGATGAAGATGCGGTTCCACATGGAACCGTTGTCGCGGGAGTCATTGCCGCGGTAGGAAATAACAGTGAAGGCATCGCCGGCATCAATTGGAACGCGAGCATCATGAGTGTGCGGATTTTGGACGACATGGGTATCGGCTCGTCCACAGCGGCGACCGAAGGAATCGACTACGCGGTTGCAAATGGAGCGGATGTCATCAACCTCAGCTTCACCGGATTTGACGATGATCCGCGATTTCGAAACTCGCTCAAACACGCCTACCAAGCCGGTGTCATGGTCGTTGCGGCTGTAGGAAATGGGGATGATGGAGAGGGTATCAACGTTGACCATCGCCCAATTTATCCGGCCTGTTACGGCGAAAACGAGGACGAAGACTGGATTCTGGGTGTCGCCTCCACCGATCGTGATGACAAAAAATCGAACTTTTCAAATTACGGAGCGCTCTGTACGGACATCTCCGCGCCGGGTGAAGATATTCTCAGCACGATTTTTCAAACGAGCTCGCATCCAAACTTCTCGCAATCTTTTTACGCATCCGGCTGGTCGGGGACATCGTTGGCGGCGCCAATGGTCGCGGGCGCGGCTGTCTTGTTGAAGTCGAAGTATCCCAACATCACTCCAAACGAAATCAAATCCATCTTGCGACTCTCTGCCGATCCTGTGTTAAGTAGTGGGGACGCAAAGGGAAAAGTCGGCGCCGGTCGGTTGAATCTCGCACGCGCGCTTGAGGTCGCGAATTCATTCATCGCTGGGGCTGATCTCACGGTGTCGTCGACCATACAAACCGGCAAGCCAAGTCATCGCATTGCTGTGGCATCTGAACAAGACACATCCTCGATTCGTGTGCTCACAAAATCGGGAACGTTTTTGTATGCGTTTACTGCGTACGACAAAGCCGTTGGTGTGCGACTCGCGATGGGAGATGTCAATGGCGACGGCGTCGAAGAAATAGTAACCGTTCCTGCGACAGGAAATTTTCCCGTGAAAATTTTTTCCCTTGAAGGAAAAGAATTAGATTCGTTCACGCCGTTTGATACATTCTCGTCCGGATTGTTTGTGGCAACCGGTGATATGAACAAGGATGGAAAAGAAGAAATCGCCGTGAGTCAGGACGCAGGTGATGGACTCGTCGGTGTCTTTACATCGAATGGAACACGCGTGACACAGTTCGATCCGTTTGAAACAAAGGGAAGCACACGCGTTGCGCTGGGTGACGTTGACGGCGATGGAATCGACGAGATCATCACTACACGCGGCGTTGGATTTGAACCAACGGTTCGCGTGTATACATCGACTGGAACGTTCGTCAAAGAATTTCTCGCCTATGCAAAAACGTACGACCGCGGTGTGTTCGTTTCAAGCGGCGACCTCGACGGCGATGGTGACGACGAAATCGTCACCGGAACCGACAAGGGTGGCGGTCCGCAAGTCCAGATTTACGATGGATCAGGCAAGTGGCTCGGCACGTTCTTCGCCTACGACAAAAATTTCCGCGGCGGCGTGCGTCTTTCGGTTGGTAACTTAAGTGACTCGCCCGGCGCATCGATCATCACCGCGGCCGGCCCCGGCGGCGGCCCGCACGTACGTGTTTTCAACGGATACGCAAAGCTCATCGGAACATTTTTTGCCAATAGCGAGTCGGATCGAAAGGGGATTAACTCCTCGGCATGGGGACGTTAACCCACGCACTCCTTCACTTCCTCACGTCCTCACTCTATAATGTTCGCATATGTCCTCCCCAACCTTTGAACACAAAAACATTCTCATCACCGGCGGCGCCGGATTTCTCGGTTCTCATTTGTGTGAACGATTACTTGAAGATGGGCATCGTGTCATCTGCATCGATAATTTTTCAACAGGCACAGTGAGCAATATCAACGCGCTCATGCAGAATGATCGGTTTCGCTTCATTCGCATGGACGTGAACGAACCCTTGGAGCTCGGAGCCTATCACGAACTCGCGCCGTTCAAGATCCCATTTCAAGGGATACAAGAAATTTATCACTTTGCCTGCCCAACATCGATCCGCAAGTTTAACGATTTTAAAGTTCAAACATTATTATCCAATTCACTTGGAAACTATCGCGTGCTTGAGCTTGCGCGAACGTATCGCGCAAAGATTTTGCTTGGATCGAGTTCTGTGGTGTATGGTGCGCGTCAGTCGAAGGATCCGATTGTTTCAGAAGAGGAACTCGGCATTGTCGATCACTTGAGTGCGCGTGCATGTTACGACGAAGGAAAACGATTTTCTGAGACAATGGTTCAGACCTACAGAGACGTTCACGGCATAGAAACACGCATCGCGCGAATTTTTCGCACGTACGGTCCTCGGATGCCACTGTACGATGGTCACATGATTCCGGATTTTGTTCTCGCCGCTTTGGACGGCAACGATCTTATCCTTGACGGTGGTGCGAATTTTCGTACATCGCTGTGTTATGTGAACGATGTGATTGATGCCGTTGTGCGTTTAATGAATACGCCCACCGATCCG
Organism: uncultured Gammaproteobacteria bacterium; assembly: GCA_964374035.1. GTDB lineage: Bacteria > Patescibacteriota > Patescibacteriia > UBA9934 > GWF2-40-263 > CALRGL01. The sequence continues at coordinate 8,437 of CAYJWY010000018.1, forward strand.
GGTCCTGTCAATATCGGAAGCGACCTGGATCTCGCCATTGAGGACGTTGCCAAACTCATTGTGAACATGACGGAGTCGAGTTCAAAGATTGTTCCTGGAGAAAATTTGCTTTTTCTTTCCGAACTTGCCCTGCCGCGTATCGACAAAATGAAGGATCTCGGCTGGTTTCCACTTGTGCGCCTGGAGGATGGATTACGCCGGACCATCGAGTACACGAAGGCTAATAAATTTTTGCTAAACAACGTGTGAAGATCACGGCGATTATTCCGGCCTACAACGAAGCCTCAACGATTGCGGATGTTCTTCAGCGCACCCGTCGTGTTGTTGATGAGATCATCGTGATCAATGATGGATCAACGGATCGCACGGCAGAGATCGCACGCAACCATGGGGCGATCGTCGTCAGCCATGTGATCAATCGCGGACTCGGCGCCGCGATTGCAACAGGATTCGAACTCGCGATGCGTCGACACGCAGACGTGGTTGTGACCCTTGATGCGGATGGACAACATGATCCCGACGAGATCAAGAAGTTTTTGATTGCGATCGAGAAGGGAGCGGATGTGGTCATTGGTTCTCGCATGGTGGATCCTACCGGGATGCCGTGGGTTCGTCAGATCGCGCAGATGCTTGGAAACGTCACAACGTTTGTGTTGTTCGGCGCGTGGGTTTCTGACAGTCAGTCGGGGTTTCGAGCGTTTTCAACATTTGCACTCACAAAGATTCACATCAAGACGAACCGCATGGAAGTCTCCTCAGAGCTCATCGCCGAAACGAAGAGACACAAACTCACTTTGGTCGAAGTTCCAATCAAGGCTATCTACACCCAGTATTCACTCTCGAAAGGACAAAATTTTTTTACGGGAATTAAAACATTGATCAAGCTTGTTTTGCGTCGAATCATGATGTAATAATTTTTCCCTGCCGTCATTCTGAGCGAAGCGAAGAATCTCTTGCGAGTGTGCATCTCCAAACAAGAAGAGATCCTTCACTGTGTTCAGGATGACACAGGACTCCTATGTCACTCATCCAACTATTCATCATTGTGTTCGCTCTGTTCGCACTTTCGCGAACCGTGCGACAGTTTAAAAAAGGAGGGCTCACGTTAGCCTGGCTTTTATTTTGGGTCATTGTTTGGATCGGCGTTGGCGTTGTGGTCGCGTTGCCGCAAACAACGGACGTGGTTGCAAGGTTTGTCGGCGTCGGACGCGGCGCGGATCTCATCGTCTACGTTGCGCTTGTCGGACTCTTTTTTCTTGTGTTCAAAATGTTCGCGAAAGTCGAATCCGTCGAACAAGAGATCACACGACTTGTGAGAAAGCTCGCGATCGAGGATGTTGAGGACAAAGCAAACGAGACTGGTAGCCGCAGGCTTTAGCCTGCGCGAATTTTTGTTCCTTACGAATCGCACAGGCTTTAGCCTACGTCTACCAATAGGCCCACCGACGTCCACTATGTCGATCATCGAACGACCACATCGATTGCACAAGCGTCTCTATGAAGGCGTCACATATGCCTTTACTTGTTGTGTGATGGTCAGGGGAAAATTGTTTGTCGACGCTATGACGTTTGAGGTTTGTGAACGGTATCTTCTCGAGGCATTGCAACAGTTTGAATGCAACGCTCTTGTTTACTTATTTATGCCAGATCATCTACACCTGCTACTGGAGGCGAAAAGCGCAGAGTCAGATGTAAGGAAAGTGGTTAATTTATTTAAACAGAAGACGGGCTACTGGTTGTCCCAGAGCCACTCTGTTCATCGGTGGCAGAAAGGGTACTTTGATCACATTTTAAGAAGTGAGGAAGATATTATGAAGCAATTCGAGTATATTCTAGAGAATCCAGTCAGAAAGGGAATCGTCACAGACTGGAAAAATTATCCTTACAAAGGATCAACAGTGTATGATCTTGATCGAATCGACTTATGATATTTGACTTGTAACATTCGACTTGTAAAATCAATTTGTAGCCGCAGGCTTTAGCCTGCGCGTGTAAGATTCGCGCAGGCTAAAGCCTGCGGCTACAGAGATATTGGCTAATCATCTACATGTTCGTTCCCAAAGTGGGTATTATCTATCTTTCTTACAACGGCAAACCGTATCTCGATGAGGTGCTGGCGGCTTTGCGTGCGCTGACCTATCCAAGCGATCGACTCGAGTTCATTTTTGTCGACAACAACAGCAAGGACGGATCGCAAGAATATTTGCGGGATGTTGAGGGGATTACGTTTTTCGGGAATGGGAAGAACCTTGGTTTCGCACAGGGGAACAACATGGGCATCGAGCATGCGCTGTTGAATGGTTGTGACTATGTTTTTTTACATAACAACGACCTCAAGCTTGATCCACACGCGATCAACGAAGCAGTCGCTCTGGCCGAGTCTGACCCGACGATCGGTTCCGTACAGTCACTCATGAAGTTATGGAAGCATCCCGACACCATCAACTCGACGGGCGGCATGGTCCATTTTCTTGGCTTTGGTTTCGTTCGCGACAACGGTCGAAAAGACAAAGACGTTCAGGTCTACGACGGTGAGGAGATCGGTTACGCGAGTGGTGCGGCCGTCTTGTATCGATCGTCTGTTCTCAAGCAAATTGGCTTACTCGATCCATTTCTATGTTTGTATCACGAAGACCTCCAACTCGGCTGGCGTATTCGCCTCGCGGGATTTCGCAACGTGCTGTCGACGGGATCGATTGCGTACCACGACTATGCATTCAAGAAGTCCGTGAAAAAGTTTTATTGGATGGAACGCAACCGTTGGCTCGTTCACCTAACGTACTTGAAAGGCAAGTCGCTTGTCCTGCTGTTTCCACTCATGGCTCTGCTCGAAATTCCCTTACTCGCTTTTTCGATCAAGGGTGGATGGTTCAAGGAGAAACTGTTTGTCTACGCACAGTTTTTTCGACCGTCGACGTGGCGTTACATCGTGACGACGCGATCGAAGGTGCAATCGACGCGCAAGGTTTCCGACCGCGAGATCGTGAAATTGTTTACAAGCTCGATCGAACATCAAGAAACGTCTAACCCGTTTGTGATGCATATCGCGAACCCTGTCCTCACGATCATATGGTTTTTTCTCAAACGCATCATTCGTTGGTAAGCGAACCAACATTACGCATCGCACAAGTCGTCTGCGTCTATCCTCCGTATCATGGCGGGATGGGTCGCGTTGCGTTTGAGTACACACAGCGCCTGCGCGAGCGAGGACATAATGTGCATGTGTTCACAAGCAAGTCGAAAGAAGTCACCGACGACCCAAGCTATGTGCATCGCATTCCAAGTCTCCTGCACATCGGCAACGCTGGCGTGATGCCGTCATTGTTTTCTCGTCTGAAAGGTTTCGACCTTGTGCATTTGCATTACCCATTTTTTGGCGGCGCGGAACCCACAATTGTTCGCAAAGCCCTGCGAGCAGATCAAGGTCTCGTCATGACCTATCACATGGACGCCGTCGCGGGTGGGTTTCGTGGAGCTGTTTTCGATCTGCATCGTCGTATGCTCCTTCCATGGTTGATCGGCCGTGTCGATCGAATCCTCGCGAGCTCGCAAGACTACATCGAAACGTCCGCAATTGCGAACATCGAGCGCGCGCTTGACCGCGTTGAGATTCATCCGTTTGGTGTCGATCTCAAGCGGTTTCATCCCGGAGACGAGCCTGAGCTGAAGGCGAAACTAAACATCCCAGCATCAACGCCAGTCCTGCTCTTCGTGGGTGGTCTCGACAAGGCGCATCATTTCAAAGGCGTTGATATTTTTCTTGAAGCGCTCAAAGCATGCACGGAACGTTGCTGGCACACCATCATCATTGGTGACGGAGAGTTGCGATCAAGTTTCGAAAACATCGCTCGCACATACGGACTTCTCGACCGCGTGACATTCCTCGGTTGTGTGTCTCAAGACGAGCTTCCGACTTATTATCGACTCGCTGATGTTCACGTCTTTCCCTCGACACGACGCGCAGAAGCATTCGGGCTCGTCGCGCTTGAAGCCGCGGCAAGTGGAACGCCTACGATCGCATCGAATCTGCCGGGTGTACGCACGGTGGTTCAAGACGGAACAACAGGACTCCTGGTTGAACCCGACCATATCGCCAGTCTTCGCGACGCGATCAAGTTGCTTCTCGACAAACCCGAACTGCGCGAACGCTTCTCGATGGGTGCACGCGCGCACGCGGAAACGTCTTTCGCGTGGGATCCGCTCATCACGAAGCTTGAACAAACCTATTATTCCGTGATCAACCAACAATCCACGCGTCAGTATGATTCAACGTCGTTATGAAGATTGGCATTGTTTCGAATTTATATCCGCCAAGCGAGCGGGGAGGCGCGGAGCTTATTGCCTCGCGCATTGCCGACGAACTTGAGTTGCGCGGTCACAAGGTGTTTGTTGTTTCAACACAACCGTTCAACGGTCTGCATTCACTTGAACCAGAACTCAACGATCGTCATCTCGGTCGTGTCTATCGATTTTTTCCACGCAATCTTTATCATCTTTCAAACGCCGATCATTATCCTGCGTTTGTACGCATCCTCTGGCATTTCATCGACACGCTTGCCACACACTCCTCGGTCGTACTGAAGCGTATTCTCGTGAACGAAGAACCAGACGTCATGCTCACACACAATCTTAAAGGTATTGGATTGAAAACATCGCGAACGATTCAACAGATGGGGATTCGACAGATCCATACATTGCACGATGTGCAACTTTCGATTCCCAGCGGACTGCTGTTGTATGGCGACGAAGACACTCTCGTGAATCGTTCATTTTTACGCACAGGCTACGAACGACTTGTCATGCAAGCCATTGGAAAACCCAACGTGGTGATTTCGCCGTCGAATTATTTATTAAGATTTTATCAAGATCGAGGTTTTTTTTCTGAGACAGAGTCTATTGTCCTGCCAAATCCAGCGCCCAATTCTTATTGCATCGCGCGAGTCGAACGACCAAACGGACCGACGCGTTTTTTTTTCGTCGGTCAACTTGAATCCCATAAGGGGATCGAATTTTTATACGAGACCATGAAGTCTCTCTCCTTTGACTTCGAACTTCACATTGCCGGCGACGGATCACTACGTTCGCTCGTTGAGTCGTGGTGCAAAGACGACAAGCGCATTCATACTCATGGTTTCATCTCGCTCGGCCACATCCTGCAACTCATGTCCGTGTGTGATGCGGTCGTGTTGCCATCCTTGTGTTATGAAAATTCGCCGACCGTGATCTACGAAGCGATGCAAGTCGGCCTTCCCGTTGTTGCCTCTGACATCGGCGGCATCAGTGAGCTGATCGAGCATCGAAAGAATGGGATGCTGTTTACACCAGGCAACAAAGACGCGCTGGAAGCCGCCCTTGTCGAGATTGAACAAAAACGTGTATGGTTTTGGGATCAGACGGCGGCGATACGGCAAGGGGCGCAGAGGTATGGGATTGAGAGGTATGTGAATGCGCTTGAGAAACATTTCCAATAACAACGCAACCTGGTTGCCGTAAACGCAACCAGGTTGCGTCATAATAACGCAACCTGGTTGCCGTAAACGCAACCAGGTTGCGTCGCAATATGCGCGATATTGAATTTATTAACGACGAGTACTACCACATCTACAATCGGGGTGTAGACGGACGTTCGCTTTTTGAAGACCCCTATGACTATCATCGCTTCTGTCAGTCGATGTTTTTGTTTAATGATCGACACTATCGCGATGAAGTAGCTCGATATGAAAAAATGGTCCGTTTATCTGGACACGAAATTTTTGAGAACGAACGAGAACCTTTCGTGAAAATTTTCTCCTTTACGCTCATGCCGAATCACTACCACATCCTCATTCAGCAGTTGGTAGAAGGTGGAGTATCAAAGCTTTTTCAAAAATTAAACAAAGGATACAGTTCTTACTTCAACCGGAAACACGAAAGAACAGGTCCATTACTGGAGGGACCCTTCAAGGCGAGGCACATTGCGAACGATTCTTATCTTGAGCATCTTATCGCCTATATCCATCTAAACATTCTTGATTTGACGCCGCATGATTGGCGAAATGGACTTGTTGATGATTGGAAAACAGCCTTTCAGAGCATGAACCAGTATCCGTGGTCTAGTCATCAATTGTATTGCGATGTACCTCAGCGATTTCCGCTTGTGGATCTAGAGTTGTATTCTAAGCTTTTTGGATCGAAAGAAAAGTACGAAGATGCACTGAGGGAATGGTCGAGACGTTCGTGTATAGAGGAATATGAGGAAGGCCTAATTAAACGAACTAATTACAACGCAACCTAGTTGCCGTGAACGCAACTAGGTTGCGTTGTGTTTGCGTTGCGCGAAGCGATTGTGTTGCTGGTTACTAGGTTACCGCGCGGTAACCGGATAATCAGCAGGCATTATTTCACGTCAAACCTAAATACATACACCGCCCCGTTTTCAAGCGATCGCCAGTCGTCGGCGATTGTTTTTGTTGTTTCGATGATGCGAGCGGACTCCCACCAATAGGTGTTGACGACGTAGAAGAGCGTTGTGATCTTGCTGTGCGTCGAGGTCAGCTCGAGCGCATCGGATGCGATGTCTCGAGATGGCCGATCATTCATCTCGAGAAAACGTTGATAGAGCAGACCGCCGGTTGGAATGGGATAGAAGAACACATTGTCGTAGTAACGAAATCCGATTTCCTGAATCGCGGCCGCGCTGACGGATTGGTTTGCAAGAACGAGATACGGATCTGTGCGCGCAAGCTCTTCAACCAGACGCACAGCATAGATATCCGCTTGCGACACGTTGAATCCGCGATTCGAAACGTAAGCATCTTTACGCGGATAGGTCAGATAAAACGAACTCGTTGTGAGCGCGCTCATGAGCAGGATCCATGACAGGCGTAACACGATTGGGCGTTTACGGATCGAGGTGATCATCGTCGATAGACCCAGGATGAAGAGTGGCACGAGAAAGAAAAGGAAAAGCGGAATAAGTCGGTCGGTATAGTTTTGACGCTCATAGTCGATGAGAAACAAAAAGTTGATCGATGATTTCATCAACAAAAAATTGATCGCCAGAGCAACGGCCATGATGATTGGCACGTTGAGTCGATGGATCCTCTGGCGTTCAGCGACACATCCTATGACGACGAACACGAGAAAAATCACGACCGTGTTGAGGCCATAGAGATAGACGAAGTCGAGCAAGGGATTGAATCGATTCTCGAGCAAGACATTGATATTGATTGCCTTGAGCACGCTCAGCGGATTGAGTGCGCCCCAGTCGATGCTGAGTGCCTGTTTTGAGATGAATGCGTTTGCAATGAAGCTGAGCGGAAGCACGAGACATGCCGCGAGTGAGAGAAATCGAAACGCCCACCTCGCGAGCGTTTCATGGCGGTGTGATGATTGTGATGGATCCGTGAATAACAACGCACAATAGAACAACGCAGGAATCCCCGAGATGGGATGGATGAACAGCGTTGTAAGCGCGGCGATTGACAGCAAGACGAGACGAGGATGTTCTTGTTTGAGGAGATAGGGAATCGACGCCAGAATGAGCAACAACGTCCAAAGATGCGCAAGGCCTTGCGGAGTAGTGACGATGAAAATGGAAAGAGGCAAAAGAAAAATACCGATGAGCGTGGTGATGGACGAACGATGATTTTTTAAAAGATGCGTTGCGGCGCCAAACCAGGCAATAGGAAGAAGAAGCGCGGTAAGGATGGGTAATAAGAAGGTATCGGCCAGGTCGATGGGAATTGAGAAGCCGAGATTCGCGAAGAGCACGAGGGCGTACTGGCCAATGTAGTAAAACGGTTTTGGCGTGATCGTGGCGAATTCTGCGATGTAGGATTCGGTGGCTTTGTGAATGAACGAATCAAACCCAAAACCGATAGGAAAGACGAAAGCGGCCATGGAGATGGTGGCAAACAACGTGAGACAAAAAAGTGGCAGGGCAAGCGCACGTTCGCGAGCGCGGTACAACAAGGTCATCAAAAGCAGAAAAATGAACCCAGCGGCAATCACAACACTGCCGTTTACGCGTTCCCATGGTGAGCGCACAGCGTCCAAAATAGGAGTGGATCCGTAGACGCTGAAGACATAGACAAGTAACAAGCCGATCAGGCTTGCCGCGAGCCAAACGGGTTGCGTGACTTCATGCTTGTGAGATTTCCATGCGGCGTGTATGTGTTCATGCCAGTGTGGGCGACCTTTACGTTCACTTAAAAAGAGTATGACGGGAATCGAGAGCAGGATGACTGCCTCCACAATGGTTTGGGAGAGAAAGGCGACGTAGTAACACATTGCCAACACGAGTGAAATGAGCGAGAGCAATAACCAACATCCAAGCCACCATCGCACGACACCGGTTTCTTGATGTACAAGCGAACCGAGTTCATAGCCAAAGATTGACAGATAGGCAACCAGCAGAAGCACGCCAAACATCGGGCTTTGAAAGAAATGTGTGTTGAGCAAAAAAAGCCCTATGAAGAGCATTGCGAACATGATAGAGTGAAAAGGAATTCGCCTCTTCATAGTGCTTCTATTCTATCATATCTATGCGTCTCATTACGCGAGATCCGAGCAAACTCTACCCGCATGATCACCTCATGGGCATGACGATTATACCGCTTATTCCACACGTGATTACACCAAACATGATCACGGTGTTTCGCATGCTTGCCACGCCGGTCGTTGTCTATATTCTGGCGATCGAGGAATTTACTATCGGTGTACCGCTTTTTTTCTTGGTTGCCTTTACGGACGCCATCGACGGTTCGCTTGCGCGATTGCGCAATCAGATTACGGATTGGGGTACGTTTTACGATCCCATTGCCGATAAGGTGTTAATCAGTTCCGTTGCTTTGTTGATCGTTGCCCAGCATATCAATATCATTTTCGCCCTGATTATTATTTTCATTGAAGTATTGATTATCATCGGTGGATATATTCGTAAACGCCAAGGTAAGGTGACCTCAGCCAATGTCTTTGGAAAAACAAAGATGTTGCTTCAAGTCGCCGGAATCACGTTTCTGCTGATCGCGCTTTGGGCTGGATTTGATTTATTTATTTCCGTTTCGATCGGAACGCTCGCGCTCGCGATTGTTTTTGCGGTGATTAGTTTGTTTACGTATGGGATCTAATCAAACGCGAACTCTTTGGACGATCACGTTTGTGGCAAGCGCGACGCTCTTTTTTTTGGGTGCGATGACGTTGTGGCTGGCGGGAAACGGTTCGATGTTCGTGTCTCCGGATGAAACCGCGAACGCATGGTTCATTCACGTCTTTTCGCAGACAGGTGAGATCCGATGGCTGGAACCCATGAACGCATCTCTTGATAATGCCATTCATCCAAGAAGCATGATTGTCCTGAATGGCTGGACACTGCCCATCGGCTTTCTCGGACTCACGACACTCTATGGTGTTGTCGTTAGACTGCTCGGCGCATGGACACTTCCATTTCTCACATCGGGAATTGCCCTTCTCGCGGTCTTTGCTTGGCGACGACTTCTCCGGCGTTGGTTTGATGAGCCTATTGCAAATACTGCCACCATGATTCTATTATTCCATCCGGCGTTTTGGTATTACACAGCTCGGGGTCTCATGCCAAACGTGTTGTTTGTTTCACTTGTGATTCTGGCAATGTATTTTTGGTTCGAGCGCCCCTGGCATCGATGGATTGCCTGTGCGATCGCCGGTTGTTTTCTTGGTCTGGCTCTTTTTGTTCGTGCGTCGGAAGTTTCTTGGATCGTTCTTGTTGTGCTCGTCCTTGGCATGCTTTTTTGGCGATCGCTTGAAAAAAAAGAAATCGTTTTTTTTCTTATCGGCGGTTTCATTGGTCTTGCGCCATTTTTCTTGATGAATAACCTGACCTATGGCGATGCGTTTGTAACGGGTTATACCCTGCCAGTCGCCATAGAACCCATTGCCGTTGAATCGCAAACCAACGCAACGCGTGGGTGGCTTTTTCCCTTTGGCATCGAGCCCCGCACGTTCATTCGAACGATCGTCGATTATGGACTCGTCCTGTTCTGGTGGTTGTCCATTCCCGCTGTATTGGGATATGTGCTTTTGTTATTTGAAGTAAAAAACAAAACAAAACCGAGACCAACTCTCACCGGTCAAAGCCGACCAGTGTTATCCGCCAATCCATCAAATCTAACGATAAAGGTTTATTTAGCATTATTTTTCGGTCTCGCGGTTTGGCTTGGTGTGTGGTATGGCAGTTGGGTCATTCACGACAATCCGGATCCAACCCAGGTGACGATCGCAAATTCGTACGTGCGTTACTGGCTACCCTTGTTTGTCCTCTCGACGCCGTTTGTAGCTGTTGGTCTGTTGTGGATCAACAATCGACTGAAAGAAAAAGTTTTGCCGTTGCTATTGCTTGCCATCATAGTGCTTGGATTCCATGCGACGTTTGTTACGGGACAGGACGGCCTGATGCAAGTCGCTCGCATCCTGGCGCGTTCAGCAGACATTCGTTTGGATGTCCTCTCGCGCATCGAACCCGACTCGCTGATCATTGTTGATCGTGCCGACAAACTTTTTTTTCCGCATCGCGTGATCTATCCGCTACGTTCGGAAAAAACCTATGCTCTTCTGCCGCGCATCGTCGAGCTTGTTCCATTGTATTATTATGGCATCACCTTTCCACAAACGGATCTCACCTATCTGAACGAACGTACATTGAAGGAACTCGGTTTGTCCATCCAAAGCATTCAAACATTTGACGAAGAATCGCTCTATCGCATTAGAAAGTCATGATGGTTCTCACACGACTCATACAACTTGTTCTCGTGCTCATCCCAATCGTGATTTTGGGCTGGCTTGTTGATCAACAGTTTGCTCCAGGCGGAACGTTTGCTATCCGACACTCGGTGGGCGAACCGTCGCCGTTTATTGATCGATTGCTTCCCGATGCGCGTGTTCTTGCCCCGATCAAGCAAGATGGCGATTGGGTTCAGTCGCTCATTGGTGATCCGGTCTTTTTCTTCGTCCATCCGCAACGCGCCTTTGAGCGCGCGACGTTTGAGATTTGGTTTCAAAATGAAGATGTTCCCATTGTTGAATTTGGCGGACTCGCGCGTAAGCAACCGGAAGTGTACGACTTGCAACCGATGCAGAATTTACTCATCGATCAATCGACATGGTTTCGACTTGATGAAAACGGGACGGTTCTTTTGCAACGCAATAAGCAATTTGATTCCATCGATGCATTTTTGAAGAATTTACCTTCACCAGAAGACATTGCCGTTTACCAGACGGATATTCTTCCGCCATTTCGTCTGCCCGCGTATCGTGCCTCGACGTTAGAACGAACGGTGAATATTTCCTTACGAGGACGTCACGCGTTTAAAACGTATATCAAGGACGAACTTCTCTCCATGCGTTTTGAATACATGGATATGAATCGTGACGAAGGTGCGGATCCGGTTGTTGTGACCGTGTTTGACGAACAAGGTCGTCCTGTGGGTTCTTCGCGTCTCGACGATGATGGCGATGTGAGCAAACTTGGTCGTCCCTCATCCCTACGATCGATCAACCTTTCGTTGAGCGGACTCGAGGAAGGTGTCTATAAAGTCGACTTCGACGTTTCGCGCGACATTTTCATCCGCAACCTGAAAACAACGCAGAGCAAGCTTGTTGCGATGAATGGCATCTATCTTGCTGACGAGGTGGGATATCGCGAACCTGCAAACGCGGTGACACTCTACACATCGGCCAAGCGCATGCAAATGCAGACGCGTCACAGTGACGGTGTTCAGACGCTTCAGATTGCCGGAAAAGCGTTTCAAATCGAAGAGCCCTACCGGCTGTACACCTACACATCTGAGAGCCCGGGTTTGATTGATGTTGATGTTGTCAAGGGTGACATCGAGCTATTCGTCGACCAACCGATTGCATTTTCTGCAGACATGTTCTTCAATCCTGAACCCAATCGCCTCCAATTTTACACCAATCTGGACACACAAGGCATCGATTACGTGATTGCAACCTATCAATCGCCTGAAAAGCGAGGGGATTGGTATGTGGCAAAGATGGATGTTGATTTGAGTCGTCTACATTTTGAAACCGATGAGCCAGACTTACGTTTTTTCCGCAACGGCAATTGGAAGTTTGTTTTATCGCTACCGGGTAGCGATAAACGTGAGAGCCTTTTCAGGGTCAAGAATATTGATATTCGTTTTGAGGGGAAGGAAGTGACGATTGGCGAGATCCTTGGAGCGCTCCAAAACTAAGTGACGTTGTATGCAACACACGATTGCGAAAACAGGTTTCCTCGTCAGTCTCACCAGCTATCTCAGCTTTTGGTTGCTCGACGCGTTGCGACCCGGATTCGTCGCGCGCTATTTTTCCGTTCACCTCTTTTTATTAAGCACCCTTCTTTTTGCCATTTGGTGGGTCAAAACTGACGCCCCCTTCCTCGATCATCCACGTTTCCACGTCCTTGTGGCCCTCTGTTTGGGGATCCTGCTTTCTGTGTTAGTCTGGAATTCCGGAGAAGGATTTGGTGGTTTGAGGATTCTCGTAACAATGGTTTCGTTCGTGATTCCACTGTTGGTTCTGCGACTTGTGAAATACAAATAATCAATAATTGTAGCCGCAGGTTTTAGCCTGCGCGTATCATCTGTTCCTAGGGACTCGCGCAGGCTAAAGCCTGCGGCTACCAACCCATACCAGCCCACGCAATTCACTATGCCCTCCATTTTTTCCAAAATTATCGCTCGCGAGATTCCGGCGCGTATCATCTATGAAGATGATCACGTGATTGCGTTTCTTGATGTCAATCCTGTGAACCCAGGTCACACGCTTGTTGTACCCAAGGAGGAACGTGCCAATGTGCTTGAGTCCTCCGAGGAGGATGTGGTGCAGGTCTTCCGCGTGGTTCGTTTGCTCGCGCCTCGTATTGTGAAAGCCGTTGGCGCTGACGGATTCAACATCGTGACAAACACCGGTGAGGCGTCCGGTCAGAGTGTGTTTCATACGCACTTCCACATCATCCCTCGATTCGACCATGACGGTCACATGCCGTGGATTCATACGAAGATGACGGATGAACAGATTGATGGAGTGGCAGAGAACATTAAGCAAGAGCTTGCCTGATTATGAAGATGCTGATTACCGGTGGTGCTGGATTCATGGGATCCAACATGATCCATTATCTCCTGCGTACGTACGACGATGTTCAGATTGTGAATTTGGATAAGCTCACCTACGCCGGCAACCTCGAGAATTTGCGCGACGTTGAATCGGATCCGCGTTACACGTTTATCAAGGGCGATATCGTAAACGCCAACGATGTTGATCGCGCTGTCGTGGGTGTTGATCTCATCATCAACTACGCCGCCGAGACGCACGTGGATCGTTCCATCATGGAACCGCGCGCGTTTGTGGATACAAACATTGTGGGCGTGCACACTCTGCTTGAAGCGGTGCGCAAACACAACATCCCAAAAATGGTTCAGATTTCGACGGACGAAGTGTTTGGCGCGGTGATGGAAGGCGAGTCGAACGAAGGCTCCCCATTTGAGCCGCGCAGTCCCTACGCGGCGTCAAAGGCCGCGGCCGATCACTTGTGTCATTCCTACGCTATCACGTTCGGCACGCCTGTGGTCGTCACGCACTCGGTAAACTTCTACGGTCCCTATCAGTTTCCTGAGAAGTTGATTCCTTTATTCACTTGCAACTTGATGGAAGGAAAGACTGTTCCCGTCTACGGCGACGGCATGCAAATCCGCGAGTGGATTTTCACCGAGGATCACTGTCGAGCGGTCGACATGATCGCACAACGAGGCAACATCGGCGAGGCGTACAACATCGGCACGGGATTTCGTGTACCGAACATGGAGATCACCAAGAAGCTCATTGCCCTCACAGGTCGTGACGAATCGTCGATCGAGTTTGTAAAAGACCGCGCGGGACATGATCGTCGCTACGCCCTCGATAGTCAGAAGCTCAGGCTCGAACTCGGATGGCAGCCGAAGGTTGCGTTCGACGAAGGACTTCAGAAGACGGTCGAGTGGTTCAAAGCGAATGAACAATGGATCGCTCGCTGTCGCTCCGGTGCATACCAGGAGTATTACGGTAAACAATATCTGAGACGCTGATATGAAAATTCTCATTTTTGGAAAAGGGTACATCGGACAACGCTGTGCGGAAGCT
>CAYJWY010000019.1:0-19922 GCA_964374035.1 uncultured Gammaproteobacteria bacterium
GTATGTTTATCGGAGAGTACAAACATTCGATAGATGACAAGGGCCGTTTGGCGATTCCTAAAAAGTTTCGAGCGGATCTTGAAACAGGAGCGGTCGTGACACGAGGTCTCGATGCGTCTTTGTTCTTGTTCCCCAAGGAGGAGTGGGACAAACTTGCGCAAAAGTTGGCAAGCTTGCCCCTGGGGCAATCTAATTCGCGTGCATTCGCCAGGCTCATGCTTGCTGGAGCAATGGACGTGGAGTTAGACAAACAGGGCAGAGTCGTGTTGCCGGAGTACTTGCGCTCGTACGCTGGTCTCGACAAAAACGTCGTGATCGCAGGCCTTTTCACACGTCTGGAACTTTGGGACGAAGAAAAGTGGAAGGCGTACACCAAGAAGGTCGAAAGCGACGCAGACAGCGTTGCCGAACAGCTCGGTGAGCTGGGAGTTTAATCAGGAGTCTCAGGACTCCGGGAGTCATTGGGGTCAGGTCCGACTACCGACTAAAAAAGTCGGTAGTCGGACCTGACCCCATTATTCCTGGCTTCCTGATCAGGGGGATCAAACTATGTTTACACATACACCCGTCCTTCTGTCAGAGGTGTTAGAGCACCTTCAACCGGAGCCAAATCGTGTTTTTGTAGACGGTACTGTGGGGCTGGGAGGACATGCTGAGGTTATACTCGAGCGTGTTCTCCCGGTAGTACCGGCTCAAAGCACAACTGTGCACTTGCTCGCGATCGATAAGGATCAAGAGAATCTTGTCCGTGCCAAATCGCGTCTTGCTCGTTTTGGAAACGCCGCTGTGTTTGTTCAGGATTCGTTTGCGAACGTCAAAGCGATCGCCAAGGCGCATCATCTGACACACGTCGATGGCATCTTGCTGGACCTGGGGTTTAGCTCGGTGCATGTGGATGATCCTATGCGTGGCTTCTCGTTTCTGAGGTCCGGGCCGCTCGACATGCGCTATGACAAGCGTGCAGGTCTGAGCGCCGCGGACATTGTGAATACGTGGAGTGAAGACGAGCTTGCGCGCATCATTCGTCAGTATGGCGAGGATGCGAAGGCCAGGACAATTGCGCAGGCGATTGTTGCAACACGCAAGGTGCAGGCATTCGAAACAACCTCCGAGCTCGCAGAAGCGATCACGGTCGTTGTTCCGCGTCGAGGAAAGATCCATCCGGCTACGCAAACGTTCCAGGCACTGCGCATCGCTGTGAACAGCGAGCTTGCGGACTTAGAACGCGCACTGCCGGACATGGTCGATCTTCTCAAACCGGGCGGACGCATCGCGATTATCACGTTTCACTCCCTCGAAGATCGCATCGTCAAACGATTCTTTCTGGATGACGATCGGCTCGAGATTGTGAACAAGCGTGTGATCACCGCATCCAAGAGCGAGCTGAAAGACAATCCGCGATCGCGTAGTGCTAAACTGCGCGTCGCAAAAAAACTAAATTAGTTCATTCGACTTACGACCCCACCGTATGTCTCCATTTGCCAAGTCTTTTGCAACACAAAATCCAAATCCGAGCGGCGCAACGATGGTCAAGGCGCTGTTTCAAAATAACATCTTTGCCGTCAATATCCTCACGTTTGTAGGGCTTGTCCTGTTGTGTTTTGCATATGTCGTCCAGGTGAACGGTTCGATTTCAAAAGGCTATCAAATCCAGGTACTCGAAACACAGATTCAAGAGCTTTCCTTGAAAAATCAAGCATTGGATCGTGTGAGCCAGCGTGCACAGTCGTTGGATCATGTCGTAAAAAGTGTCAAAATGCTTGGCCTTGTTGACGCAGGACAACCGGAGTACATCAATACCGCAAAGCCGGCTCTTGCCATGGCGAATTAGGAGAAGAAAAGCCGGGGGCCAGGGACCAGGAGCCAGGGACCGGGTGCCGGGTTTATGAATGTCTTTTCATAACCCCGGTCGCCGGTAGCTAGCCCCCGGCCCCTTTTGTGTTATACTTCTCTCAACAAGGAGGTATGTTACAAACCGCGATCATCGACACGGATCAAGCGATGCAAGTCATCAACAATGTGAATTGGTTCCAACCAACCTGGGATCTTTTCATTGTTTTGTTTTTCATCGTCGCTTCGCTCATTTATGGAATGTCGCTTGGCCGTGATCGCATCGTTGTCATTTTGATGTCGATCTACATCTCGCTCGCGATTGTAAACTATGTTCCGTTCGTGAAGTCGTTTAATACAAGCATCTCGGTGAACGATGCCTTTGCGATTCGTGTTTCGATCTTTCTTGGGATTTTCATCTTGCTTTTTTTCTTTCTCTCACATTCTGCGCTGGTAAAAACCATCGGTCGAGGAACTCAGGGCGGACTTTTTCAAGTGATGATCTTTTCTTTTCTTCACGTAGGCCTGCTCATCAGTGTGACGCTTTCCTTCTTCCCCATCGATCTTTCCACCTTCCTCTCGCCGCTTACCCGCGAATTGTTTGTGAGCGACATCGCCAAGGCCGCGTGGGTGATTACACCAGTGATTGCTATGGCGGTCTTTGGGGATAAGTCAGACGACGACTACCGTCGTTCTTAACTGGGGTGATTTCTGTTATTTGATCAACGCGGTCTCAGCCACGTTTTTTTGTTACCTTTTCTTCTTGCTCGTGTATAGTAACCGTCATGAACCGGCGCGAGTTTGAACAATTTTATAAGGTGAACATTGATCGCATCTATCGATACGTCTTTTTTCGTGTTCGCCAGAATCGGGATGTTTGTGAGGATCTTGTTTCGGAGATTTTCATGAAAGCGCTCAAGCATTTTGAGACGTATGATGAAAAGGTCTCCAAGTCGGCGTGGATTTATCGCATTACGCAGAATCATTTGGCCAATCATTATCGAGACAGCAAACAGACCACGGATCTGGAGCATGTCGACGTGATTGCCGTTGATGATCCGCTTGTTTCCATTGAACTCAAGGCTCAACTCCTCAAACTTTCCTCGGATGATCGCAAGATTGTTACCATGCAGTACTTGCTCGGGTATACCTATACAGAAATCGGGGAGATCATGGGAAAGAGTGTGGGTGCGGTGAAAATGGCCAGTCATCGCGCTTTGAAACAACTTAAATCCTCCTTCGCCGAGACTTCGGCGGACGAGCCCCAGCTCACCGATGAACCCTATGTTCGGGATAAAACGACAACTTAAGAAAGCTAGGCATGCGTCGATGCCGTCCCGAGCGTTTAAGTCATCGCTGTTGAAACAGCTTAGATTTGAGATGAAAACATCGCCTATGCCATCATCATCCATGTTCGCTCGTTACGGTGCGGTAGGTTTTACGTCCCTTGCGCTTGTTCTTGGTGGGGGTACCGGTGTGTACGCGTATGAAAGTCCTGACGTTGTGGACGGACATCCGCTTCAAGTCGTGAAACAGAATTTGGAAAATGCAGAAGGCAAGATCGCCGACTGGCGCGGTCAGCCCGGCGCGTTTCACGCCAAGATGGCGGAGCGACGTTTGAATGAAGTTGAGCGACACAAAGATAAAAAAGACAAAGTTCAGAAGTTGCTCACAGTCGCGGCAAATGAACTCGGCATCACGCTTGAACAGATCCAGCAAGGTTTGCGCGACGAAGAAACACGAGCAGACTTGCTCACACGTCTGACGGCATCGGATGCAAAGGTTGGCGGACTTATTCAACGTTTCGTTGATCGTGTGAATGAACACGAGGCCGATCCGGGTCCACGCAAAGCGTGGCTTGAAAAGATTGGTCTTGGAGAAGAAGTCAGTGCCATTCGCGAGGAGTTGAAGAATGCCGATTTGTCGAACGAAGAAAAGCAAGACTTGTTCCGTGAGAAGATGAAAGTCTTACTCGATGCACAGAAGGCGAAGATCGACGCGCGACGTGACGCACTCAAGGCAGAAGGCAAGTCAGACGAAGAGGTCCGCACCCAGTTGCGAACAGAGTTCGGCTTCCCGCCACGCCCACCAATGCGCAAACCCGGTGACCGAGACGGCATGCCAGGACGCGGCGAAGGATTCCGACCGGACGGTGAGCGTCGACCAATGTTTGATCGTCAGAAGGATGAGTTAGAAGGCGACGAACAAGATTCAGACGATCGCCGCGATCCACCACAAGGTGGCGAGGATCGACAGGGTGGTCAGCAGGAATAGTCGCAAGCAGATGATTTTAAAACCGGTCTTTATGACCGGTTTTTGCATCGAAGTGCTAAGCCTGGCTTACACTTTTTTGTTGCCTCTGTGTTATACTTTCCCACGATATGTCCCTCCATCTCTACAACAGCCTCACTCGCAAACTCGAGGAATTTCAACCGCTTCATGGCAAGCAGGTCGGCTTTTACGCCTGTGGCCCTACCGTTTACTGGTTCTCCCACATCGGTAACATGCGCGCGTTTTTGTTTGCGGATGTACTTAGACGGGCTCTCGTGTATAACGATTACAACGTGAAGTTCGTCATGAACATCACGGACGTTGGACATCTGACGGATGATGAAGATGCAGGTGAGGACAAGATGATTGTTGCGATGCAACGAGAAGGGAAGTCTGCTTATGACATTGCCGAGTTTTACACGCAGGTGTTCATGATGGATCTTGAGCGATTGAACATTTTACCGGCGGATGTGTATCCCAAAGCGACGAACCATATCGCGGAGCAGATTAAGATGATCGAAGATATTGAGCGCAATGGATTTGCGTATCTCACTTCGGATGGTGTGTATTTTGATACGTCCAAGTTTCCGTCCTATGGCGTTTTGTCTGGACAGAAGGCCGAGGAGAAGAAGGCTGGTGCGCGTGTTGAGATGAAGCAGAAGAAACATCCTACGGATTTTGCGCTTTGGAAGTTCAGCCCTTCGACAGGCTCAGGGAGTATGGGGAAGCAGGGTAAGAGGGATATGGAATGGGAGTCGCCGTGGGGCAAGGGTTTTCCTGGCTGGCATATCGAATGCAATGCGATGTCGACGAAGTATCTTGGGCATCCGTTTGATCTACATACCGGCGGCGTCGATCACATTGCGGTGCATCATGAGAACGAGCTGGCCCAGGCGGTCGGAGCTTCGGGCTCGTATCATGCCAGATTTTGGGTGCATAACGAGTTTCTGACGGTGGATGGAGGAAAGATGAGTAAGTCGCTTGGCAACATCTACACCATCGACGATCTTGTTCAGAAAGGTTTCGATCCGCTGGCGTTTCGTTATTTCACATTGGGTGCCCATTATCGAACAAAATTGAACTTCACGTTTGACGCGCTCGAGGCTGCGCAGAACGCCCTGCATCGACTACAAGATACGATTAGGGATTGGGATGCGGTGCCTCCCACCCCCCCTAGCCCCCCCTCCGGCAGGGTGGGGATTTACGAGGAGCGGTTTTTTGAGGCCATCGACGCCGATTTGAACACGCCCCAAGCCCTTGCTCTTGTTTGGGAACTCATCGACGACGCATCGCTTCCGACATCGTCGAAGGCTGCGAGTCTCTTGCGGTTTGATGAAGTCCTTGGTCTTGGCTTGGCTGACTACGTGAACAGGCCGCTCGTCATTCCTGAGGACGTCGCCGAACTGGTCGCTGAACGAGAACAAGCTCGCTTACAAAAAGACTTTTCGACTTCTGATCGATTGCGAACACAAATCGAACAAAAAGGATTCTTGGTTGAAGACACGGTGAATGGTCCAAAATTCAAACAGCGAAGATAATCAACTAATATCGCCTGAGCCCGTCGAAGGCCGAAGACAGATTCCCCTTCGACCACACTTCGCGTGCCGTCGCCATAGCGCTTTGGCGCGTCGGTGACCGAGGCTTCGAGTGGCAAGCAGGCTTAGGGAGGATGTGTCATAGAAAAGTTATCCTCGTCTGTTTTTTTGTTTGTTGTGGTAAAATGTGCTTGCAGTTATGGATATTTTGAAAAAGAAGGATGCCGAACAAGGGATCCCGTCTCCGGAACATCGACCGGAGCCGATTTTGGTTCAGGAAGTGACAAAGGAAATTTCTGAACAGACAGCGCTTGATGCTCATGTGGAAGCATTGACTCTTGAACAACCCATCGTTCAGCAACCCGTTTCTCAGGTTGTGCCTGCGTCGAGCGAGCGCACGGCCGTGCGTGCTAAAGACGCATTTGAGGAGCAGATTGAAGATATTCTCGAAGAAGATTTAACCGATGTCTTTCTGGCCATGTCGCCAAAGGATCAACAGCTTTTTAAAGCAAAAGGGGAAGAGACCACCTCAAAAATTCGCGAACTCTTGAATCTCACAAAGGATCAGACGAAGAAGATTTTTGACCTGATTCGTGCGTGGCTGAAAATCATTCCAGGTGTCAATCGATTTTTTCTTGAACAAGAAGCAAAGATTAAGACAGATAAAATTAAACACCTAAGCGAACAGCGCAATCAAGATCATTCACTGTGAGCAACGTTCAGCAATTTGGATTACAAGCATCACCCGTGGATTTTATCTCCACGGTCTCTCCCTATGTTGTCTATGTGGAGATGTTGCTTTGGGTTCTGGGAGTTGTGGCTGTCTGTGTGGCTGTTGTCTACCTTCTTCGAGCGATTTTTCATTATCATCATCACTCAAGTAATGCGACGTTTAACAGCTCGACACTGCTCATAACCTTGCCGAAGTATAAACGTGCGTCGGAAGCGGATCGCGGAGAATCAAAAGAGGCGGTGATGGAAACCATTGCGATGGCCGAGACGTTTTTTTCATCCATTGGCGGTTTGAAGGCCGAGCGCGGTTGGCGTGCTTGGCTCATTTCCCGAAGTGATGAGTTTGCCTTTGAGATTATTGTGGAACATAAATTGATTAAGTTTTACATCACGGTTCCAGACACCTATCGTGTTCATCTTGAGCAACAGCTTTCCTCTTCCTATCCCGATGCGAACATTGATGAAGTTGAAGATTATAATATTTTTCAGTCGAATAGTGTGGTATTGGGGAGTTATTTGAAATTGAAACGTGAAAGTGTTTTTCCTATTAAGACCTATCGAAAACTTGATCGTGATCCGTTAAACGCGCTTACCAATACGCTTTCAAAAGTTCCGGATGGAGAAGCGGCGGCATTTCAGTTTATTGTGCGTTCTTCGTACGGCACGTGGCGCAATCGTGGAATTGCGATTGCTTCTCGTATGCAACAGGGGATGAGCTTGAGTGAAGCGGTTTCCGGACACAAGAAAAAGAAATCAAATTTTCTGGAGGAAGCGGGTTTGAAATCTTCTGCGGACAAAGAGCCGGAAAAAGATTATCGTCTCTCGCCACAAGAGGAAGAGGTGGTGAAGGGTCTTCAAGAGAAGGCGAGTAAGGCTGGCATGGACGTGTGTGTTCGATTGGTTGTCTCGGGTCAAACTGCAACGAGCGCTTCGGCACTTCTGCAAAACATGTTGAGCGCGTTCTCGCAGTACAACATCTACGAGTACGGGAATTCTTTTGTGAAAGGATTGCCTCGTTTAAAGGAACGCTTAATGGGACGTTTTGTACATCGGGCGTTCGACGAAACGCATATGACAACGCGTTTCAAAACAAAGCTGGTGAGCCGCTTTATTCATCGAACGTTCGATGAGAAGTACGCGATCATTTTAAACGCCGAGGAGATGGCCTCGCTTTGGCATTTGCCAACGCAGTGGACTGAGACGCCCAACATCAAGTGGCTCGGTGCACGTCGAGGTTCGGTGCCGGCGCAAGTGCCTCGTGGGCCTCAGGAGGCCGATTTTGAGCTGGGGTTCAATGTGTATCGCGGGGTGAAGACTCCGGTGTGGATGAAGAAGGCGGATCGTACGCGCCACATGTACATCATCGGTAAATCTGGTTCCGGTAAATCTGAAACCATCGCGAAGTATGCCGTGCAAGACATTGTCGCGGGGCATGGCGTTGCGGTTGTGGATCCGCACGGCGATTTGATTCACCAAATTCTTGGACATATTCCAAAGAGTCGTATCGATGATGTTATTATTTTTAGTCCTTCTGATCTTGAGCGGCCGATGGGCTTGAATATGCTTGAGTGTCGCGATGATTCCATGAAAGACATGGCCGTGCAGGAGATGATCGCGATTTTTTACAAGTTGTTTCCACCCGAAATGATCGGCCCGATGTTTGAACATCACATGCGTAACGCGATGCTCACGCTCATGTCGGATCCTGAACAGCCAGGCTCGATCATCGAGATTCCGCGCATGTTCTCAGACGCGGACTTTCAAAAGAAGTGGCGCGCAAAGGTGACGGATCCGGTGGTGATGTCGTACTGGGTGAACGAAGTGGACAAGACGTCCGACTTCCACAAATCTGAAATGCTCGGTTACTTGATCTCAAAGGTTGGACGTTTCGTTGAGAACGAAATGATGCGCAACATCATTGGACAGCAACGCAACTCATTCGACTTTCGCGAGGTGATGGACAAGAAAAAGATTTTGCTCGTGAACTTGTCGAAAGGACAAACAGGAGACGTCAATGCGGAATTGCTCGGCCTCATCATCGTTTCAAAACTGCAGATGGCGGCGCTTGGACGCGCGGACATCCCCGAGGATCAACGTCACGACTTCTATCTATATATCGACGAGTTTCAAAACTTTATTACAGATTCCATTGCAACGATTTTGTCTGAAGCTCGTAAGTATCGATTGTGCTTGATCATCGCTCACCAATACATCGGCCAGCTTGTCAAAAATAACGATACAAAAATTAAAGACGCGGTATTTGGAAACGTGGGAACCATGTATACCGCGCGTATCGGTCCCGAAGATGTGGAGATTCTAGAGAAAGTGTACGAGCCGGAATTTTCTGGGTACGATCTCATCAACTCGGACAAATACACGTGGTACGTCAAGATGATTGTCGACAACTCGCAGATGAAACCGTTTACGATGAATCTTGATGTGATTGGAAAAGGCAATAAGGAATTGGCGGAAGCGCTCAAGGAATTATCCCGACTGAAATTTGGACGCGATCGAACGTTGGTCGCCGCGGAAATTCTCGAGCGTACGCAACTGGTGAAAATGGATGCTCCGCAGTCAGGTGTGTCAGGACTGACCCTTAAATAATATCGACGCCTTGTAGCCGCAGGCTTTCCTAGTCCGCCATAGCTCTGAGCGACGGCGGGAGCCTGCGCGAATGCTTAAATAATATCAACGCGTTGTAGCCGCAGGCTTTAGCCTGCGCGAATACCTCACGAGATTCGCGCAGGCTAAAGCCTGCGGCTACAAGACGGTAAAACATTTCTATGTACGAAGACCAAGATACACAATTCCACTCCGAGCCGGACGCGCAGATGCATGCGCATCGCCTGGAGACGGAGCAGGCGCGCTTGTTTCTTTCCGTTCAAATGCTCAAGCAAGTTCGCGAGAGTCTTGGACATGTGATTCAGTTACTCGAGGTGGGCGATACACGCGAGGCGCACACGCACATGCTTGAACTTGTGAGTTTGAAAAAAGAAATTGAACACACTTCCGGCATTCGCTCTGTCGAAGGAGTGTTCGACGGCTCTGTGATGGTTGGCTCGGACGGCGTGCGCTACACGGTTCCAACGAACTATGCATCGAAGTCGCGACTCGTTGAGGGCGATATTCTGAAGCTCTCGATCGGTGCAGACGGCGGCTACACATACAAGCAAATCGGCCCAGCTCCGCGCCAACGACTCGTTGGAAAACTTATGCACGATCAGTCCACAAATGAACCCGTTGCCTGCTGTGGCGAGAAGAGGTATAAATTGCTCGGCGCATCCGTGACATATTTTAAAGGAACACCCGGAGACGAAGTTGTCGTGATTGTTCCGCGAGACGGATCATCGGCCTGGGCGGCTGTTGAAAATATTGTGAAGGCATAGTTGGGTCGCATGAAGGAAAAGATTGAGGAGAAGAAATAAGGGAGAGAAGAACATGGCTGTCATTTATCAAAAATATCGACCTGCCACATTTGCAAGCGTGACGGGGCAAGCACATGTGATCACGACGATCCAGAATCAATACGGTTCTGGATCGCTTGCACATGCGTATCTTTTTACCGGGCCACGCGGCGTTGGAAAAACCACAACGGCGCGTTTGCTTGCGAAGATTGTCAACTGCTTAGCGTCGAAGGATGGCGAGCCTTGCAACGCGTGTCCTGCGTGTGTTTCCATTACGTCGGGCCAAGCGCTTGACGTCTACGAGATCGACGCGGCCTCGCACACCGACGTCGAGAACGTACGCGAGAATATTATCAAGAGCGTTCGGTTTGCGCCCAACATTTTGAAGAAAAAAGTTTACATCATCGATGAAGTCCACATGCTTTCGACCTCGTCGTTCAATGCGCTTTTAAAGACGCTTGAGGAACCACCGGACCACGCACTCTTCATTCTTGCGACCACAGAAATTCACAAAGTTCCCGAGACGATTATCTCGCGTTGTCAGCGTTTTGATTTCAAGCGCATCTCGCCAGAGGTGATGATTGCGCGTCTTGAGATGATCGCCAAGGAAGAGGGCATGACGGTCGAGCCCGAGGTGTTCGTCCAAATCGCCAGACACAGCGGTGGCTGTGCGCGCGACGCCGAGAGTTTGGTCGGCCAAATCTTTGCGCTTGGCGAGAAAACGATCACGCTTGAGATCGCGTCGCTTGTGTTGCCAACGACCAACGCGCTTGTCATCGATGCGTTCATCAGAAGTCTTCTCTCAAAAGATGTGGCCAGCTCGATCACCCAACTCAACGATGCCATCGATCAAGGCATCGACCTGGTTCAGTTTGTCGACGACGTGATTTCAAGGTTGCGAGACACGTTGCTCGAAACGATTTCCGGACGCATTCCCCCCTTGCAAAGGGGGGATAAAGGTGGGTCTTCCGTCGTCGACCTTCGTTTCACCATCAACAAACTCCTCGAAGCCCGCAACGCCGCCCGCGGAGACTTTCTCCCACAGCTTCCGATTGAACTGGCGATCGTGGATGTGTGTGGGGTGCCATCAACTTTTAAGCCACAAGGGGTTGATTCGAGTCGACTCACCATACTGCCTGAGCCTGCAGAGCCCAGCTCAGCTGGCGTCGAAGGCGCAGTCGCACTCAAAGACATTCCCCTTCGGCCACACTTCGCCAAGGTTTCGAGTGGCAAGCAGGCTCAGGGAGTATTGGAGGAGATCGAGATCACAGACTCGATCACGCTTACCGCCCCTGACCTCACCGTCGTCGAAACCGTCTTCGACACCGTCCCCGTCCTCAACATCGACGAAGTTCGTCGCAAGTGGCCGGAGGTGTTTGAACAAATCAAAGCATGCAATGCGTCGCTTCCGCTTTTTATGCATTCTTGTGAAGTTGGTGATGTGCAGGGTGATCGTGTTGAACTGACGTTTGAATATGATCTGCATGTTCAGACGGTGAACAAAGATAAGAATCGACTCCTGATTGAAAACGTTCTTGAGCGTGTGCTTGGACATGTTGTGAGAATCAAAGCGATTAAATCGAGCAAAGCTCCAGATCAAAATGTGCTCGATCTGGCTAAACAATTTGGTGGAAGCGTTACATAAAGAAAAAACCACCCGTCGTGTGCCCCTCACCATGGCGCTTTGGCGCGTCGGTGACAGGGTTTTGGGTGGCAGGCCGTTTCCAAGATGTGGATCAGGCAGTGAGGTAACGAAGCAGAGAACTAGATCCGCGGTCGCACACGACTGGGCGGTCGACAGATGCGGCCGCGACGGGAGATCGGGCTCGGTCCTTCGCGATCGACGTGTGTTTCGGGTTTTTTGCGTCGAACGAAAATGATCCTGGGAAAACCGGCGTAGAGTCGTTGATAGGATGCGGCCCAAGCCGGATGCTTGCGACTTTCCTTGAAGTGACATCTGCGACAGTATCCATGAGACACTTGAGACGAAGCAGGATTGCTTCCCGGAAGATCGCGATCACAGACACAGCATACGAGCTTCATGAACTCTCTCTGGGAATGAATCCGAGGCAAAGAGTATCATGAGCACAAGATGTCGTCAAGAGAATTGAGATGTTGATAACCATCTTAACTCATGAAAACGACATCCAGATTCAGACACCCGTCGAACAGGATGTGGTTTTCACGCGTGATGATGATATGTACAACCGCACGAACGATATCGACGATTTCGATGGTGCCCTGCACGTGGCAAGGCGTGCCTTGCCAAACCCACGAGCCCAGACATCGACCGTTCTCATCGAACGTCACTTCGCCCGAACCGTTGTGGACTGTCTGAATGACCGCGACCGCACCAAATTTCAGTATCAGCGAATCCTTCCGTGCCACGTCCTGATTGTTGGATTCATCGAACGCTGAGTGAGTGCTTCCATACGTAAGCATACCATCTCCTTCGTTCATCGAGCTGTTTGTATGATACTCCTGAGAATTTTTTGCGACAAGAGATTTTGGTGTTCCGCCCCTCTGGCGGCACGTCGTTCGCGAACGACGTGCCTGTCACCCCCGGCATGTAAGGGAGGTGCCCTCCCTTACCATCCCTCCGTTCGAATCCTTGTCCGTCCACGCAAGGAAAAACAACCGTCGATGACGATTGTTTTTCCTTGGTTCCCGAACAAGGATTCGAACCTCGATTGCCTGGGCCAGAACCAGGTGTCCTGCCATTAGACGATTCGGGAGCGAAGCGAGTATCTTCTCACTCTTAGCGAGCGAAATTTATCACGAAGACGTAACATCGTCAACGATTCTTTGACGTTTGTGCCTTGTTATGATGGGATACCAGCGTCCACAAACGGAGCAGTGAACATGGACGAAGATTCGAAAAAGCGCGACGCGTTTGCTCGGCAGATCATACGCGCGGTGATCGATGACGAGGATGCTCGCATCCCGATTCAGCAACTCCAGGCCGCGATGACTCGCCTCAGCGGGGTCGACCGTGTGCTGGGTCCAAACGACGTTCTCGCGCTGTCGATCCCTTATGGCGACGTTTTCCAGGTCGTCGTGCAAGACAACGGCTCGGTCATCGTCACGACCTATTCGACGGCGGGCGGCGACTTGAGCCAGACGGTCACGCATCGAGCCTGGTGCTTCAAGCCCTGGGACCTCTCAACGATCGGCGACGAGCCCGAGAGCGTTTCACAGCGCATCGCCACGGCACCGCTCCTGCAGATCGATCAGAATTCACCACCTGCGCGCAGACCGATGCCCCAACAGCTCAAGCGTGGGGGTGAGATTTTCGACATCGTGTGGCAGGATCCAAAAAATCTCGGCATCAACACGATTCTTTCTCAGACGCGCAGTGAGCAGTGGACCCTCGAGAACATCTGGTGCTACATCGTCGAGCTCTACGTGACCGATCTGCACCTCGCGATCGCCTTCAACATGGACGTTCGTGAAACGCGTGATTCCGTCAAAACGATGCAAACCAGGTACCTGGTGTATTCTCGAAAGGACAGCGTACGCCAGCGCATTGATCAAGCGGTGGCGATGGTCGACTCCGGATGGAACTATTACGGGGGCATGTCCTACGACGACGCCAGGCGCATCATTCTCATCAAGATGATTCGCCGCGACGCCTTCCACGAGATTATCGACCGCGGCATCATGATCCTCACCGACAACGGCCAAAGCTTCCACAACGGCCTGGTCGAAAACCAATTCGACACCGCCCACATCGCTCTGGACGCCGTGTGGACCTGGCGCATGACCGAAGGCGGCATCGTGCTCTCGCGTTTTCCTATCCCCGGCAACTAATGTCGGGGATTTTTATTGCTCAACAAAGCCCCAATGCCGAGGTCTGGCCTTGACAATCCGGCTGAAATCTGATATCTTTTTCGGTCGCTGACGCATTTCGCTCAGCGAGTTTCAGGAGGCAAGGAGAGACGATGCCCGCAAAGAACATCTGCCCCGCCTGCGCGTACTCGACCGCGCACTCCGGTCACATGACCAAGCACCTGGAGAAGACGCGGCACGGCCGGCCCATCCGGCGGTCGAACATCGGCAAGACCACCCTCGGCCGCGGCGCGAAGCGGCTCCAGGGGCGCCAGAAGAAGGGCATGAAGCAGTAGCCGTTCATCACGTTTCTGGCCACCTCTCACAGGGACACGACCACACGTCTGTCCCTGTTTTCTTTTGTGTTATAATCTCCCTCACTCCCCAACTTTATCACTCCCTCACTCCCCCCCTATGCCCAACCTTGAAGAAGTTTACAAACGTCTCGAAGTCAATAAAAAACGTCGCAAGGAAATCAACAAGATGCTCAAAGACGAGCTCTCTGTCGATCCACGACACAAGGAACTCACGGAAGAAATGTCAGCGATGCGTGAGGAGAAGAAGGGAATTGAGCAGAATATCAAGGCGCGGTCCGGCGAGTTTCTTGAGCTCGAGGAGTTAAAAGTGGATATCGCCACGGATCAGGAATTGCTTGCGGATATTGCGCTTAACATGTTTACGAATAACGAGACCGTCGAGATTATCGACGAGTACGAGCAGACCTGGCATCCGGTGTTCAAGGTTGCGTTTAAGAAATCAAATTAAGCGTTATGTCCACTCCAGAAGGTTTTGTTGAAGACAAGGCGTATCAGGATTCCTTGATTCGTGTACAAGCAGAGGTGATAAAAGGTTTGAATCAGATGCAATGGCATCTCAGTAATGAAGAAGCCGCACGTCGCTATGCATTGGGCGAGCCGTCCCTTGCAGAACTTTGTCGACACCATCTTGAATCAGATGCATTGGTGGAAATGATGTTGCGCGCTGGCAATATCGCTGATGCGGCCAAACGACTCATGGATCTCATTTTAGAAGACCAACAAAAAACATTGGCCGCATAGTCAATGTTTTTTGAAATCATGGAAGTCTGGGAAGCCAGACTTATACGCGTGTAAGCCTGCGTGTGTAAGCCTGGCTTAACTACTTTGCCATGTACATTCTGACGTTCGCGAGCGGATGTGCCGCATCGCGATTCGAGAGAGCATTGTCTTGAAGACCATCGATAAGCATCTCGTCGAGGATCGATTGCACTTCGTCGACTGACGATGTGGTGTGCAGTCGCAACTTGAATCGCTTCGCGCCGTTGATCCCGCGAAAGTACCACGACAAATGTTTGCGAAACGTGACGACACCGCGCGGCCCGTATTGTTCGATGTGGAATGCGAGATGTTGCTTCACAACGCGGATGCGCTCTTCAAGTGTGATCGCTTGTGGTTGTCGCTGAGCGAGCAAGTCCTCGATCTGTTTAAAGATCCACGGATTACCAAGGGCGCCGCGAGCGATGAGCACACCGTCCGCCTTGGTTGTCTCAAGCGCTTCGATCGCGAGTGGTGGTGAATGGATGTCGCCGTTTGCGAGCAGTGGAATGGAAAGCGTTTGTTTCAATCGACCGATCAAATCCCAGTCGCTCTTGCCTGTGTAGCCTTGCGCCTTCGTTCGACCGTGAATCGTAATCATATCGGCGCCGGCTGTCTCGAGCACGCGTGCGAACTCGAAGCATTCGTTTGGATCCTCCCAGCCGGCGCGGATTTTGATCGAGAGCGGGACAGATGTCGCGGTCTTAATTTTTTGAACGATTCGCGTGGCAAGTTTCGGCTCTTTCATGAGTGCGGCTCCGTTGAAGTTGTGGACGATCTTATAGACCGGACAGCCCATGTTCACGTCGAAACCTTCCGGGTGATGTTCTTCCTCGATGATGCGCGCGGCCTCGGCCATGATGTCGGGGTCAGAGCCGAAGAGTTGTTGAACGATCGGCCGTTCGTCCTGATGAATCTCGGTCATGTCGAGGGTTTTGTTGTTACGTCGCATAACGGCTTCGGCTGAAACCATTTCGCGAAAGACGATGAGGTTTGGTTGTCGGCTTGGTTGTGCAATAGGTCGGGGAGCGGAGGGTTCAATAGGTCCGATAGGACCTGTAGGTTTCATTGTAAAACGAACAGCACGGCAGAAGGCTGAATCAGTCATGTCGGCCATTGGTGAGAGGGCGATGATCGGACGTTGAATATTTTTCCAGTCGAGCATCATAACCGCGGTAGAATAGCAAAAACGGCTCTTAGAATCAAGGTATGTTATACTTTCCGATATCGAGGCGTTCGTTCTGCATACGTATTGCACCATGTGTTTGTTGTGGCAAGCGACGATCATTACCAATGTTGGACCCATGACGAAGTTTTGATTACAAGCATCATCCTCGAACTAACCGTATGAACATTTCTTTCCACGGCGCCGCGCAGGAGGTTACGGGTTCTTGTCATTTATTAACGACAAGGGACAGCGATGGAAAAGAACGCCGACTACTGATCGACTGTGGGTTGTTTCAAGGTGAGCACATGTGCGGAAGTAAAAACTTGCAACCGTTTGGATTTGATCCAATCGTTATCGACGCCGTGTTCATCACGCACCCTCATGCCGATCATTGCGCGCGACTGCCTAAACTTGTACGCGAAGGATTCTCGGGAAAGATCTACATGGTCGAGCCGTGCGTCCAACTCAGCAAACTTGTTCTTGAGGATGCCCATCACATCATGGTTGAGGAAGCGGAGAAATGCGGTAGCGCAGTTCTTTACGAAGAAGAAGATTTAGAAGCCGTGTACAGCATGGTCGAAAGTGTTCGTTATCACGTGGCGATCGATATCGCTCCGGGGATTGTCGTGAAGTTTCACGATGCCGGGCATGTGCTTGGAAGCTCGTACATTTCTATCGATGCAGAAGGGAAGCGGGTGGTCTTTTCTGGCGACATTGGAAATGCGGACGTGCCGATTTTGCCGGAGACCGAACCGTTGTCGCATGCCGACGTCGTTGTTTGCGAATCAACGTACGGTCATCGCACACACGAGCCCATCGAAGAGCGATCGATGAAGTTGAAGGCCGCGCTTGAGCGCACGATTGCAAACAAGTCGGTGTTGATGATTCCGGCGTTTTCGATTGAACGAACGCAAGAGCTCCTTTATGAGTTTGATAAAATTCTTGGAGATCACCCAGACCTCGAGATTCCTATTTTTCTCGACAGCCCCATGGCGATCAAGGCCACGCATGTGTATCGCGCGTTTGAAACGTACTTGCGATTCGATTCACCCATCATCCAAGAAGCCGATGGAGATTTTTTTAGCTTCAGAGGACTGAAGGAAACGCTATCTCGCGATGAGTCGATGAAAATAAACGACAGCCCCGCGCCTAAAATTATCATCGCCGGCTCTGGCATGATGTCGGGTGGACGCATCATGCATCATTTGATTCGCTACTTGTCTGACCCAAAGAACACACTGCTCATCATCGGCTATCAAGCTCAGGGGACGATCGGTCATCGCATTTTCAACGGCGACAAGACGATTTCTATTTTTGGAAAACGCGTGAAGGTTGGCGCACAGATTGCGGCGATCGGTGCCTTCTCGGCGCACGCTGACAGGAACATGCTCACCAAGTGGTTACAGCCGAAGAATCGAATGATTCCGCAGAAGATTTTTCTTGTGCACGGCGATCCGGAAGTCAAGAAGGCGTTCGCGGCGCATTTGCGCGAACAGTTTAAGACAGAGATCATTATTCCCGAATACCAAAGCACGCACGAGATCTAGGCGTTATCAAACCCCTTTGCTCTTGACACTTTTTGCAAAATTAGATGAGATCATCATCGCAGAGAAAGAAGGTGACTCATGGATCCACTGCTTCCAGAGCAGATCCGTCGAGCCCTTCAATCGCTCACGGATCTTGCCGATGGTCTTCATCAATCGCTGATTCTCGAATCTGTGCGCTCTGGCGAGACGTCCGGTTTTTTTGCTCTGGGTGACGACGACTGGAAGATTCCTTACTTTGGCAAGGAGCTGAGAGATCTCGCGAAACTTACCTTGCCGAGACTTCAAACACATCCACGCGCCTGCGTGATCATTGTGTGTGACGTCCGCTGCGGTAAAACTCCCGACAGTGGTTCGCACAAGCATCCGATGCGTATTCCACACGCGATTACAGAAGCCATGCACGGCTTGATGCACTTGCTCGAACATCCTTTTTTCGATGCCATGCTGACCGCGATGCCGGATCGTCTTGTTATCGTGACCATCGACGACGAGCAGGTTCGCATCCAGAAAGATCGCGGCAGGGACATGATCGCGTTTGTTCAACGCATTCGTCGCGTGCGCACAACGATCGACGAAGATCCTCAAAACTGAGAGGCCTCCCGCCTCTTTTTTCGTTGATTTTTCAACGTTCATCAAGTAGGATGACGTCACGATATGGATCAAGAACACATCCGCAATTTCTGCATCATCGCCCACATTGATCACGGCAAGTCTACGTTATCTGATCGCTTGCTTGAGATGACGGGCACGGTTGATAAACGCAAGATGAAGGAACAGATTTTAGATTCCATGGAGCTTGAACGCGAGAAGGGGATTACCATTAAGCTTGCGCCGGCGCGGATGAGTTATGAATATCATGGGGCCGTGGACCAGGGACCGGCTGCCAGCTACCAGGGACCGGTTGCCAGCTACCAGGGACCGGCTGCCAGCTACACAGACAACCTCTCCGATCCCGGCCCCCGGCCCCCAGCCCCCGGCCCCTACGTTCTCAACCTCATCGACACACCGGGACACGTCGACTTCACCTACGAAGTCTCTCGTTCGCTTGCGGCGGTTGAAGGCGCGGTCCTTCTTGTTGATGCAACGCAAGGTGTGCAGGCGCAAACGATTGCGAACCTGTATCTTGCGCTCGGCGAGGATCTCGAGATCATTCCCGTGTTGAACAAGATTGATCTTCCTAATGCGGACGTCGACGCGCGGTCGCAAGAGTTGATGCAACTCGTCGGCTGCAAGCTTGACGACATTTTGTGTGTGAGCGGAAAGACGGGTGAGGGTGTCGACGCGCTTCTCGAAGCCATTGTCGATCGCATCCCTCCTCCAAGTGGGGATGTAAACGCGTCCGCGCGCGCCTTGATTTTCGATTCGTTCTACGACGACTATCGTGGTGTGATGGCGTACATCCGTGTCACGGACGGCCAGCTCAAGAAAGGTGACCGCATCGTGATGATGGCCTCAGGCAAGGAAGCTGAGATTCTCGAGATCGGCGCGGTGACGCCCAACGGTCGAAAAGACTTGCCTGTTCTTGAAACCGGCCAGATCGGCTACCTCGTCGGCGGGCTTAAAGAGATCGGTGGGTGTCGCGTCGGTGACACGATTACGACCAAGTCGAAAGCGGCGACCAAGGCGCTCGATGGATATAAAGAGGTCAAACCGATGGTCTACGCCGGCGTGTTTCCTGAAGAGGGCGACGACTTCTCACGTTTGCGCGATGCCATCGAACGTCTCCAGCTCAGCGACTCCTCGCTCGCGGTGGAATCCGAACACTCGCCCGCACTCGGTTACGGTTTTCGCGTTGGCTTGCTCGGGATGTTGCACCTAGAAATTCTTAAAGAACGCCTCGAGCGCGAATTCGATCTTTCTATCGTCGTGACGGTTCCGTCAGTGGCATACCGAGTCTATCTGCGTAACGGGGACTCGTTTACGATCAAGTCCGCCCTTGATTTGCCCAGCCCATCGCACACCGAGCGCGTCGAAGAACCTTGGACACGTATCGACATTGTCACGCCGACTGAATCGATTGGTGGCATCATGCAACTCATCCAAGAGCGTCGTGGTGTCTACCAAAACACCGAATACCTCGCGGGCGGCCGCGCGATTTTGCACTACGAAATTCCACTCTCCATGATCATCGTTGACTTTTACGATAAGCTGAAAAGTGTCACGGCCGGCTACGCCTCGATGAACTACGAAGTCTTTGAATACCGCACCGCCGACGTCGTGCGCATGGATATCCTCGTTGCCGAAGAAGCCGTCGACGCGTTCTCAACACTCGTGTATCGGGACGAGGCGGAGAAGGCCGGACGACGGATCGTAACCGCGCTTCGTGATTCGATTCCACGACAGAACTTTGTGATTAAACTCCAAGCCGCCGTCGGTGGTGCCGTCGTCGCAAGCGAACGCATCTCGGCCGTGCGCAAGGACGTGACGGCCGGCTTGTACGGCGGCGACGTCACACGAAAGCGTAAGTTGCTCGAGAAGCAGAAGAAGGGAAAGGCGAGGATGGCCGAGTTTGGAAAAGGCAAGGTGAACATTCC
>CAYJWY010000019.1:20022-22348 GCA_964374035.1 uncultured Gammaproteobacteria bacterium
AAGGCTCTCGAGGTGTCTCAAGCGAACAGGGAGTTGGTCGAGCAACTCGAGCACAAGGCCTTGGTCACACTCGTCCTCGCGATCCAAGCGAAGAGCGTCGCTGAGGCTGTCCGTTTCGACGAGTCGAGTGTGACCGTTGAGGACACTGTGTTTCAATTCGTTCGTGATGCGGCCGGAGCGGTGGTCGGCGTCAGACCACTGACCGAAAAGTCGGACGTCAAGGATATCTTCCCCTCTGAGTCTCACAAGTAAACTTTTCTCACGCACCCACGCTTGCTTACCGGCAGGCAGGCGGCAAGAACCATTCTATGGCTTGCTGTTGGGTGCGTTTTTTTATTCGAACCTTTTCTCCGATTCTGGTACCATGACCCCTGTATGAAACGCAGTCGAACTTTTCGTGTGTTTTGGGCCGTGGTAGCAGGCATGGTTATTCTCTCGATGATTTTGCTTATGTTCACAACGGGTTCTTAACATGTTCAAGAAGCAATGGACGATTTGCGAACCGATCTCTCAGGAGATCAGCCAATCTTTTCCAGGCCTGCATCCGGTTGTTTTGCAGGTGCTTTGGAATAGGGGATTGCGTAGTTCTGCGGAGATGGATTTATTTATGGACATGGATTGGGATCGTGATACGTATAGCCATGCGATGTTCTCAAATATGTCGACCGCAGTTGCTCGCATCTTTCTTGCGCTCGAGCAAGGCGAAGTCATTACCATTCACGGAGACTACGACGCGGACGGTGTTTGCGGGTCTGCTGTTTTGATTTCAACACTGCGTGATATTTGTCGTGTCTTGTCGTTTGACGAGACCAAGATCAATTCCTACATTCCACATCGCGAGAAAGAAGGCTATGGCATGAGCATTGAGACGATGCGGAAACTTCACGACACACTTCAGACGTCGCTCGTGATCACAGTCGACTGCGGTATTAGCAACAAGCCGGCGATCGATCTTGGGAAAACGCTTGGTGTGGATACCATTGTGTGTGATCACCACACGATGCCCGACGAGCTTCCTTCGCAAGCTATGTTGATTCATCCACTCGTTCCCGGTGAAACGTATCCCAATAAGAAGTTGTGTGGCACTGGCGTCGCGTTCAAGCTTGCGTGCGGACTCATTGAAGAAGCGCGACAACGCGGGGCGGATTTTCCTGAAGGCTTTGAGAAATGGTTGCTCGATCTTGTTGCGATCGCCACGGTGACCGATGTGATGCAATTACAAGGAGAGAATCGTGTGCTTGAGCAGTATGGGTTGAAGGTGTTGAACAAGACACGCAGGCTTGGACTTCAGAAGTTGATCGAGATCGCTGGTGGGAAGATGGGGATGCTGGACGTCACATCGATTGGATTTTTGATCGGTCCTCGCATCAATGCGGCGGGTCGTATGTCGCACGCGAGCGAGGCTCTGGATCTTTTATTGTGCGAGGACGAACGGGAGGCGGTGAAGCTTGCGATGCAGTTGCAGGAGACGAATGTTCGACGACAGAAAGCTTCACAGGCGATGTATCTGGAAGCAAAGGAACAGGTTGATCCGCAGGCGAAATTAATTGTCGTTGTAGGCGAAGGATGGTCGGCCGGACTTGTTGGGCTCGTGGCTGGAAAACTCGTGAACGACTTTTCTCGACCGGTTTACGCAGTCGGAAAACAAGATGGTCACTACGTCGGCTCTGGTCGAAGCATCGCCGGGTTCGATGTCACTGCGGCTCTTCGATTCGCCGGCGAGCATCTCGATAAGTTTGGTGGACACCCGGAAGCTTGTGGATTTTCAACGCAGGGCGAGGATCGATTTAACGCGGCTGTCGCGATGTTCCAAACGTTTGCAAATGACGTGATCGTCGATGGCGCCGCGTCCGCAACCTTGCCGATCGACGCGGAAGTTGCTCTGCAGGATCTCACGTGGGGTCTCTCAAGCCAGCTCGATCAATGTCGTCCGTTTGGCCAAGGCAACCCGCCACCGCTCTTTGTCACACGTCGCGCCCGCGTTGTACAAATGAAAACCGTTGGCGCACAGAATCAACATCTCAAGCTCACGCTTCAGTCCAAGGACGGCAAAAAATTCCCCGCGATCGCGTTCAAACTTGGATCGTTCATCGATCAACTCTCGCTCGGCGACGAAATCGATATCGCCTTCGAGCTCGACGAAAACGAGTGGAACGGAAATCGGGAATTGCAACTACGCATTGTCGACATCAAAAACTGAAATTGGGGTCAGGTCGGGATACGGGAATTTTGCTATACTATGGCAAGGCCCCGCCACGGCCCCCCCCCCCCGGGGGGGGGTGGGCCCGGGACGCGGCGGGGGGCCGGCGCGCGGGGGCTTTGGGGT
>CAYJWY010000020.1:0-736 GCA_964374035.1 uncultured Gammaproteobacteria bacterium
AGACTCCTGAGAAAACTCGGAGTCGATTTTTTTTGTTGAGCCTTTGTGATCTACTAGCGCATGATCTGCTGGTTGAGAAACTTGATGTGCTCCTCAGCGCAACTGATCCTCTGCGCATCCGTGATTGGGACGCGGTCTCGCGGACAGGGCTCCTTGCCGTTGCCCTCGAGATCGGGCAAACCTTGCGCGGGCGCCTGCGATCCGCCGGATTGTAGCGTGGGCAACAGCTGTCCGCGCGACGGTACACCGTACGTCAGACGTTCGGCCGCGATAAACGGCGCGTAGGCATCACTGAAACCGGCGTACTGGCCGGTGGTGTAGTACCCGCCGGTCGAGACGGTTGCGCCCGCGGTCGAGAGCGTGACGGGGATGCCCCGCTCAACACTCATAACCGCGACGTCGCCGCCGCGCGCGGATTCCTCGTAGCGCCTCGCCGCGTCGATCAATTGGGCGGCGTCATTGGCGTCAGTCTCACTGCTTGAAACATCGATCGTTCCAAGCTCTTTACCATCTCCAGTCTCGATCTTGCGCTTGACGACCACCGTGTTGGTGCCGCAAGCGCAAAGGATGAAGCCAAACCACCACATCGCGATTCGCATCGCATTCTCCTTTGTGTTGAAAAAGAACATTCCGAACGATGAATGATAGCAGAAAAAAGGCCTTTTGTCAATGTAAAAAGTCGTGGTGTTTTTTAGTGGTGGTTGTTATGTGGAAAAAATAAAAAAAACACAACAAC
>CAYJWY010000020.1:746-7182 GCA_964374035.1 uncultured Gammaproteobacteria bacterium
AAAAATTCCATTTTGAAATTTAAAAATTTGTTGTTTTTTTGATGTTGTGTTTTTTACAACAAAAACTCAACCCCCCCACCACTCCACCACTCCACGACTCCATTTTTCGCCTCAACACAAACAAAAAACGACCCACTTTTTCAAGTAGGCCGTCGAGGTTGAGGCTAGCGGACGTAGATGACCCCGGGATCTTTGCAACGCGCAAGATCCTTGCGCAGAACAAAAGGAATCTCACTACACGGGGTTTGGTGGCCGACTGAGGTACGAGGTCGCAAGGGTGCCGGATCGGATACAGGCGTAGACGTTGTAGACGTCATAGGCGCGCCTGTCGTCGGAACCGAGGAAGTCGATGGGGGCGCGCTGACGATCGCGCTTGGCTCTGAGGTTGTGTCCGAAGTGCTGTACCAGTGCGTAAAGTGTATAAGGAATGGAAGAAGGCCGACAAGGATCGCGCCGACGATGATGGCGTAGACGTACGGCATCGG
Source organism: uncultured Gammaproteobacteria bacterium (assembly GCA_964374035.1). GTDB lineage: Bacteria > Patescibacteriota > Patescibacteriia > UBA9934 > GWF2-40-263 > CALRGL01. The sequence continues at coordinate 1,232 of CAYJWY010000020.1, forward strand.
CATGGGGGTCACGTAACGCACACCGCGATCCACGAAGCTCCGAAGTTTCTGCGTCTTGGCGATGATGAACCAGGCGATGAGGACGTAGGCCAGCACAAGCATTGCCGCGGCGAAGGCCGGATTGGTGGCAAACAGGTTTGCAAACCACTTCCACGCACCTTCGTTCGTCACAGAAGCGGATGGAGCACTGACACCGGAGTTTCCAAGACCAATGAGAATCGCACAGATGAATGCGCAGATACCCATGACCAAGGAAAGCTTGTTGCTGAATACCGCAGTCTTGAATTCCCAGAGGTTTGCGGATTCCTCCCATCCAGCATGCCTGGCAAAGGCTTTTGACCCGATGGACAACATGATCGCTGTCATGAACATCCACATCACCAGGGGAAGTCCGGACAGTCCGATCGTGAAGATCTTGAGGGCCATCGCGATACCGGCAATGATGCCGATACAACCGATGAGAAAACGGCTGAATCTAGTAACGGCATCGTAGGTGCTACCAAAAAAGTCACCGATGATGCTAAACGGAATATCCGCAACACGCGAGATGGCCAGGACTGCCATCATGCCTGAGGCGCCGAGGAAAATCTGCTTGACCGCGACAAGCGGATCGATGGTCGCGAGCAGTCCGTAGAAGAACGTGACACCACTGCCGAGGAAAATGAGCATGAGAACGATGGCCATCAAGAAGATGCCGAAGGCGGCCATCCTCAACCACCGAAACGCGCTCCGAAATCCTTCGGTGGCACTGCGCAAGCTGAACTGGCGCATGAACCGACGAATCCTGTTGATTCGATTGCGTTCTCCGCCCAGAGCGTGATCGATGAACGCCTGAATGGCTCGAAACTTGGCGTCCGTGAAGGCTCCATCGACGATGTCGCCGTGAAAGCGTTCAAGCACGTTCACACGAGCCGGATCGAAGGCGCCGTTTGGACCAACGAACAGATCCTTCACAAGATCCTCGGACTGGTCATAGTCGAACATACCCATACGCGAAGCCGTTGCCGCGAAAGCAACGATCACAGCCCAGGTACGGTCATTCACGCCGGCGTATGGGCTCTTGGGTGCCGCGGTTGCGGAGGACGCCTTGAGGGCGGCCGCGATCGCGAGGTCTTCGGAAGAAACCCCGCCCAATTCCGCGAGCTTGGCGATGTCGTCAAAGGTGACGTACTCGAAGGGAAACGTATGCGCGAGCTTGCCCGCCGCCACCCAGTTGTCCACCGCTTCGATGTAGACCGGGTGATTGACGACCGGCAGACCATTACGACCAATCCTGATCGTACCGTCGGCCTGACGCTCGAAGACGAAGACGCGACCCTTGAGCAGTGGCGTACGAATCATGACGTCGAGCGGCTTGATGCGCTGTGCACCGGGTGTCGTCGAGCGATCACTGACTTGTCCGTCAACGGCCACATCAACCGCGTGCTCCACCGCGTCACCAATGGCCTCCGTAGTTCCGATGATGATGCCAGGGATGGCGGCATTCAGCAGGAATTTTGCTCCTCGTACCGCGGGACGATTGTCGCCTGACAGCGCTCGCTCAACGACCTCCTGCTTGAGTGCTTCTGCGAGGATGGCTCCCAGCATGGGAACCATGAAGTTTGGCAGTTGCGAGGCAAGCCTGACCACGGTTCCGTTCGGTCGCAGAATGTAGGTGAGGCTCGATTTCGCGATCTGACGATCGTTCTCACCTCGATTCACCGCTTCTCGAAATCCGCGTGTGAATTCTCGATGAATGGCGCGCTCGATCGTCTGACCGAGTGCTCCTACCAAAATAGCCATGACTTCCTCCGTGCGGCATCGCCGCGGTAGAATAGGTTGAAAACACTGAAATCTGCCTCCGCGAGCGGATATTCCGCACACGAAAGAAGGTCAGTTTATATCACATTTTGACTGAAATGTCAACTAAAACCCAATAAAATGCAAAACCTGGCTTGCACTCGTGCAAGCCAGGTTTTGCATTTTTTGATGATTTAATTGGCAAATTTTCTTCTTTCCTTAATTGCTTTGGTTACTTCGATGCGATCCGTATTCCTTCCAATCATCACCCCACCGATCAACCGATCGTCTCGCTCAAAAAGCTGGGTGATTCCCCCTTCTTCTATCGAGCCAAGCATCTCAATCTTGTCTGCGTGTTCCTTCGACGTATCGCCAACCGAGATGATCTCGAGGCCAAGCGCGTTGGTTGCGTAACTCGACACGAGTTCAAACTTCGTCTTTTCGCCAAACATGTTCTTGGCAACAACGCGACCCTGCATCTGCGCGTTCATCCAGTTGCCAACGTGGAGATGGCGCTCCGTGACCACATCAAAAAACTCGGTGATGTCGCCGGCCGCAAAGATGTCGGGGATATTCGTTTCAAGGTACTCGTTCGTTCGAACCCCTCGCTCGCAGACAATTCCTGCCTCTTTCAAAAACACAATCTCCGGCTGGATACCAATCCCGATGCCGAGAATCTGACACGGATGTGTCCCCTTGCTCGTCGTAAATCCTTCAAGCTCCGTTTGACCGAGCATGCGATCAAATGCGGCTTGCTTGTGAACCGTCACGCCGTGCGACTCGAGATGGCTGTTCAAAAGTTGTCCCGCCTCTTCGAGCAAGACGTTCGACCAAAAATAGTCGCCACGAAAGGCGATCGTTGTTTCGATGTTGTAGTGCTCGAAAACATTCAAATACTCGCACGCAATAAATCCCCCACCGAAAATTCCCGCCCTGGTCGATGGTCCGCGCTCGCTGAGAAGTTGGACGAGTTGGTCGGCATCGTCAAGCGTTCGGAAATACGAGACGCCACGCGGATCGTGCGGAAGCGTTCGCAGTTCACCGCCGGTTGCAATCAAAAGTTTGTCGTACTCGATCTCACGCATACTTGAGACGCGAACAAATTTATTTCTTGGATCGAGTTCGACGACGAATTCTCCACGGAGCCATTCGATGTTCTGCTCCTCGTACCAAGATTCTTTTTTCAAAAACACGCGCTCGCGTGGAACTTTTTCTTTCAAAAAATGCGGAAGCAAAACACGCGAATAAATCGCGTGCTGTTCTTCGCTCACAATCGTAATCTCACTCGACGGGTCGAGTTTACGCAATTCTTCTGCCGCGGTTGTGCCGGCGATGCCGCCTCCAATGATGACGTAGCGCATAGAGTGGAAGTCGTGAGGTGGTGGAGTGGTGGAGTTCTGCAAAACTACACAACTCCATGACTCCACGACTAAACAACTACTTACATCTCAGGGAAAAGCTGGGTGCCGGCTTCGTTAAAAATATAAATCGCAAGCGTTGGACAGGACTGTGCGCCGAGCAAAATATTTTCCATTTCGTCATCGGTAACCTCAAGCCAACGCTCGTAGGCGTGACCGTCGGGCTCCTGACTATGATCCGTCACCCAAGCCTTATTTTCTTCATTCAATCGAAACGTCTCCGGCGCAATCGTCACGCAGGACGCGGCGCCGATACACAAATCTTCATCTACTTTCACGCGTATTCTTGGCATATATTTCCTTGTGTCATCCTGAGCGAAGCGAAGGATCTTTTTCACACGAAGGGATCCTTCGCTTCGCTCAGGATGACACAATTAATTATTCAATGAATGTAATCTCGGTGAGTTCCGGACACGTGTCGTTCACGAGTTCCTCAAGGCCTTCTTTATACGACGATGAGCACGCACAACCCGAACAAAATCCTTTCACGGCGAACGTGACTTTTGGTGATTCAATCGAAACGATCTCGATACTTTTTCCTCCAGCCGCGAGAATCGGTCGAAGGTGGACGAGTCGTGTTTCTAGTTTTTCTCGGTGATCCATAGTGATTGTATAGACACATGCTACCTGAGCAACGTCGAAGGGGAAGACAATTACGCCTTCAACAAGTTCAGGCAGTAATTGGTTAAGCTCCGAAGTATTTTTCCTTATAAAAACGAATGAGCTCTTCAACAGCCGGCAGACAACCAGGATTTCCGATGCCGACTTTCGTTTTTTGTTGCACGAGTTCGAGTGTATGCGCTCCGTCGAGCACAGCTTCCTCAATGTCGTGATCTGTGACCTTCGACACGGGATCAATAATACGCGAAGCTTCGACGATCATTTTATCAAACTGATCTGTGCGGCGATAAAAGTCATTGATCGCGTCGCGCAGGGCCTTGTCGCACAACACACTGCAATGAAACTTACGCTGGGGCAATCCACCGAGACGTTCCATGATGTCTTGGGGCTTGATTTTGCGGGCTTCTTCAAGCGTCATGCCACCGTTTTCGGTCACCATCACACTGGCCATCGACGTCGAGGCGATTGCACTACCACACCCAAATGTCATCCAACGAAAGTCGAGAATCTTTTCTGTCGTCGGCTCCACTTTCATCCACACTCTGAGCTCATCACCACACGCCGGCGATCCAACTTTACCAAGTGCATTGTAGTCCGCTTCGTTTGCGTCGTTATGCATGAAGTTACGAGGATTGAAAAAGTGGTCTTTCACCACGTCGGTATAAAACCAAGACTTCGTCTTGTCTAGCGAGGCGACATCTCCCCTGGTTCCTGCGACTGTTTCTTGTTTGTGGGTCATAGTTTTTTGGGGGCCGGGGGCCGGGTTAAGGCATTCATCGCCCTGGTTTTTGGCCCCTGGTCCCTGGTAGCTACAAAAAGTATTTTTCATCGACATGCACAGGACTTAACGCACGCAACTTCTCCACAAGCGGCGGTAGTGTTTCGAGAACGTAATCAATATCCTCGCTTGTTGTCGCGTGCCCAAGACTGAATCGAATCGATCCGTGCGCGACTTCGTAGGGCATGCCGAGCGCGAGAATGACGTGCGACGGATCCAGCGAAACACTCGTACAGGCAGATCCGGTCGACACATAAATACCGGCGGCGTCGAGATAGAGAATAAGCGCCTCGCCCTCGAGGTCCATGATCGAAATGTTCACGTTGTTCGGCAGTCTGTGTTCGCGATGTCCATTGAGACGTGTCTTTGGAATCGTGTTCAAAATCCCGTCAATCAGTTTATCACGAAGGGGAAGGAGTCGTTGCGTTTCATTTGCGCGATCATCCTGAGCAAGTTCGAGCGCCTTCGCCATTCCGATAATCCCCGCAATATTTTCCGTGCCAGGTCGAATCGCACGCTCTTGCGAGCCGCCGAACTGCAGGGGTTGTAACTTGATGCCGCGCTTGAGATACAAGAGGCCAACCCCTTTTGGTCCGTACATTTTCGAACCGTTGAGCGTGAGCATATCGACATGCAACTTCGCGACGTCGAGGTCGAGATAGCCCGTGGCCTGACACGCGTCCGTATGAAACACGAGATGCTCGCGCTTGTATTCCTGTCGATATTTCTGAATCGCATTGCCAATCTCGGCAATAGGTTCGATCGTTCCAATCTCGTTATTCGCATACATGATCGAAACGAGAATCGTGTCTTCTCGAAGCGCCGAAACGACTTGCTCAACCGTGACTAGCCCATCGCGATCTGGTTTCAAGTATGTGACCTCGAAGCCTTCTTTCTTCTCAAGATGAATCATCGCCTCGAGAACCGCGTGATGCTCAATCGTGGTCGTGATCAAATGCTTTCCAAACTTCTGATTCGCTCGCGCATAACCGAGCACAGCAAGGTTATCCGACTCCGTTCCGCCAGACGTAAACAAAATCTCATCCGCTCGCACGTTCAAGAGCTTTGCAATCCTACCACGCGCATCGTCGACATCATCCTTCACATCTTTTCCAATCGAATGAAAGCTCGCGGGATTGCCGTACTTGTGATCGAGATACGGCAACATCACCTCGCAAACCCGAAGGTCGATCGGAGTTGTAGCCGCATGATCAAGATAGACGTTTCGAACATTCATAGCGAAAGGAGCGTATCAAAAAAGAGCCATTTTTTCAAGGCTCTGGGGGAATTCGAGTGATAAAGTGACAAAGTGATAAAGTGATAAAGGGTAGAAATTCGCTTCTCACCTCTATCAC
>CAYJWY010000020.1:7282-21225 GCA_964374035.1 uncultured Gammaproteobacteria bacterium
CGCCGCTGTGAGCGAAACACTCACCATCTCAAGCCCACTCTTGATCGCTGATCGCTTCGTATAATTCGATGCCCACAACCCGACGAAAAAAAGAGAAACGGCGGTGAGACCCACGGAAACAATGAGAGCCGCCTGCATGTTCAAGAAAAAATACGGAAGAAGAGGGACAAACCCACCGACGATATAGAACACCCCCATCACAATGCCCCCACGAAGCGGATTCCAATCGTGATCAAACGTCTTTCCACCCTGCGCATGAATCTGCCGCTCCGTTTCGATCGCAGACTTACTCGAAAGATAACTTCCAGCCGCCATCGAGACCGACTCGGCAGTAATGAGCACAAGGCCGGAGAGAATCACGATGTACACACTCTTGGATCCAACCGCGATACCGGTCACAGCACCAAGCGTGGAGACGAGAGAATCCTCAAGACCAAAAACAATCTCTCGAATGTTCTCGGCGATCTGTCGTTTAAACGTTCCTCGTTTCATAAATCTGTAGACGACCCACGACTAATTATTGATAAGTCAACTCGTTTCTACGTCGAACGAACGCAATGCCAACTTTATTTGTTTTTGGATGAAACAAAAAAATGACTCGATAGTCACCAACCTTCACACGAAAATAGGGGGAGTTGGTCAACTTGGTAATCGCAAGCCCATCGACCTCCCCCCGCTTCAACATCTCCATCACAGCCAAAAGACGTGCACGATCTTTGCTCTTTGCTTTACGCAATACTTTTTCAATCTCGTCCATACGCCTAAAGCGTTTTTTTCAAAATGCGAATGAACTCATCGATGGGCACTGCCTTGCCACCGTTGTCACGATTCGCATCGAAAACCGTCTCCCAATGTCCATCTTCCAAATCATCAACTTCCAAAGGAGTGATGATAAGAGAATTGTCTTTCTCTTTGATGAGAAAACGATTGGTATCAAAACGCTTTCTCCACTTAGACGGAAGGGTAACCTGTCCTTTGCTTGTGGCTTTAACGATGTTGGTCATAAAGTATGAAAGTATTACATTCCTACTTTATCGGAAATCGTACTGATCGTCAATCCTTACATCGTTATTGCTTCTGTATTGTGATCGTAAGGGGATGTTTAGACGACCAGCTCGAACCGGTAACATAGTTCACCGTTTTCTTTTGTTTTCTTGCGTGCTTGATATCACGATACGGTTGCCAGAACCCCAATCAACCTACACACCTCACCATTACGTCCCACTTCGCTCTGACGAGCTACGTTGGGGACATCCCACTTCGCCCTCTTCCGAAGACAAGGTGGGATAAAATCCCCAACGTAGCCCTACAGGGCGAAGTGGGATGGAGGCCTGAGCGGGAATCGAACCCGCGCATCGAGGTTTTGCAGACCCCAGCGTTACCACTTCGCCACCAGGCCGTGACGGGGCTGAATATACCAAAATGGAACTAGAAGATCAATGAAAGATATGTTACGCTTGTGCCATATGATACATTTTTCAGGTGAAACAAAAGGTACACAGAGTGATAGAGAGGATGATGATTTTGGAGACATGCTTGGAGAAGTTGCCGCTGAGGACGAAGAAAATACTGCCGCTGAAAAGGCTAGACTTGGGGCGGAAAAAACAGAAGCAAAACGCAATGAACTTCAGCAAAAACTAGACGAAAAAAATATCCAATTGGCTGGGGTCAAAGAAAGAGCTGTACAAGCAAATCAAGCGGTCGATCGTGGTAAAGATATTCTCGCAAAATACCTTTCAGAAAATGGCGGTACTGCAGTCGTTGACGAGAAGCACGAAAAAATCAACAAGTTCATCGCGGCCGCATGGAACGCAAACGACAAATTGCAGGCTTGTGAAACGGAAGTTCAATCCATCGCTGATGAATTAGCTAATCTTGATACACCACCAACGGATTCTGTAGAAGATGTGGTCGCGTCTGAAAATGTCGAGAAAGACGTCGGTGTCGAGGAACAAGCTGAACCCACACCACCTACCAACATTGAAACACCAACGGCACCAGCCCTAGAAGCAATCCAAGATCAAAACGGAACAACGAAAGAAATCGTCGAAACGTCACCTGAGGACTCTGCGGAAGCATTACAAAAAATCTACAAAAATTTCATCACTGCTAACGGCGTTCTCTCAAACATCAAGGAACGTGATTTTCCGTCTGTTGAAGACATGATGGATACTGCAGGAAAACGCACACAAAGCAACCAAGAACTCATTCAATCACTAGAAACATTTCAAAATAAAGGTTCCGATTCGCTTACACAACAGCAACGAGAACAGCTTACCGAACTTCTTGCGAAAGCCAACGGGGAAACACATTATGCGTTTCCACACGGACCGAAAGGATATGACTGGAGTGGACCAACCACACTTCACAACCAAATCAAGGATATTCGATACTTCATGGACAATGACGCACCCAACCTTACCAACCTAGAAGAGAAAATGGTCGTTTTGAACGGCGGTCCAATTCCTGAAAATGACTTTGACGATCGTCGTTATGGTAGTTTGAAAACATTTGCTGAATATAGTGCAAAACTTACTCCAGAAGATAGACACACCCTTTCAAACTTTCTTTCTGAATCCATCAACAATGGCACGAAAGGACAAAAAATGGCTGGTTCCATGCTAGAAACAAAAAAAAGAGAACTGGATCGTTCTGAACCTGCGATGCGGAATGCTGAGGAAAAACTACACAATACTCGCTTAAAACTCCGAACGTTGCAGACGTCTTTAAAAAAGAAATTTTCGCTTTAGTTCCTGATTCTATTTCTACTCCAGTCCCAAAAATTTTCGAATTTTACTCACCTTCGACGCGTCAATTCCTTTCTGCGCCTCTAAAATAGATTCTTCTGTTCCTTTTTTGATATCAACAAATTCCTGCTGAAGGGCGCTTAATCGATTTCCCACATCTTCTAATTGAACGAGAAGTTTATTTTTTATAGCCGAATAATCTTTCTTCACCATAGACCAACATCATACCACTTCAGGCATCGACCTCAAACAAAAGAACCCGCTTTCGCGAGCTCCTTTGCTGACAAGCTAGAACACTTCGATCGTTGTATGTTTCAGTCCGAAGATTTTGGCGTCAGCCTTTTGCTTCATCCAGATATCCATCTTGTAGTGATAACGTGCATTCATGCGATCCTCAACGTAGAACACGCGATCCCCGTAAAATTCCGGGATACGCACGCGGGTTCCAAGTGGGAGGAAGTTCGCGGCAACAACGTTTTCAATGTCACGCTCACAGACATCGAGTCCGGAGGCGGTAATACAAGGTGTGGAGTCTGTTTGTGCGGCTTCTGACGTATAGGCCGTCATAGCGATCGTGTACGTTTTGCGAGGAGCGGCATCGTTTGCTTCTGGCAGACGGCCATAAGGCACGGTCTGGTTTTGCATCGATGCAATCGTACGGGCAACAGTATCACGATCGAGTCCGACGTTTTGCTCAACATCCGCGTTTGCAATGGTGGGCAAAAATAGATACAGACTGATCACAACGACCAGGGCAAGAACGCTCTCGTTCAAGCCGTGAAAACAGATTTTTGTTGCCTTATTCTTCATAACCGGCATCTCGTTCCTCCACAACCCATCATGTGACGGGATGAATCAGAAACGCTGGTTATGATAAATAGAGGATAAACAAAAATGACCCTTTCGGGACTTCTAAAGAATACCATAAAATCGACCTTCCGTCAATCGGATTTATCCTCAGGTGACGAAAATTCCTTCCATTTCCTTGGAAAAGAGCGTATTCTTGGTGCATCCCTATGTCGCAATACACCTACAACAAACAAGGATGGAGTCCTGATCGTGGTCGCGGTGGTCATCCGAGACGAGGTCGCAAGTGGCGGTTATCCCCACAGGTTACAAAAAATCTTGTTCTTCTTGGAATCGCCGGATTGTTTGCACTTTCGCTCGTTGTCGTTATTTTTATGGCGGTTTTAAGTCGAAATCTTCCAAACCCAAACAGCCTCACGGAACGAAGTATTTCCCAAACCACAAAAATCTACGACAGAACTGGACAAAATGTCCTCTACGAAATCTTCGGCAGTGAGAATCGAACGCTCAAAAAACTTCAAGAGGGATTTTGTCTTGATAATGATAAGATGGCATTTGATCCAAAAGGGATACCACTGTTTGCATTGCAAGCAACCATCGCCGCTGAGGACCGTAACTTTTGTCGTCATGGCGGATTTGATGTCAAAGGCCTTGCACGCGCGATCTTTCAAAATCTTTTCGGTAATCGCGTTGGCGGATCCACACTCACCCAGCAACTTGTGAAGAATGCAATTCTTTCAAACGAAAAAACCATCTCACGAAAAGCAAAGGAACTCATCCTCTCGGTGGAACTCGAGCGTCGCTATACCAAGGATGAAATCCTTCAAATTTACTTTAATGAAATTCCATACGGCTCAACCTATTACGGCATTGAGGCCGCGGCACAAAATTTTTACACAAAAAGCGTAAATGAACTTTCGCTCGCTCAAGCGGCAACACTTGCATCGCTTCCAAAAGCGCCGACAACGTATCTTAACGATCCGGAAAAACTTCTTGGTCGACGCAATTACATCCTTGATCAAATGCAATCGCTTGGATTTATTACCGAGCAACAACGCGACGACGCCAAACAAGAAGAGACGGCAATCAAACCCAGACTCTCAAATATTAAGGCACCGCATTTTGTCTTGTATGTGAAAGAACAGCTCGAAGAGACGTATGGACGCCGAGCGGTTGAGGAAGGTGGAATGAAGGTCACAACAACACTTGATTACGACTACCAAAAAATCGCAGAAGAAGAGGTATCGAGGGGTGTTGATGAAACTGGTGAAGCAAAGGGGTTTACCAACGCCGCACTCGTTGCAACGGATCCAAAAACCGGACAAATTCTTTCCATGGTCGGATCAAAAGATTATTTCAGTGACAAGATCGATGGACAGGTGAATGTCACGACGCGTTTGCGTCAACCCGGCTCAAGCTTCAAGCCAATCATCTACGCAAAGTCTTTTGAAATGGGATACACACCCAACACGGTTTTGTGGGATGTGCAGACAAAATTTCCAACGGTCACGGGAACATATACACCGCAAAATTATGACGGAAAAGAACGCGGACCGATCCGCATTCGCCAGGCACTCCAGGGTTCGCTGAACATTCCGGCCGTGAAGGCTCTCTACCTCGTTGGCGTTGAAAATGCCTTGGATTTTGCCACATCTTTGGGCTATTCCTCATTTGGCACCCACGCAAACTTCGGCCTCTCTCTAGTCCTCGGCGGTGGTGAAGTGAAGCTTCTTGAACACGTCAACGCCTACGCAACATTCGCAAACAATGGAACGAACAATAATCTCGTTTCAATTCTTAAGGTGGAAGATGCGGACGGAACTATTCTTGAAGAATGGAAGCCTTCGGCCGGAAAAAAAGTTGTTGAAGAAAATACCGCACGAACCCTAACTCACGTTCTGTCCGACAACGCGGCGCGTGCGTTTATCTTCGGCCCCTCGAGTTCTCTTTATCTGGGTGATCGACCTGTTGCGGCAAAGACGGGCACAACGAATGATTATCGTGATGGCTGGCTCATTGGCTACACACCTTCGCTCGCGGCCGGTGTGTGGGCCGGCAACAACGACAACACGGCAATGAAGCGAGGGTCAGGTGGTGAGAATACGGCCGGACCCATTTGGAAGGCCTTCATGCGTCGTGTTCTTGAAACGAAACCCGTCGAATCGTTTGTCGCTCCATCAATCAAACAAACGGGGAAAGATGTTCTGGACGGAAACATCACAGTACAAAAAGTCATGATCGATAAAGCATCAGGGAAACGTGCAACACCCCTGACACCGGACTCACAAAAAGAGGAACGCATTTTCGCGCAATACCATGAAATTTTGCACTACGTCGATCCATCAAATCCAACTGGACCCTCACCGCAACAACCTGAAAACGATTCCAACTACGCGGCCTGGGAGGCGGGAGTCAGCGAGTGGATTCTTAAGCAAGAAGAGGCCACGGGAATAAAAATCACTCAAAGCGCTCCTCCAAGCGAGGAAGATGACGTCCATGTTGCAAGCAACATACCGCGTGTGACGATTCAAAGCCCGTCGGAAGGCCAAACTCTTTCTGAACGCAACATCATTGTTGAACTCACTTCGCAAGCGACTCGAGGTGTTTCGAGATTCGAGCTTTACATCGACGGCCAATTTCTCGCGAGCGACAACACAACGCCTTTTTCCTTTTCTCTGATGCTTCCAAGTACGGTGAAAAAAGGCTTCCATACACTCAAGGCCGTTGCCTACGACGATGTTGACAATGCGGGATCTGACTCAGTTGGAATCAACATTACGCAAGACGGAGCGGACGCATCGTTTGATCTTGTCGACCCAAAAAACGGCCAGACTATAGAACGAACAGAGAATACCTTTACCATCATCGCTCAGCTAAAACAGCCAAGCAATTACTTGAGTGCCACTATTTTTGCCTCTGCGCTCAATGGAGGCGCCCGTGAAGTTATCGGACAAGTTATACAACCCTCATCCCCATTCATCAGTCTCGACTGGACTCTGCCTCAATCAGGATCTTGGATTTTGAGCGCCTCGGCCAGACCAAAAGATGGCTCACCTGAGGCAACCACCACCGGCGTGATCGTGCACATCTCCCCAGGACAAACAAAAACTCCAACGCTACAGACAACCGAGGATGGAGCCACAGAAACGAAGCCGGACATCTTTACACCGGAACGTGACTTAAAGCTTTTCTAGAGCCATACTCCCTGAGCAACGTCGAAGGGGGATACACCCTCGACCACACTTGGCGCGCTGTCGCCATAGCACTTTGGCGCGTCGATGACCAAGGCTGACAGTGGCAAGCAGGCTCTCCTCGAGTCTGAGCGACCTGGGAGTTGAAGACAGACGGTATTGAATCAGCTACTGCTTAATGGGCATCACAACATAGCGAAACGCTTCTTGTGCATTCAATCCAGTGAGCAAACAGGGATTGGAGGCATCGATCATTTCGAATAAAACTTGTTGCGATCGAATCGCCTGAAGCCCATCGAGAAGGTAACGAAAATTCACCGTGACGGAATTGCTTGGGCCCGTGATCTCGCCAGGACACTCAGAAATATTCGCTCCGCGCGTGGCGTCTGTGGAGGAAACACGCACAACCTTCTTTTCAGGATCAAACTCAAGAGTAATATCAAAAAGGCCCGTCTTTGAAAAAAGACTTGCTGTTTTAACGGACTTCATGAAGTCATCGCGATCAAGAACAGCTTTTGTTTGGAAATTTTTTGGAATGATTTGCTCGTAATCCGGATATTTCTCATCAATCGTTCGCGAAATAAGCTCGACACCACCATAGACAAAAATCACCTGACTGTTTGACAGATGCATGGCAATTGTTGATGGAAGATCGGCTTCCTCCTTGAACACGGAAAGTATTCGTGAAATTTCCGCGAGTGTCTTTGCCGGAACAACAATAAGCAGATCTTCATCCACCCCACTGACAACCGGAATCACCTTTTCTGAAAGACGGTAAGAATCCGTGGAAGCAAGTGTGAGTCTCCCTTCACGCTCAAGGGTCCAAAAATGCATGGAGACGCCTGTAAGCTCCGGTCGCGATTCGTTTGACGCAACGGAAAACAAAACCTGAGCCAGAGCGTTTTTGAAGTCATCAACGGGGATCTCAATCATCCGCTGTCCATGAATTTTTGGAATGAGTGGAAACTCGGAAGCATTCAAACCGTTGATCTTTGTTTTGTACCCAGCGCAAGCAACATGGATATGATCATCTTGCGTCTCAAGATGAATGATCTCGTTAGGTAAAAGTGAAACATAATCGAAAAACAACTTCGAGGGAAGCGTGTGTTCACCTGGTTCATCCACTTTTCCTCTTACAACACAATGTACCGCCACTTCAAGATTGGTCGATGTGAAACGAATGACTCCTCCATCAGCCTTCATAAGAACATTTTGCAGGATCGGCAGGTTCACATTTTTTGTCATAAGATGTGAAGTGATGCTAAGTCCTCTATGAAGGTTATCTCTCGTACAACTAAGTTTCATACCGGATACTTATTGAAATTAGATAAAGGGTAAGAAGAAAAGATAGTAACAATAAGGGGTGTGGATGAAGTGGAAAAGTCAGATATTAATCTTTATTGAGTCATTATATTGCCGTGACTTCTGTGGAGGAATCATAGAATACTTCCGATCGAGACCGTGGATGAATTGGAAGTTCGTCTCTTGAAATTGATTCGTCCCAGATTTGAACACAGACATTTACCACAGTTGTCCTATGAGTTTCCACAAGGAAAAGCTGTGGACTAGGTTGTGTATAATCTTTGTTTAATAAGTTCAAGATCGTGAACAAGTTTTTCATCTGTATTAAGACAGTTGCAAATTTTATCGTAGGCGTGCATCGCTGTTGTGTGATCGCGTCCACCGAGCTCTGTTCCAATGGAAGGATAGCTTGCCTTCATCTCCTCACGCAGAATGTACATCACGATTTGCCGAGGGAACGCAAGACGTTTTTGACGACTTTTTCCGAGCAGATCGTTAACTTGCACATCGAAGTAGCCTGCGACGATTTGAATGACTTGTCTGGGTGTAACAGTCTTTTTTGATGAACTTGGTGCAAAGTTTGTGAGAATAGGTTTCACACTCTCAAGTGTTGGTCGTATGTTCTTAAATTGATGAAACGCGATAACTTTGTTGAGTGCGCCTTCAAGCTCACGTACATTTGTTTGAACGACGGTTGCAACATGATGCAAAATTTCGCGTTCAAGTGCGTAGGCCTTGTCGCGGCACTTGCTCTCGAGAATAGCGACACGCGTTTCAAAGTCTGGAGAACCCACATCAGCAAGCATGCCGCACTCAAAGCGAGAAACAAGACGCGCCTCAAGAGATTGAATCGCTTTTGGAGGACGATCCGAGCTAATCACAACCTGCTTATTGTTCTGAAAAAGTTGGTTGAACGTATGAAAAAACTCTTGTTGTGTCTCCTCTTTTCCAGCAATAAATTGAATGTCATCAACAAGCAGAACATCCACGGTACGATAACGATTTTTAAATTCCGTCATGCGACCTGTACGAAGCGCGCCGATGTAATCATTGGTAAAGCGTTCACATGTGACATATAAAATGCGTGTGTGTGGGTTTTTTCTGAGAAGTTCATTTCCCACAGCTTGCAAAAGATGTGTTTTTCCAAGACCAACACCGCCATAAAGATAGAGCGGATTATAATCTCCCCCAGGCGCGCTCACAACCGCTTGTGCGGCGGCGTGGGCGAGCTCGTTTTGCTTACCAACAACAAACGTACTAAAACAATACTTTCCATTTAAAGAGAATTCACCGGTTCGAACCTCCTGTGGCTCTTGATACATCTGCAAAGAAGACCGCTGTTCATTTCGGTCAGATTCCGGTTCACTTGCTCGTGTGATGGAAATATCAAGTGGACTTGAAGGCTTGGGCTCAACACGGTACTGAACCTGTTTTATTGCTCCGTTTGAATGTTCTTGCAGGGATTTGATAATTTCACGCGCATATTTTTTTTCGAGCCATGCACGCGTAAACATGTTTGGAACTCCAATAACAACCTGAACTCGGTCAATCTCAGAAATAAATGTTTGTTTGAACCAAGTTGTAAAATTAGCTTTGCTAAGTGTTAGTTCAAGCTCGCCGAGTACGGCTTGCCAAAGTTCGTTTGTGTTCATAAGCAGGTAATGAACGTTTGTTCCTCCTTAAAATGTGATTAGCGATTTGTAGTGTAGAACATTTGTCCACATGTGGGCAAGCTCCTAAAATGTGCACACAACAGTTGATTCATTGTGGATAGTATGTTAGTATTTTTTGTGAAATTAGTCGTTGAGTCGTAAAGTCTTGGAGTCATGGAGTTTAATTTCCACACTCCACGACTTTACGACTCCACAACTCCATGACTCAACAAAAACACTATGCCAAAACGAACGTTCCAGCCAAAAAAACGACAACGCTCCAAAGTTCATGGCTTTCGTGCCAGAATGAAGACGAGCACCGGTCAGGATGTCATAAAACGACGTCGCGCCAAAGGACGCAAAAAGCTCAGTGTTTAATAGCTCTGCCGTATGCTTCCTCTCAAGCATCGTTTGAAACATGATAAAGATATTAAAACGCTCTTTGCCAAAGGCAGGAGCGTTTTTGGCAATCACATTGGGCTTAAGTTTGCAAAGAATGGACGACAGGACTCACGATTCGCCGTGATCGTGGGATCCAAAGTTTCAAAGCTAGCCGTTGACCGCAATCGCCTCAAGCGACAAATTCGAGCCATTTTGCAAAAACATATCGCTTCGTTTGTGGGTGGTTATGATGTCATGTTGCTCACAAGAAAGGAAACACTTGGGAAAAAATTCGCCGATCTCGAGATTCAACTGCTTGCCGCGCTTAAAAAAACACCAATTTTAAAGAAATAGCCTGTGTTGCGCTTCCTCCCCATTCTACCAAGATGGACCGTCATGGCCTGTATCCGCGTCTACCAAAAGACGCTCTCTTTCGATCACGGCCCCCTTTCCAAGCTCTACCCAGCCGGTTTCTGCCGATTCCACCCAACCTGCTCCGAGTACGCCTACCAAGCAATCAAACATCACGGCCTGCGCCGAGGATCCATCCTCACCCTTAAACGAGTCATCCGTTGTAACCCGTTTTCGCAAGGCGGGGTCGATGAAGTTCCAAAATAAAAATGCCTTTGTTAAGGCATTTTTTCGTTGTTTCGTCATGCCGCCGTGGTTGACAATAACGACATTTTCTTCTATAAATAGGCGTTGCCATGGTACCTCTGGACAGGATCCAGAAGCCCGCTGGCATTGATGCGACACCGTGCGCAGGCACATCGTCGCAAGGAGAGAAAACAATGAGCGATCTCATGATCAACCTCGCCGGCGACTGCATGCCCAAGGTGTGGAAGAAGGAGGGTTGGAAGATCGAGCGGCACGTCGGTGAGGGAATGCTCGAGCTCGATCCGGCGAGGCTCAAACTGCACTTCTCGCCGAACCAGCTCGACGGCAAGGTCATCAAGGGCCCGGATCTACGCGACGAGCTCAAGGCGCAGAACATCCCGGTTCTGAATAGCTGTGTCCTCGAATACCTGCTCGCCCATCCTGAGCTCATTCCCGAAGACTGGAAGCAGGATGAGAACGGCAACACGCGTTTCATCTACTTTTGGGACACCGAATATCGCTACCCCGACGGCAACGTCTACGTCCGGTGCTTGTTCTGGAACGACGACGCGTGGCGCTGGTGTTACCGCTGGCTCGGCCGCGGCTGGGATGGCCAGAGCCCGGCTGCGTCTCTCGCAAGTATTTGACCTCGGCTTTCGATCATTCGATCCCTCGACCTCTTAGACACTCGAACCTTTGTACTCTGACCCTGCGCGTATCTTGCCCAGGGTCTTTTTGTTATCATGATGTCGGTAGTAGGTGAATCTGTCGGAGATGTAAATTTTCGGCCACCGAATCCGGTATCCGTATGTGCAGAATATTCATGACGAAAGTTTTGGATAGCGTCGCATACGCAGAACCTTCATTAAAAATGAAGATACTTGGTATGGAATGCTAGGGTATTTTGATACCAAATTCGATTCAACCCTGAGAGTATTCGAGGGATGGTGGCGCGCAAGGCATTTCATCTATGATAGAATCATTTTGTATGGAACAACCGCAAATCAAACCCTCTGCACAGCAGGTACAAGACGAAATTCTTCGATCCATGACAGCCACCGAGCGTGTTCGTCTGACGGGTGCGTTTTCCTCCTTCGTTAAGCGGTTGGGTGCGCTGAAGACGAAGTAAGCGATATGGACTACGCAGCCTTTTTAGCACTCCTCGCTCGAACGCTTGAGCAATGCGGGAAGGATTACTTTGTTACGGGAGGCATTGCTGTTTCTGTCTGGGGGCACCCTCGATCTACCTACGACATCGATGTTGTGATCGCCATCAATGAGTCACAAGTTCCCCTCTTTGTCCGTACGATGAAAGAAATGAGTGACACGCTGTACGTTGACGAGCAGATGATCGTTGAGGAGATTCGCAGAGGCGGTGAGTTCAACGTCATCGATGGCACAACGGGTATGAAAGTCGATTTTTTCGTGATGCAGGACGATGCGTATGGACGCGTGCGCAATGAGCGGAAAGTTGCGAAAGAGATCGATGGCCAGCGAGTTTTCTTTATCTCACCAGAGGATTTGGTCCTAAGCAAACTCCTTTGGTCGAAACATTCTGGTTCGGAGAAACAAACGGCAGATGTTCAATCCGTTATTGAAATGATGGGTGACGATTTGGACTGGGAGTATCTTCACTCGTGGGAAGAAAGATTAGGGGTTGTTGTAGAGAAGATACCTGACAAATGAAAAATGCCTCTATCTAAGGCATTTTTTCGTTGTTTCGTCATGCCGCCGTGGTTGACAATAACGACATTTTCTTCTATAAATAGGCGTTGCCATGGTACCTCTGGACAGGATCCAGAAGCCCGCTGGCATTGATGCGACACCGTGCGCAGGCACATCGTCGCAAGGAGAGAAAACAATGAGCGATCTCATGCTCGACGTTGGTTCCGCGAACGAACTGAAACTCGCGTTTCGACGCGCCGGCTGGACGCCTGACGACGTGAAGCGTCTGGGCGAAGGCGACTGGGCCGCGAAGATCCTCCCGTTCTTGCGCGGCAACGCCGTCGTTGCTCAATCGCCCCGCCTCTGGAGCGAAGCTGATGGTGTCGTCACCTTCTCCGTCACCTCCGATGGCACTAACGGGAAAGCCTGGATCAAGCGTCTCGAGGAGAATGGCTTGCGGGTCGGTGACTACGCCAAGCGCATGCTCGGTTCCGCGGCCTTCCGGCCGACCATGGGTGTGGCTACCCAGATCAGTGTCCTCAAAGGTGAACTGTTTGCCGACAACGATCGGGTCACACGCAACATCCGCACCGAGGCGGACAGGCGCAAGCTCGAGAAACCCAACGCAGAGGTCGCCTGTCTGATCCGGGAGATGCTCACCGATCAGGATCTCGAAGCCATGGGTCTTTGGTACATCGTCGCGATGCACGAGCCTATCGACGTTTCCGGCGACGACCCGTACTTGCTCGCGGCCCATCGCGGCGGCGATGGTCGTTGGCTCAGCGCCTACCACGACCTGCCTGACCGCAGGTGGTTTCGCTACAACGGCTTCGCGTTCGTCTCCCCGCGAGTGCCTTAGCTCTCGGTTTCTGAACCTTGTATTCTCAGCACTTGGTCCCTTAGACCTTTGCCCTGACCCTGTGTGCAATCTGCATGCGGGGTCGTTTTTGTTATACTGGTGTTGGTAGTAGGCTAATCTGTCGACAACGAAAATTTTCGACGGCCGAATCCAGTATCCGTACGCGCAGAATGTTTGTGATTAAGATTACAGACAGCGCCGCATACGTAGAACCTTCATAAAATGAAGATACTCGGTGTGAGGTGTTAGGGCATTAGCTCGTCTAAAGACGACAACATGTCGAATTCGATTCAACCCTGAGAGTATTCAAAGGGCGGTGTTCCGGACGACATCTTGCGCAATTCGACGACGACCCGAACTTGCTCGCGGCCCATCGCAACGACGATGGTCGTTGGCTCAACGCCTACAACGACCAGCCTGACAACAGGTGGAATCGCAACAACGGCTTCGCGTTCGTCTCCCCGCTAGTTTCCTCATTTCTCTCCCGCATCGTTGTTGGGAGAGTTTTGTTTTAGGAGTTGACCATGCCATCCACCCAGCATTCTTCCGACTTCGTCCAATGGTTCAGATAGTGCGATGTAACGATGTTCTTCGAGTGAATTTGTTTCCCAGAGAATAAGCAGGAAAATTTTGAGCGTGTCACATTTTCGAATGGCTACTTTTACGTAGGGGAGTTTTTCTGATGGCTTCAGAAACGCGGCCGTTGCAATCATTTCGATCGCCTCCACAAACAAGTCGTCGA
>CAYJWY010000021.1:0-8047 GCA_964374035.1 uncultured Gammaproteobacteria bacterium
TGTCATCCTGAGTGCACCAGAAGGATGACAGACAACGATGAAATCTTGTTTGTTCGTAAATTAAGAGAAGATACGGGATAACCCACAATGAATTCTCTAACAGCAAATCTATGAATCCTGAACTTTTGCAAGAGATGAAAGTCAAACTTGAGATCGAAAAGCAAAACCTCGAGACTGAACTTTCAAAATTTTCGCATCGGAATCAAAATCCTTCGGAGATTGAATTTAAAACAGACTTTCCTAATATCGGCGACAAGGAAGACGAAAATGCCTCCGAAGTTGCACAATTTTCAGACAACCTTTCTCTGGAGGGTGAACTTGAGAAGGGGCTTCGTGACGTCGAGAAGGCATTGGAGTTGATTGCATCGGGCAAGTACGGCAAGTGCAAGTATTGCAATACGGAAATTGACGAACGTCGCCTCATGGCGCGCCCAACGTCCACCTCGTGTATTCAATGTAAAAAAACTCTCACCCAAGAAGTGTGAAATCTCTAGGAAGTCATGTTTATTGGTTTCTTCTACCTATTGCCGCGATCGTATTGATTGACGAATGGCTAAAAAAGATTGGGCTTTTAAGCCTTCCGGACGCCTCAAGCCTTAGCAACCCTTCTTGGATTGAATTCGTTATCCATAAAAACTACGGTATTGCATTTGATATTCCGTTCCGGCTCTGGATCATCATCGTAATCTCGCTCATCATCGGCTATGTATTGCTTGACATTGCGTGGAAGAATTTGCGCACCAAGCCAAACATCAGTTTCTCGGCAATGATGATCGTGCTTGGAGCGCTTGGAAACCTCTACGACCGCATCACATACGGATTTACCGTGGACTACATCTTGTTGTTTAAACACTCCGCGATCAATCTATCGGATATCATGATTGTGCTGGGTGTTGTGTTTCTTTTGATGAGCTCGAGGAAAAAGAAGTTCACAGATCAGGATTGACAACGACCTTAGGTTCTGTATAAATGTGACTAGCTGAGTGAGGGGTTTCATAACCTCCATTCTCGGTGTTGCAGGAATCCAATAGGATAAGTACTACTGGATTTTTTGTTTGCTTAATGTTCTAGAACATCCGTTTCATCCCGGGCTCGTGGGTCCGTGGGTGTAACGGCAACCTCGCTCAGTTCGACACCGAGAGATACGAGTTCGATTCTCGTCGGATCCACCAGTCCCGCCAAGACAATGGCCCACACTTGTACCAATGGACCGGGAAGTACCCAGACACTGGTCTCGAAGTAGAGGTGACGATCGTCGACGAGTAAGGCGCGCCGACAGCGACTCACAAAATCTAACACATCCACATGGCAACCACACTCAATGTTGCCTCTGGGTGTGTTTTGCTTTTCGGGGCGTATCGCTGACAGATTCACTTCCCGTCAACAATCCACAGACGAAGATTGACAAACGAATAAAATCCTGTTGTAATATTCTTAGTCAGGCGAGGGTTAGTTACCTTCACTCCGGGTGTCAACAAAAATCCACGAGTAATTTCGTGGGTTTTTGTTTAACACGACTCCTCCCGGGCTCGGGGGCTCGTGGAGGTAACGGCAACCTCGCCTGATTTGACATCCGGAGTTACGGGTTCGATTCCCGTTGAGTCCACCAGTCTTCGCTAAAGCTTCGGCTGGCAAGCCTATAGCCCGGGACCAAGTAAATCCACCCATCGAGGTGGATTTACTTTTGACTTTAGTTTGACAAACGCAAAAAAAATTCGTAAACTGTTTACGAGTAATGAAACCTTCCCCTAACTGCGGAAGGTTTTATGTTTCATGTCACATCCTCTGCCATCATTGGCATTCATGCGATTCCGGTTACGGTCGAAACCGACATTTCTTTTGGGCTTCGAGCGTTTACCGTTGTTGGTCTTCCTGACACGACCGTGAAGGAGTCGCGCGATCGGATTCGGGCGGCGCTTAAAAATGCTGGGTGTCAGTTTCCTAGAGGGCGCGTCACCGTGAACCTCGGACCGGCGGACGTGAAGAAGCAAGGGCCAGTTTACGATGTCCCGATTGCGATTTCGATTTTAATTGCGACAGGTGATCTATCGCGCGAGACGATAAAAGACACGCTCATCCTCGGCGAGCTCGCGCTCGACGGAGCAATTCGTCCGGTCAACGGCGTGCTGAGTGCGGCGATCATGGCGCGAAAAGAAGGAAGGGCAATCATGTTCGTTCCGAGGGTGAATGCACAGGAGGCGCTTTGCATCGAAGGTATTACTGTTTACGCAATCGACACGTTGCGCGCGCTCGTCGATCACCTCACAGGTACGTTGATTCTCGAGCCTGCGATCAAACAAGAGATCGTCGAGGATAGAAAGCCTTCGATCAACTTGTTTGATATTCGTGGACAAGAACTCGCAAAGCGGGGACTCGAGATCGCGGCGGCGGGTGCGCATAATATTCTTTTGATTGGCCCGCCTGGGACCGGTAAGACATTGCTTGCTCGGGCGTTACCATCCATTCTTCCGTCACTAAGCGAAAACGAAGCGATCGAAGTCACCTGTCTTATGTCTGTCGCGGGCGAACTACACGGCCAACAAGGTCTCATTCGAACACGACCATTTCGTTCCCCGCATCACAGCGCCTCAGCCGTTTCGCTTGTCGGAGGTGGGACGTGGCCGAAACCCGGAGAGGTGAGTCTTGCCCATCGCGGTGTGCTCTTCCTCGACGAACTCCCAGAATTCTCGGGCCATGTTCTGGAACACTTGCGTCAGCCGCTCGAAGACGGACAAGTCACGATCTCGCGCGCGATCGGCACAATGCAATTCCCCGCACGCTTCCTTCTCGCTGGCGCGATGAACCCGTGTCCATGCGGCTATCTCAACGATCCAAAACGGCCGTGTGTTTGCTCGCTCTCCCAAATCCAAAAATATAAAAAGAAAATCTCCGGTCCACTGCTCGATCGTTTCGATCTTACAATTGAAGTGCCAAACGTAAAGATCGCCGACCTGCAAGACGGTCGCGTCGCGGAGACCTCGAGCGATGTTCATGCGCGTGTCTTGCACGCACGCGAGCGACAACGTTTTCGTTTCAACGATGCGAGCATCCTCGTGAACAACGAAATTCCGCCAGACAAAATAACCGCCTGGTGCAAAATGAACACGCAGGCGGAACACCTCTTACAAGAAGCCTTCACAAAACAACGCCTCAGTGCGCGCGGCTACTTCCGCACACAGAAAGTCGCGCGAACGATCGCGGACTTGGCCGCGTCGGAACTGATTCGACCGGAACATATCGCCGAGGCGTTGCAGTTCAAAGAATTCTCGCAACAGCAACACTGATTCGCTATCGATAACGCGCCACCAAGTAACCAGCAAGCAAGAAAAGAATCCAAACAACGGCGAGGACATCCATCAACTTCATTCGTTTCGTAAACTCTTCCCACGAGGCCCAGCCACCTTGCTTCCAAGACCAACGACGACCGAAAAAAATACACGCAAACAACGCCACAAGACCAACACCAGGGATAAGCGAAATTAAAAACCATACATACAACCTCGAACCAAACGCCCAACCTTGGGTAAACAACAGTGCGCCAAGCGACGGAGAGCGAAGATACCGTGCTCGCACGTCCTCATCAGGTTCGAGAACCAGATGCATGCCGCACCCTACGCATGTTTTATTCCACTCTTCGATGTGTGCCTTGCAAGACTTGCAGACTCGGTTCATATCTTTTTTTGGTAGTCCATGACTTGAGCTAGGTTCTAGATGTTCGAACCCGAAATAGCGTCTGAGGCTACCGAATTAACGAACATAATCGAGCGGATTCTGGAACTTTCCGTTCTTGATAATTTCGAAGTGCAAATGTGTTCCGGTTGATCGACCGGTAGTACCGGTGACACCTAGCGCCTGACCTGCGTTGACGACATCTCCGAACGATATGGTCAGTTTTGAGAAGTGAGCGTATCGCGTCATGTATCCATCTCCGTGATCAACTTCGACACTCAGGCCGTATCCACCCTTCCATCCACTAAAGACAACCTTTCCGTCGCGCGCAGCATAATTCAAGGTCGAGTAATCACCGTCAATATCAAGACCTGTGTGCTTCCATCCAAAGTATTGCGTAATAACACGCCAATCGGTCGGCCAGACCCAGCCTGAAACAACGGGATTCTTGCTTGGCGGCGTAAAGAGATTTTTCACGGACGTCGACCTTGGGGTCAACGCGGAAACCGTCAGAGGCTCACCGCCTGGAATAAAAAGATCAACACCGATCTTGAGCCTATCAGCACTCGCGAGTTGATTCTCCAAGAGAATCTCGTTTAGGTCGATGCTGTATTTGCGCGCAATGCTCGAGAGGGTGTCACCGGAACGCACGGTGTGTGTTACGCCGTCTTTTTGCATGATCTTCAACGTATCTCCCGGACGAATCGTACTCCTAAACGAGAGCTGATTCGCCCAAAGAATCGTGCTCAAATTTAAACCATAGCGGTCGGCAATAGCACCGAGCGTATCTCCTTCTCGAACAATATACTGCTCAACACCCGCGCGTGTCGATACAACGCGTGATCTCGACGTTGTTGTCTCACCATCTTGCGGAGTGACATAGGGCTCGCCTAGAAAATCCGGATCGATATAGGAACGAGCGTCTGCGAGTGTGTCTGAAATGTAACGCGTTGTGCCGCCCAGCGTGACGACACGATCCGATGCCTGCACCACATCAACCGTTTGCGTCGTATCTGAAACAACAAGCTGATACAGCAAACTCTGTTGACCAATGCTCTCGGCTCGTACACGACGAGTGTTGATGTTCACACTTACAACAATCATGACAATCATGACGACAATGGCGTGGGCGACGAATCGATTTGTGACGATGGAAAGGAATCGATGCTTGGTTGGTCTCGTTAACCGTCCGACGAACCTGCGCATCAGCAATAAGCTTCGATACAACGGTACTCCAACAAAACGAATGAAAAACAGCCCCACATCGTGAAGCGGTTTAAACAGGCCTCGCAAGAACGTCCCATGATTCTTGATCCAGATCATGGATCGCAGAAATCCAAGGGCGATGCGAACGAAAAATTGTTTGAGGGAAATCTTGATAAAATGGATGACGTCAGTGTCAAACGTGAAAATAGTAGCGAAAAAACGCTGTTTCGTCAAACGAATATTGATAAATACGCTCTTGAAAAAACATCACGAGACCCCACGGTCGAATGTTTTCAGGTTCTGTGTTATTGATGCGATTTGCAAGGGTTTGTAGTTCATGCGATGTATCGCGCATGGGCCGTATTCGAGGATCGCGCGTTTGTGCATCTGTGTTGCGTAGCCCTTATGCTTCTCAAACCCGTACTGAGGATACTGCATCGCGAGTTCACTCATTTGTCGATCGCGCGTAACCTTGGCGATAATCGATCCGGCCGCGATCGACTTGGTCAGACGATCTCCACAGATGATGCCGTGTTGAGGTATCGAGAGTCCGGGGATCGTCCATGCGTCGACAAGGACATAGTCGACGCTCTCAATGTGATCGACCGCGCGCCTCATTGCAAGATACGTCGAAGGGCGAATTCCCAAATCGAAAATCTCTTGAACAGAAGCTGAACCGACCGCCCATGCCGTCGCCTTCTCACAAATCAACACATAAAGTTCCTCACGCTGTCGGGTCGATAACACCTTACTATCAGCGATTCCACCAAGCCCGGAAGCAATCGGTAAAACAACGGCGCCCGCAAGAACAGGCCCTGCAAGCGCCCCGGAACCAACCTCATCTACACCCACAATCACACGAAATCCCTCGCTTAACAGCTGTCGCTCGTATCGAAATGTTGCTGGTTTTCGTGCTTTCTTCGTTGACACAATGGCTCTTTTTCCATAGTATACCACCGTATTTGAAGTCATAATTTGAGAGGGTTTTGCCCTCTTCGCCCCACCACCCTATGTCCATTACGACCTATGCGATCGGTGCAGGTATCCTCGCACTGATCTACGCCACAATCTTAATCAAATGGATCCTTAAACAACCCGCCGGAGAGGGAAAGATGATCGGAATCGCGCTTGCGATTCAAGAAGGCGCAAACGCCTACATGGCTCGTCAGTATAAAATGATCGGAGCCATCGGTGTTGTTGTCTTCATCCTACTTGGCATTGTCTTAAACTGGAACATGGCTCTTGGTTTCCTTGTTGGCGCTGTCTTGTCAGGACTCGCCGGCTACATCGGCATGAGTGTGAGCGTGCGTGCGAATGTTCGTACAACCGAAGCCGCAAAGAAGGGGCTGTCTCACGCGATGGATGTTGCGGTGCGAGGCGGATCAGTGACCGGGCTGTTCGTTGTCGGGCTGGCAATCATAGGTGTCGCCGGGTTTTACGCACTCACACAGGACATCAACGCGCTCATTGGCCTTGGCTTTGGCGGATCACTCATCAGTGTGTTCGCACGTCTTGGTGGTGGTATCTTTACCAAGGCGGCAGACGTTGGCGCCGACCTTGTTGGAAAAACAGAAGCAGGTATTCCGGAAGACGATCCACGCAACCCGGCCGTGATCGCTGACAACGTCGGCGACAACGTCGGCGACTGTGCAGGAATGTCTGCGGACTTGTTTGAAACATACGCTGTAACATGTGTAGCAACGATGTTGCTGGCATCGCTTTTGTTTACAAACAACCAGAATGTCATCTTGTATCCTCTTGCTTTGGGAGCGGTCGCCATTGTCGCATCGATTCTCGGAACCTTTGCGATAAAAATCGGCAACGATAAAAAGATCATGAAGGCTCTCTACAAAGGCCTTATCGTCGCCGGCCTTCTTTCCGCAATCGGATTCTATCCCGTAACAATCAATCTTCTCACAGGCATTGATGGTCTTCACCCAATGAATCTCTACTACTCAGCGCTTGTTGGTCTTGTGGTGACCGCTCTGCTTATCATCATTACCGAATACTACACCGCAACGGAACACAAACCGGTCAAAGACCTTGCAAACGCGTCCGTCTCCGGGCATGGCACAAACATCATTGCCGGCCTCGCGCTGTCCATGAAGTCTACCGTCTTGCCTGTTGTTACCATCGTGTTAGGCATCCTGCTCACGTTTAACCTCGCCGGTCTGTTTGGTATCGCGGTGGCCGCCATGGCAATGCTGTCTGTAACAGGTATTGTTGTTGCCATGGACGCGTTTGGTCCAATCACTGACAATGCTGGAGGCATCGCAGAAATGGCTGACCTTCCAAAAGAAGTCCGCGATGTGACCGATCCTCTGGACGCTGTTGGAAACACCACGAAGGCTGTAACAAAAGCGTACGCGATCGGCTCGGCCGGTCTTGCAACCCTCGTCTTGTTCGGCGACTACGTCCACGCAATCGAAGCAACAGGAACAAAAATTGCATTTGATCTGGTGAATCCATCCGTCATCGCTGGTCTTTTTCTTGGAGGAGTCGTCACCTACTGGTTTGGCGCCTTCGCCATGGAAGCTGTTGGAAAAGCCGCCGGCGCGGTGGTCGATGAAGTGCGTCGCCAATTCCGCGAGATCGAGGGCATCATGCAGGGAACCGCAAAGCCGGAATATGGCAAGGCCGTCGATATCGTAACGAAGGCGGCGCTCAGCTACATGATCGCTCCAGCCCTGCTCGCCGTGCTCTCTCCCATCATCGTTGGATTCGTTCTTGGACCTGAAGCTCTCGGCGGTCTGCTTGTCGGCTCGATCGTAACAGGCCTTTTCGTCGCAATCTCGATGACCACTGGCGGAGGCGCTTGGGACAATGCAAAGAAATTTATTGAACAAGGAAACTACGGCGGCAAAGGATCGGACGCGCACAAGGCCGCGGTCACGGGCGACACGGTAGGCGACCCTTACAAAGACACAGCCGGACCAGCGATCAACCCGATGATCAAAATTCTGAACATTGTTGCTCTCTTGATTGTGACGCTGATTGTGTAAAAATCGAACCAAGACTTGCTTGTCTTTCAGCCGCAGGCTTTGGCCTGCGCGTATTTCTACTCATTTCGCGCAGGCTAAAGCCTGCGGCTACCACGCGACAACACTAAAGCCTGCGGCTACCACGCGACAACACTAAAGCCTGCGGCTACCATGGGACAACAATGGAACAG
>CAYJWY010000021.1:8147-20363 GCA_964374035.1 uncultured Gammaproteobacteria bacterium
GCTACCACGCGACAACACTAAAGCCTGCGGCTACCATGGGACAACAATGGAACAGATCTACAACAAAAAAACGAGCTTCCAGTTTGGGAGCTCGTTTGAGTTAGGCGGCGTGGTGCGTGCGCGTGCGTGCGGCTTTCATGCCGGCGACCTGTTGGCGTGACAAACGTCGCGTATACATGAACCGATTTTTCAACTCCTTATACTTGTCTGCCAGGCAGATGAGATGGAAGATCCGTTCGTCCGTCGCATCGATTTCGTACTCCTTACGAACGGGGCACCACGACTCTGATCTGGCTTTGCGTGCGGGCCACGAGGCAGTATCAATCGTGATGAGACTGCCGGTGGATTCGCTGGGAGGAGGCGTTGATTCGACAGAAGGAGGAGTCGGCGTTTGTGCGGCCGGCTCAGGCTCTTCGGGCGACGCGGGAGCTGACAGAGGAACATCCTCGAGCGGCGGTAGATCCGGCACACTGGCAGGCGGTGGTTCACTTGCAGGTGTTGGGGGAGAGACGGGCGTATCGGTCTCGTGAGAATCTCCGTTGACCGAACTGGCTCGCGTCACCCCGGCGAGCACACCACGCACTTGCGAACGTGTGAGGTTGAACCGCACGCAAATCTGATCGCGCGGGCCGTTCAGACGTAGCCAGACCACCTCTTCGAAGCGCGGACGAGTCGCGATGATCACACTGCGAGCCTCGTCTGTCACTTCCTCAATAGGGAACTCCTTTACCTCCAGGCTGATGCCGGCCTGACGAGCCAGACGATCGAGCTTGGCATCGATCATGTTCAGGCCGTCGCCCAGACCCGTGAAGAACGCACCGAACTGCGTGAAGACGTCTCCTGGTTTCATGGCCATCTCTTCTTCTCCTTTTCAGTCGAAACTGATCCTGGTTCCGTTCGTGTTGAAGTAAATGAGCGGCGTTTTGGTCGCCATATTCCAGAGTTGTTCGATCACATCAAAGTGTGTCGGACGCTCTTCGTCTTCTTGCAGAGGTTGAAGACGTATCATCCATGCTCGCATGGGTTGATTTTGAGCCGTGTACCAAACATAGTGCTCAAATCGATCCGGCCAGAGATAGCAGGAACGAGCCTTGAGACGTTCGCTCAAGCGGGGATCATGATAGACGTGTAGCTCACTGTCTCGGCGAATACGCGGCTCGATAGACGTTGTGATTTCCGCCAAGATGTCGTCAAATGTTTGCAAGTAGGATTCATTACGACTCCACATCCCTCCATGGCGATTCTCAATGGTTCCGATCAGAAGGGCAACCCACCAAATGAACCCAAGCTCGCGAGACAAATGCGCGTGATCTTCTACGCGACTGTTTGGAAGTTGTTGTCGCAATGCCTCGTAGCGATCCTTCATTCTGCCGTAGGCCGTCCAAAACCGCGACGAACTCTCAAACATCGAATAAAACTTGCACGTGTTGACCATACCTTCAAGCATGGCCTCGTCATCACGCGCGCAATAACTCGACACGGAGAAATGCGCGGGTTCGTCAGAAGCAAACACTGTGAACACGGAGAGCACATCGACAATCGATGTACGATAGGAACCATCAAAGTCGAAGTTTGCAAACGCGATGGGATACCACTGGCGTTCCTTAATCATTTGTATCGCGTCTTGGATGGTTCCACGAACCAAATGAATAGGCGACCCGTGCATCTCGATACGATCTTGTAGATGCTTGAGACACTCAACCCCTACAAGGTGTGAAGGCGCAATGCCCTTTGCAAGATATCCGGGTAGCTCAAGATTTGAACATCCGGGCAAGTACAGGCCGCAAACGGGATACTTACTTGAAAAGAAGGGCGGCAGGAAACGCATCCACGCGTCCCGCACAGCATTTTTCGCTGGGTAATCGTAGTTGCGTTCCAAGGAAACCTCCTCTGAAACCGTCTTGTGACGGAGGAAAAAATCTAACAAATGTAGATGAGAATGTCAATCATATCTTGACGAAATGTCTTTTTTTCGCTACGTTTTGACTGCACAATGAGTACATTTTCCAAAAAGGAATCGCCATGCCAAGTGTCAACGACGATCTTGCCGCGGGTGCGGCCATGCTCCTTGAACATCCGATCGCTCAGGCCGTCCCGAAAAGCGACCTGGCACGAAAAGTCCAAAAAGCCGCCGATGCGTCTGACATCCTTCGTGCCATCAAAGATCTCGACCAAGATGCACTGCTCACAACCTACGAAGCATTCGTAGTAAATGTGAACGCTGTGCTAGAAACAATCGACGAGCACGCGACCCGACCATCTACCATCATGCCAACAGGCCTCGCGATGCAACAAATCGTCAACGACCATCTCGAGGCGCGGCTTCGCATCTTGGTGGACGGCTTCTACCATGATGCCCTCGAGTTGCCAGGCTGTTTGCGGCGAATCGATGCGGCATTTTCAGACGCACGCTACGCCTTCCAGAATCTCATTGCAAAACAACGTCTCCTGATTGAAGAAATGCTCAAGCAAGAAGTGCAAGCTCTTCTGGACGTTCTGCGTTCGCGCATTATGCGTGAAGAGGACCCGCAAAATCGTATGCTCCTGCTTGAGACGTACGGCAATGCGATCTCACGCACGCGAGAGGTGCAACAAGATCTCATACAAATCGAAACGCAGGCGCGCAAGGATCTGACCACCTGCGATACCCTGCGCACGCAATCGCGCGAGGTGTCGAGTTTGAGTCAGGAAATCTCGGAGAAGGTTCGACAGATCGAGCATCTGGTGGGTATCTTCGGCATCCCGTGTCCCCCCGAGATCGGTCGTCAATTGCAAGAAGTACGCCAACGACTCCAGCTCATTCATTCACAGAGCCAGTCGCAAAGACTCCAGAGCATGCTGAGTTTCCAGGGCATGATTCCGGCGTTGCCCAGGAGCGTGCAATCACTGTTTGATGACCGGGCATCCCACAGCGCGTTTGCCATGCTCTACATCGTCAATCCAGCGTGTCTGTTCAAGGACTCGACAACCAAGCAAATCGCGATCGAGCGTCTGTGCGTGCTCATGGCTCTACTCATCGATGAAGATAAAGGACTTGGTCGCAAATCGATCGTCTCCATGCTGAGTTTGTCTGGACTCGCACGCGAAGAAGATCACGGCATGTTTGAGACGACGATCGAAAAAATGGTCGGTGTCATGTTCGATCAGATCCCGTTCAAACGCACAACGGTTCTGCGTCCCACGCAGGAGTGTCGACGGGCCGCAGAGGCAACGCTTGAAGCCGCACTGGATCCGGAAGGTCTGCACTTGGCACTTATCAAAGGGAAACGTGCCTACTGGGATCAAAAATATGCCGGACGCAAGCCAAACGACAAGACGGCAACTGGAACAGACGAGCTCTGATTCAACCCACTCGATCCAGCCATCGCTGGATCTTTTTTGTTGTAAAAAAATCACCCATCGCCCCTGTTCGCCATCCTTAAGGACGGGTAACGAAGGGCAATAGGTGCAGATTATGCTTCGTACAGCAGGTCGTAGTTCTCGATGATCGCCTTGAGTCGATTGATGCGATCGAGTGTCTGGGTGTCGATTGCGACCTCGGGAGTAGGCAAACGATGTAGTTCGGACTCGACCTCGATAACACCGAGTCGGTTCTCTGCCTCAGCGAGTTGATGTCTGAGCCACAAAACGTTTTCCCGTTGCTCGCGTACGCGATCTTCGAGTTCAGCCAGACGACGCGCGTGCGTCTGCTTTGCACATTCATCGGCCTGTGAGAGAAGTCGTTTGATCTCATCTTCGAGCTGTGCTTTGGAACGCACGGTATTTCCTGCCGATTCCTTGCTGTTCGCCTCGGGCTGTGGCACAACGCCATCTGGTGTTGTAACAGCCTTGTCTACGCGACATTCCTCTGGAACCATGACCACCCCTTGACTATTGAGTCGATAGGGGGCGAAGACAATGAATCGGGAAAAACGATTGTCGCGAGATGTGGAGTTGTCCTTTATGCGACGCGTCAGGCCGATCTTCTTGTCAAAGGAGAAGATCATACTATGATGTTCGCCGTTTTCCACCAGGATTTGCCAAATCTGTCCAGCGCTGAGTGCGGATGCATAGCCGATGCACCTTTGTGCCTCCATGAGCGCTTTATAGACACGAATTCGACGTCCTGAAAGCTGAACCACAGGATCAGAACTGCCCGAGACCCACGGACCATCCGCCCCAAGTCGCATCGGCGCCTTGATTCTGCATCCATCGGAATCATGGTTGCGTGCTCTTGGCACATCGTTTGCCTGCACGGCTGAGCGGACCAGTTCGCCGTCGTCGATCGGTTGAGATGTACGCTTTGTTGGCATGAAGCCTCCTCTTTGCTGATGATTCTGCAAGAAACAGAACAGGAAACACTACAAAATCAAAGCCTTCTTGTCAATTATTCTGCTCAGATCTTAGGGAAATATGCTTGACGTTTTGCCATTCTCTTGCTAGTTTTAGACCTTCCGAGACATCTCGGAAATGGTCTTTAACCGTAGAGAAACAAGCAAATATAAGGTGCCCTGGGAGGCGACCATGATCAGAAAACTCGAACCCAGAACATGGCAACAAGGAGTCACGCTCGCCAGTCTTTGGCAGGCGTGGATGACGCTCAACAAGTTCGATCTTCATTCGGCTCAAAGCGCGCTCACGAAGCTTGGCGTCCACGGCGTGAAGAATCTGCCCATCTGGATGCAGAATCGCGTGACCAATGATCTGCTGACCACTGGCATGAAAGGCCTGATGTCGGCAACCGGCATTGATCTGGATGGCTGGATGGTTTGTGAAGCAAAGAGCCAAGTGTTGAATGAACATCCAGAGCTCGTAGGGCTGATCGACTTTGACCGATTGGTCACCCGACAGGAGTGCTGTCAGCAACTCCATCTATGGAGGGACATCTATAACGGCGAGCAGTACATTGCTCTGCAGTTGAAGATCTCATCAAAGGCGATCCGCAACTGGATTCACGGAAAAAATCTTCCGTCCATCGAGGCTCTGAAGAAAATCATCGCGGGATGTACGCGCGGACTTATCCAAACGAGCAACCGCGAAGACCTCATCTTCACGCTCATCTGCCAGACCATTCTTGGAGCGTCGCCTATGGAGCTGTTCGGCTTCGAGACATTCCAACACGCCTGCGAGCAGTTCTTGCGACCGCTTCGTGGATACACCAATACACGCATCGGCGTGGAAACGAGCGTTGGTCGCCGAAACGTTGAATTCATCGAAGGGTATGCGAACGGTGAAAAGGTAAAGTTTGCGTTCGAGACAATCGAAAACGTCTTGGGCGAACTCATCCGTCAACGCAATCCGCACTTGGTCGAAGCGTTCAAGGCGCGACGTAAGGAATATCGTCTGCGGGAAGACGATGGGATCTGGAGCGTGAAGGAAATCCTCCGGCTCGATGACCCACCGGTTGTGCAAACGTCCAGCGAAGTTCAAAGCGTCGTTGCCACGCAAGCACCCAAGGCGTGTGAACAGAAGCCGGACTCCTCATCTGTCAGGGAGATCCCTGTTCACAAAGACACACCTGTCTCAACAAGCCTGAATGAACGTGAGCTGGCGTCGATTCCTTGCGCGCAATCTGAAGACACCCTGCAAGCGGCGCTCATGGACATCTTCGCCTTTGGGGCTCAGCGGCTTGGTGCTCGCGGACAGACTCGTCCATCAACGGTGTCGCTGGCTTCGCTGATCGGTTCAGAAATTAGCGGCCTCAAGGCGTGTTTGACGCAAGTCTCGTACCTCGAAGAGGTCGCAACAAGCATCAAGCAAGATGAAATCGAGGACGTGCGCCTAGCTGTCGAACAACTCAGGCGCGTACTGGTCGCCCTCAACAACCTCGACCGATCGTTCGTCCGCGAACGCTTGCGACCCGTGCTCGGCACAGAGCTCTTCGAGCTTTTCCTTGCCGGACAAGGACTCCAGCATCTCCTGGAAACTCCCGAGGCTTGGGATCTGATCGCGGCTCAACGCGAAAGTGCCGGATTCAAAAAAACGCTGTCCCGAAAGGAAGGCTAAAAAAATGGCCATACAGAAAAGAAATCGCCAGGTCGACGTGTCGATCCTGGATCGCCTCACGGAAGGATTCATTCCCTTCCTGGACGCGGTGGTGCAGGTGGTGGAAAACGCGGACGACGCTCACGCTTCCGAAATCACGATTCGTTTCTACTCAGACAGCCAGGATCGAGCGTGCATCGACTTCATCGACAACGGTGAAGGCATGAACGAAATGCGGCAAACCGCTTACGTCACCCTGGGTGGAAGCACGAGTCGAAGTGATGTGGACGCAAAAGGACGAAATGGCACCGGACGCCTGGGCTTCCGACATCACTGTTCCTTCAACCACTGCGTCACCAAGACTGCAGACGGACTTACCTACGAGACAACGCTCAACGATGAAGTCATGCTCGAGGCATGGTTCGGGGATGGCAATCCACTCAGCTGGAAATCCATCAGACTGCCCTTTCGCCATGTGCTCAAAACGTCCGGATCAGTCATCACCTGGGCAAACATCGCGGTGGGTAACCCAAGCGCACGGGCACAACGCAAGCCCGACAACATCATCGAACACCTCGCGCAAAAAATCTCTCCACACGTCGCACACAAAGTAACGGTGGAAGCCCTCAACCAGCGCGGCGAAACGGTGATGGAACAGAAACTCAAGCCACGCATCACCAGCGGCGATCCCATCAAAATGGAAATCCAAAGCGATAACGCGGGTGACATCTCAATCGAGCTGTATGTAGTCGCAAAGGCTGACAAAAGCAGTGACTGCATCATGGTTGGTACCAAGGGTCCGATCTGTCCCTGGCAAGCGTTCATGCGGATGTTCCGCGACGACGCGCGCTATGCAACGCTCGTTCGCCAACTGGATATTGTGATCGGTCATCCCCAGGTGGTCGGATACATCGACTTCCCAATTCTCAAGCCCTACCGGATGAACGACAGTCACGCCTTCAGCGCCAAAATGCTCGACAACGAGGAGCTCTGCCATTCCTTGTTCGAGACGTTGCGCATGAAAGTCATGCCACGTGTCGAGAACGAACTGGGCATGCGCGCAGACCAACTCGTTACGACCTCCGAGGACGAACTCGTGCGTCAAATCGTTACGTCGATTCACGATGCAACTGGAGAAATGCCGTCCAAGCAAAAGGTGGCGATTCTCGAGCTCAATAACCATCGCATCGACATCAAGCTCGGCGATACATTCGTCTTTCGAGTCGAAAAACCGCAAGACAACGCCCGCTACCTGTGGGATGATACCAAGTGTGGTGGAAGTCTCGACAAGATGACCGGAACCGAGGTGATCTACACGGCCACCACACTCGGCACACACACGCTCACCGCCAACATCATGGGGGAGGCAAGCGTTGCACTCACACGCAACGTCCGCATCAACGTGATGGAAAAGGTGCCTATGAGCTTCGTAGTGCCAACAATGTCCATGAGCATCAACGATTCGCGTCTTGTGAGACTCCAGAACATCCCCGAAGGTGCGAAACTCGAGTGGGAAAACCAGGACTGGGGCGGCGACATTGTGCTCGCAAAGGATCTAAGCGAGGCAACCGTGACCAGCGGCGCGGTCGAAGGTGACTTCGATGTCTCGGTCGTCAACACGCAAAACAGTGACGATATTGCGCGGTGCACTCTGCGCATCAAAAAACAAGATGACGCGCCAGAACCCAAGAAGATCCAACGCAGTGACGTCGAGTTCACCGTGCGTGGCCACACGTTTCGTCTGACCAGTACGAAGATGGCCGGTTCTGCCGAAGGCAATGCCACCGTCTCCTGGTTCTCGCAGACATCGGTCGAAAATCTCATCACGTTGAACTTCGGCCACCAGGTGTTCACGGTTCAGCCAAATGACCGAGCAAAGCACTTCATGGCCGTACGCATCATCTGCGAACGCGTTGCCGAAGTGCTCGCTCCGCAGGGATGCACGCGCAAAGTGTTCACCGAA
The DNA here is from genome assembly GCA_964374035.1 of uncultured Gammaproteobacteria bacterium. Taxonomy (GTDB): domain Bacteria; phylum Patescibacteriota; class Patescibacteriia; order UBA9934; family GWF2-40-263; genus CALRGL01. The sequence goes on from CAYJWY010000021.1 coordinate 16,075, forward strand.
ACGGTCGATGAAATCACGAATCGCTTTCTTCAAAAGGCCTTGCCAAGCTGACCACACACTCACCCGTATCTTCCAACCAAGAGCGGGTGTTTTCTTTATCTTGACCCAAGTGTGTTTGCACGCTACACTCAGCAAACTTAAGTGAATTTTCTATGCCCAACACCAAGATCGAACACCTCGAAAAAAATACCGTAAAACTTACCTTTTCGCTTCCCATCGAAGAAGCTCAGCCCTACCTCGAGGAAGCGGCAACGCGGCTTTCTGAGACCACCTCAATCCCCGGCTTTCGCCCGGGCAAGGCTGGCTACGAAATTGTGAAGCAACGCTTTGGGGAGATGAAGATCTATGAAGAAGCGCTTGAAACAATCGTGCGCAAGAGTTACTTGCAGGCGATCCTTGCAAACAACATCGAAACCGTTGGCTCACCGCACATTGATGTTGTGAAACTTGCGCCTGGAAACAACATTGAATTCACGGCCGAGGTAACGCGCATGCCCAAGGTGACGATGCTTGTTGACTTCAAGAGTCTGTCTGTCACAAGTCAAAAGGCAAAAGTCGAAGAGAAAGATCTTGACCTCGCGCTCAACGACTTGCGCCGTATGCAGACAAAGGAAGTGCGCGCGATGAGCGACAAGACTGCAACCGAAACGGACAAGATTGTGATCTCGATGAACATGAAAAAAGATGGTGTACCCGTCGAAGGTGGTCAGTCGCCCAACCACTCGATCTACTTGAATGAGGACTACTACATTCCAGGCTTCAAGGATAAAGTCATTGGCATGAAGGAAGGGGAGGAACGCTCGTTCACGCTTCCGTTTCCTGAAAATCATGTGCAAAAAATGCTCGCAGGCTCAGAAGTTCTTTTCGAAATCAAAGTAAACGAGCTGTACCATCTCACGCTTCCTGGACTCGACGATGAATTTGCGCGCATGCTCGGCCTTCACGACTTTGCCATGCTTCGCAAAACACTTCATGACAACTTGCTCGGTGAGAAAGAACAGCAAGAGACCATGCGACAGGAAAAAGAAATGCTTGAGCTGGTTGCGTCGAAGTCGCGCTTTGAAGAGATTCCCGACTTGATCGTCAACGAAGAAATCAACAAGATGATCGCGGAACTTCAGCGCGGCGTGGAGTCGCAGGGCGTTGCCTTCGATCAGTACTTGCGCAATTTGAACAAAACACTCGCACAGTTGAAAATCGATCTTGCCTCGCAAGCCCTCATCCGTATCAAGGTCGCGCTCATCTTGCGCGCGGTCGCTGAACAAGAAAACATCGAAGTCTCAGAAAAAGACATCGACGTTGAGATCGACAAAATTGCCGAGCGTTATGAGGACGAGGAAACACGCAAACAGGTCTACTCACCGCAATATCGTGAGTACACCCAGCAGATTCTCAAAAACCGTGCGACCATTGAACACATGAAATCGCACGTCATAAAACAGGAAGCCTAGGCCTCCTGTTTTTTCTGACCTGAAGGCCAGACAAATTTCTGCTCGACGCAGTCGAAAAGGAAGCGTACGATATACCTCATGTGAAAGATCAGTTAATTGCCATTGCCAGAGAAGCTCTTCTTAGCGCGGGCGAAGTCCTGCGTGAGAATTTTCGTAAAAAACAAAAGGTTTTTTACAAAAAAGACAGCTCAAAAGTGACGGAAATTGACTATGTTTGCAATGATCTCATCATTGCGCGTATTAAAAAAGACTTTTCGGATCACGTCATTTTTACCGAGGAATCCGAAGGCGCGCTTGAACAAACGATTACAAAAGATCCAACCTGGGTCATCGATCCGCTGGACGGAACAAGTAACTTCGTCTCAGGAATCCCTATTTTTGCCACCATGCTTTGTTATGTCGAAAACGAAGAGCCGATCATGAGCGCAATCTATGACCCCATCCACAACGACTTCCTAATGGCCTACAAGGGCGAAGGTGCCGTGCTGAACGGTCAACCAATCCACGTCTCTGAGACACTGGTCACACGCGGAGCCATGATGTTTGCCGGGCGCGGGTACAAACAATTTGAACGCACGCGACACAGCGAGATCATCAAAAGTCTCGAACAAGAAACAACCTACTTCCGCCGCCTTGGCTCGGCCGCGATTATGCTCGCAAGCGTTGCCGACGCAAAGGCCGACGCCGTGATCCTTACGTGCGGGCGTCTCTGGGATGTCGTTCCTGGAGCCTTGCTCATCCAAGAAGCCGGCGGAACCATAACCGACTTCCACGGAAAACCATGGAACGTTCACAGCCATGATCTTGTCGGCTCAAACGGAAAACTTCACGACCAATTGATCGCGATCACAAGTCCGCTCGTAGACACTTATGATTCTCACGGCGCACATCAAGACGAGGAGTCGAATAAATGAGCTTGTTTGGCTCGACGAGGATACGGTGAAGATCAGCATTACGGCCGTGCCGGAAAAGGGGAAAGCGAACGCGGCGATTATTGAGCTGATTGCGGAGGAGCTGGGCGTGAGCAAGACGTCGATTGAGCTTGTAAGGGGAGCGACAGCGACGATTAAACAGTTTCGAATCGAAAAATCGCCCTAGGCGATTTTTTATTGAATTGACGTGATGCTGGTTTCTTCGTATCATTCTTAATGAATATGCGCAAACAAGTTGAGCGATACGAAGCAAGCGAGGCGAAAAAAATTGTCGCTGACTACATTGATCAGTCCGCGTTACGTTTGGAACAAAGATTGAAGAAGGCCCATTCAGAACAAAAGAAGCATCAGACAAAAGTTCGGTCGTATGCGTAAACTTTATTACAGCGATGCTGCGGTCTCAGCCGTGACTGGCTTCATTCGTGCATACGAAGAAGCCTTTTTTGAACTCTACCAAGATAGCGGATTAGTAACTGAAAAGATGATTATCGAGAATTATCGACGGTCGGCGAAGAAGTTGAGCGAACAAATTTTTTCGAAGATCGACAAACATCTAGTCAACGAAAAAGTGTTGGGCAGAAAAACACGCAAACACTGGAATGAAATTACATTCTATGTCGGAACCCGCTTGATCACCGTTTATTACAGTTCGAACGGCACAACGAACGAGAGAATTGTTGAAGTAATAGGGATCGAGAGGAAGCCGATAATTTTTTGATGACAAAAAAATGCCTTAATAAAGGCATTTTAAAACATCTTGCAACTTCTCGGTATTCCCATGCCTCATCATTCCCAAGTACGACTGTATCGTTTCTGTTTCTGGATGTGCTTCAACACACTGAAACATCCGTCGTTTCGTGACCGAACGTAATGTACGATGGCCTACAAAATGCGTCCATCCTAGAAAGTCGACACCTGAAGCGATCGTCTTTAAAAAAACTTTGTTTGGGTGAAGGATAAGATGGAGGTCGAACAAAAGAGACGAACGGACTGCTGGAATGATCAACTGAAGAAAATATTTATCGGTTGATAGAAATACGAAGTCGTCGGCGTATCGGATATAAGGCTTGGTCTTGAGTTGATGTTTCACGAATTGATCGAATTGATTCATGTAGATATTGGAGAACAGTTGTGAAGTGAGGTTGCCGAGCGGAAGTCCGACACCGGGCCGATTCTCTGATTCAAAACTATCGATAATCGTTCTTAGAAGCTGCCTTATGTCCGCATCTTGAATGTACTCGTCGAGAATACGCGTCAAGATGCGATGATCGATGCTCGCAAAAAATTGTTTGATGTCACACTTGAGCACCCAGCACGTGCGGGTATGATTTTGACTGACACGAAATGCATGCGTTCGAAACCGATCAATCGCCTTGTGCATTCCTTTACCGTTTCGACAGAAAAATGAATCACTGATAAACGTTCGATCGAAAAACGGATACAAGTTGCGATACAATGCGCGGTGAAGCACACGATCGCGGACGGAGGCTTTGTGAATCGAGCGGCGCTTTGGATCGACGATCACAAACGACTCGTACCTGCCGTGATAGTAAGTCTTGTCGACCAACACTCGATGCAAATCTAAAAGATTATCCATCAGATGCAGCTCAAACTCCTGCACATCCTCTCGAGACCGTTTCCCGACCACAAACTCACCCCAGGCTCCAAGTAAATTCTCGATCGAAATAATCTGTTCAAATGTATGAGTGAACAAAATTTTGGCCACGCTACTAAGCGTACCCCCCCTGACTATTTTGCCAGTGTTGAAAACGTTGAAGCGAGCTTATCTCTTTTGGTTTGAATGTTATGGAAAACTCCCTAAGACGCACCGCTATTCACTAGGTAAACGCATCGACGACTTGTTTGTGGAGGCGATCGAAATGATTGCAACGGCCGCGTTTCTGAA